>DAIMGK010000229.1:0-7324 GCA_036723985.1 Flexilinea sp.
GTGATTCGAATTCACAGCGCCTGGGCGTAAAACGCTTCGGCGGTCAGTCTGTTCTCTCCGGATGCATTTTGGTCCGCCAGCACGGCACCAAAATTAAACCGGGCAAGAACGTCGGTGTAGGCAGCGATTACACTCTGTTCGCTACCGCTGATGGTACGGTCGCTTATGAAACGCTTCCGTCCGGTCAGAAGCGTGTGAACATTGTTCCCGCGGCGGAAGAATAATTATACAGCTCGTCCGTTTCTCTCCGTGACATGAGAAACGAATCGCGAAAGGAAAATACGAAATGAAAAAAGATACCCATCCGACTTACTATTACGATGCGAAGGTGACCTGCGCATGCGGTAATACCTGGACAACGGGTTCGATCAAAAAAGAGATCCGCACTGAAGTTTGCTCCAAGTGCCATCCGTTCTTCACCGGTCAGCAGCAGCGTCTGCTTGATATGGAAGGACAGGTCGATCGCTTCTATCGCCGTCTGCAGGCTCGTCAGGATTTCCTGGCTGAAAAACAGACCCGTGAAGAAGGTAAGAACGTCAATAATATGAAACTCGCCGATCTGGATCTGAGCGCGGCCAGCATTAAAGCCTGGGCGAAAGTCGGTTTCGAGAAAGCCTCTGATGTTCTGAAAGCACTTGAAAACGGTGATCAGGCTGTGCTTGATCTCGACGGCATCGGCCAGTCCCGCCTGATCGAAGTCAAGAAAGCCATGCGCAGCAAGGGCATTGAAGTCCCCGGCAGTGAAGAATAATAAACGTATTATAACGAAATATAAAAGAGAGCGGTTCTTCCGCTCTTTTTTTATGGGGATGGTTCACCTGATGTAAATACTGAGGGGAATTGTCCTCCGGTTGAAAAACGGACATGAGTTTCTCTTAATGATCCAAAAGTCCCAAGCTTCTCAGGCAGCATAAAAAGGGTTTAACTTGCCGGCTTCAGAATAGGGTCCCAATTTTTCCAAAAAGATTTATAATCAAGATCAAAAATCGATAAAGGAGAGAAGCATGGGCTTTGATAAGAGTATTTTTAACAGTTTCGATAAAGACTGGGCACTGGTCACTGCCGGGACGATCGATCATTACAATACGATGACAGTTTCCTGGGGCGGTCTGGGAACCCTGTGGAGCCTGCCCGTAGCCACCATATATATCAGGCAGTCCCGTTATACACACGAGTTTCTGGAGAAAAACGCGTTATTTACCGTCAGTTTTTTCCCGGAATCCTGCCGGCAGGACCTGGGGATCCTCGGCAGCAAATCGGGGCGGGAGTGTGATAAGGTGGCACTGACGTCACTGACACCTGTGGCTCTGGATACCGCTGTGACATTCAAACAGGCAGAACAGACGATCCTCTGCAAAAAGATCTACCGACAGGATATAGACCCTGCTGCCATACCAGAGAATGTGATCGAACAATACTATAAGACGGATGCGATCCACACGGTTTATATAGGAGAAGTACTCCGGATAGTATAAGCGCAGGGCGTTTTCAAAGCAATAATGATGAACCGGTCCCGGGGGTATCCGCCTGTGCCGAGTCCTGACCGGATATTCTTGAGATGTTTGCCTTGTGGATGATTCGTTCTGATTGTGTGAAATGAATAAAGGCTGCCGGTTCCGGCAGCCTTTATTCATTTGATCATTTGGGCGGGGTATGAAGTATTCTTATATCGCCGAACGGCGGGCTTTTTGCTTTCTGTGTTTTGTTTCTTTATCTGTTCCGGCTGCTACCGGAGGACGTACACGGTCAAAACTGTTTGTCCCGGCAGTGGGTGAGAGCAGCATACGAAGCTGAAAAACTGCGCCCTGGTCCCAATCCCGGTGACCGCAGACATCGCAGACCCAGCAGGGGAAATCAGGTACGATCACGAGTTCGTTTTCGATCCATGTGTAATACGTACCGCCTTCCCGGCGGAAAACACCTACCTGGCATTCCGGACAGTAAGTTCTTTCTTCTTTTTCCATATGGTTTTCCGCTCCTTATTCTACCTCATCAGTGGAGAGGGTGATGCTGTTTCGGATAATGCCGATGCGGTTCAATGGCCAGTACCGGAAGAACGCGTTCCCGACCAGGTTCCCCCGCGGAACACCGCCCCAGACATGGGAGTCAGAGGAGTGGTTTCGGTTGTCTCCGAGAACAAAATACTGCCCTGCGGGTACATCCCATTTTCCGGAGTATTCTATCGGTTCATGCAGCCACGGTTCATCGATCTTTTCACCGTTAATGTACAGTTCGCCGTCTGTCACTTCAATATGATCACCGGGCAGGCCGATCATACGCTTGATGTAATCTTTGCCCGGATCAACGGGTGAATGGAAGATCACCACATCACCCCGGCGCGGTTCGCTGAACTTGTAATTCAGTTTGTTGACCATCACCAGCTGCCCTTCATGAAAGGTGGTTTCCATGGAAATGTTCTCAACACGGAAACGGCCGATGCAGAAGTCTATCGCAAAATAAAGGACGACTGCAAGGAGGATATCTTCGATCAATTCCTGCCATTTACTCTTTTTCGGTTTGCTTTCTGATTCGTGTATCTCTTTCGTATAGGATTTTCTGTTTTTAAAATTGTTCTTTGCCATAATTCCTCTTTCCAATAATCATACCGCAAGTATGATGAAAATAGTTGTCAGTTATCAGTTAATAGTTATTAGTCAATAGTCATTAGCTGTCAGTTGTTCGTTTCAGTTATAAACCAGTGAACACCGAATATCGAACTCTGAACACTGAACTCTGATCTTATCTTCTCGCCTTGAATACAAAGCGGATCGGCGTTCCGATAAAACCGAACCGTTCCCGCAGCTGATTTTCCAGATAACGTTTGTAAGAAAAATGAGCAAGTTCCGGATCATTCACGTAGATGATGAAGGTAGGCGGATCACTGCGTACCTGTGTCGCGTAATACATCTGCAGCGAGCGGCCGGTCTTTGATGTGGCATGATGCTTGTCCTGTGCCTCGTGGATCACATCGTTCAGCGCTGAGGTGGGGATGCGGACAAGCCGCTGTTCCTGGACCTGCAGTGCGGTGGGCAGGATCTGATCGGTGCGCTGCCCGGTTTTTGCCGAGACGAACAGGATCGGTACATAATCCAGAAAGTTCAGATCTTTCCGGATCTTTTCCGTGAACTGCTGCATGGTGTAAGTGTCTTTTTCAATAGCATCCCACTTGTTGACAACAACGACGACACTCTTCCAGGCTTCCAGTATATAACCCGCGATGTGAGCCTCCTGCGCGGATACACCCTGTGTGGCGTCGATGATCAGCAGTGAGACATCTGCCTCTTCGATCACGCGCATGGAACGGATGACGGAATATTTTTCCACTCCCGCTTCAACTTTTCCTTTGCGGCGAATACCGGCTGTATCTACCAGGGTGACGGGTACATCATTCACCATCAGTTTGGTGTCGATGGCATCCCGGGTCGTTCCCGGAATGTCGCTGACGATCACGCGGTCCTGCCCGCAAAGGCGGTTCAGGAGGCTGGATTTCCCGACATTCGGACGGCCGACGATAGCGATCTTTACGCTTTCATCCGGCTCTTCCTCTTCCTGTTCCGGGAAAAGGGAACAAAGCGCGTCCAGCAGGTCGCCGGTCTCCGTACCGTGGATCGCGGAAATGGGATAGGGATCGCCCATGCCGAGCTCATAAAACTCCGGAACATTGGCGCGCAGGTTTTGGGAGTCGGCCTTGTTGACGACCAGGAGGACCGGCGGAGTGCGTTTCCCGTTTTCGGTCTTCTGCAGCCGGCGCATGATCTGCGCGATCTCGCGGTCGGCGGCCGTCACACCTGTGGAGGCATCGGTAAGGAAAAGGACTACATCCGCCTCTTCCACAGCCAGCAGTGCCTGGGTCTTGATATCGGAGATGAAGTCAGCCGACCCCACGGAGAGCGGCGTTTTCTGCCCTGATTGTTCGGGATCGATACCGCCGGTATCAATGACGTCGAATTCCGTACCGCACCATTCCGCATGACCGAAGAGCCGGTCCCGGGTGGTTCCCGGTACGTCATCCACGATCGCGTCCCGCGTTCCCGTGAGACGGTTGAATAAAGTGCTTTTGCCGACATTCGGCCGGCCTACAAGTGCTACAACAGGTTTCCGTGTCATTTTTCCCTCCCGACGCCAGGCAAATTTGCCTGATATAACCTTTTAATTATAACATGAAGTATGGAAAAGAAGAAAATAAAAAATAAGAATTACTGCCCCGCCGGGAACTTCAACGGGGACTGATTCCCTGCTGCTGCGAAGCCAGCATGGCGTGCCTGATAGTTTCGATCATTTCCGCTAGCGGTTTATTATCCGGTTTTTATTGTTTATAAAGCTATCTTTATCATTACCTTTTTCAATTTATAAAAAAATCCGCAAAATCCGCAAAATCCGCAAAGAAGAAATTCACGGTGCGGAAATCTTGACGAATGGCGGTTTTCAAATATAATGAAATAGGATATCTTTCGCGAAAACGAAGAATTATTTTAAATTTCAGGAGGTTTTGAATGAAACGTGTATTGTCTTTACTTGTTGTACTGATGCTTGTCCTGTGTGTTAGCGCCGGTGTAATGGCCGAATCGGTTGAAGACGCGCTCGCCGCTGCCGCTTCCATGAGCAATGATGAACTGTACGCAAGGGCTCAGGAAGAAATTGCCGCCGGCGCGCAGCTGAATTTCTATTCCACCACCAGCTTTGCCGAAAAAGCCGCTGCCAACTTCATGACCGATTATCCCGCCCTGGCGGATAAAGTCGTCTATGCGGAAATCGATGACGGCGAAACCTATACCATCCTTACCAACACCATCGGTTCCGGTGTCAAGGATTCCGCGGATATGGCGCTGTGCCAGAACGGTCCGGATCTGAAGACCAACCTTCTGGATGATGGACTTTCCTTCAACTACTTCCCGGAATCCCTGAAGGGTGATATCGAAGAAGCTTACCAGTTCCCGACTGTCGTGACCTTCATCAACTCTCTGCTGATTTACCACAACGGCAACGGTTCCATCAACTTCACCAACATCTGGGAACTGACCGAACCGGAATGGAAAGACCGCATTTTCTTTAAGGATCCGACCAAAGAGACCGTCAACCTCAACTTCCTGATGATGCTGACATCCCCCGAATGGACCGAACGCCTCGATGCCGCTTATGAAGCCCGCTACGGCAAGCCCTTCGAAGCCGGTGAATTCGAGAGTTCCGGTTATGCCTGGATCGATGCTTTCCTGAAGAACGTCAACTATACCTACACCTCCGCGTCCAAGATCGCGACGGGCATCGCCTCCGGCGCTCCCGGCAACATGGGGCTGTTCGTCTTCTCAAAGCTCCGCAAAGTCGATGAAGCGGACCGCGGCAACCTGACCGTTGTCCAGTTCGAAAATGAAGTCGAAGGCTTCTCCGGATTCATGTATCCGATCTATGCCACCGTCGCGAAAGATACGGACTGCCCGTATACCTGCGCCCTGTTCATCAACTACCTGCTGACCGAACCCGGCTTCGCCGGTCCGAAGTCCTGGAACTCTTCCCAGGGTTATTATTCCCCGAACACGACCATCCTCAAACCGGAAGGTCTGGAAGATGAACCGTACGAATACTGGAGCACCCGCCTGGTATTTGAAGACCTCGAATATATTGACGAGAACTACGTTGACATCTACGAATTCATCGCGGTGCGCGTAGGCTGATACAGCCATATGTCAGAAATTAGGAGTGAGGAGTGTTTCTCACTCCTAATTTTATTATCGTAACGATTCAGAGCCCGCCGACGGGGACAGTCACTGTCTGACGAAGATAGATGGAACTGTCACGTTTTGGGTTTTCCGGAATACATTTTTCCGGGAACCTCCTGCAGGCAAATCACTACTGAAAAGAAAGGAGAAAACGCATGACGCAGACAAGTCAGAAAACGTCCGGTGAGCCGCTGAAATACAGGATCAGAGCGTTTTTCTCGAAACCCGCGAACATTTTGCTTGTAATATTTTTGATCGCGCTGATCGTCCTGTCCCTGCTCCCGCTGATCACGATGCTTTCCAATATGTTTACGATCCATGCCGGCCAGGAGAAAAAACTCTACCGTCTGCCCGTGGGCTCGTTTACGCTGAATCACTTCCAGCGTCTGTTCAAAGGGGATGACTGGAGCCGGGTGAACTTCTGGACACCGCTGGTCAACTCACTGATCGTTGCCTGCGGCTCGGGAGTTCTGGGTATTCTGATCGGCGGAACGGTCGCCTGGTTCATTACCCGTTCCGATCTGAAGTGCAAGGGATTCATCTCTTCCGTGTTTGTATTTCCGTACATGATGCCTGCCTGGACACTGGCGTTATTCTGGACCAATATGTTCCAGAACAGTAAGGTCGGCGGCGGCAATGTCGGTATGGTGGAGGCGCTCTTCGGAGTCTGTATGCCGCAATGGTTTGTGTACGGGCTGTTCCCGATGATCGTGGTGATCGGGCTGCACTACTCGCCCTTCGCTTATCTGCTCATCGGCGGTATTCTAAAGAATATGGACGCGACGCTGGAAGAAAGCGCCACGATCCTGAAAGCATCCCGGGCAACCATCATCCGGCGGATCACCGTCCCGATCGTGCTTCCGGCGATCCTTTCCACGTTCCTGCTGATCTTTTCCAGCGGTTTCAGTTCCTATACCGTCCCGGTTTTCCTTGGTTCCGCGGTCAAGATGTGGACGCTTTCCACAAAAATGCGCTCGCTGATCCAGCAGGGTTATCAGGGACAGGGGTATATCATCGCCTTCGTTTCGATCCTGCTGGGCTGTATGATCCTCGGCATCAACCAGTGGTTTACCGGCAAGCGCAAGTCCTTTACGACCGTGACCGGTAAATCCGGCCAGGTCTCTCTGGTGAAGCTTCGCGGAGCAAACTGGCCGATCTCCATTCTGCTGATCATCCTCACTATTTTCTTCGCCATCATCCCGCTGCTTTCCTTCGCGCTGGAATCTGTGCTGAAGCAGCCGGGCAATTACAGCATAAGCAACATGACACTGACATTCTGGATCGGGGCTGAAGACTCGGCTTATGAGACCGGGATGGTTTCGGGGATCCTGCGGAATCCCACCATGTGGGCAGGCCTTGGTCGTCAGGTCGGATTGGCGCTGGCAGTGGCGATGATCGTCGGGACCAGCGGTATGCTGATCGGTTATGCCTGCGTTCAGCGCCGGGGGACGAAGCTCTCCCAATGGGTCGAAAGTCTTGCCTTCTTCCCGTACCTGATGCCTGCCATGTCTTTCGGTACGATTTATCTGGCTGTGGCAACCTCTTCCTCGTTCAAATTCTTATACGGGACCTTCGCCCTGCTTCTGTTGGTCGCGACGATCAAATTCCTT
>DAIMGK010000230.1:0-7290 GCA_036723985.1 Flexilinea sp.
TTCGACGCCATCGTCGCCGGCGACATGAACTGCACCGTCGAATGCACTCCGCTGTATGGCCCGACTGTTGAATCCTTCATCCTCCGCATCGAAGACGGCGAAACCTTCGATAAGGAAATCGTCCACCCCGAAGAATTCGTCTACGATATGGACGGCGGCATCGCCCTTGACGACACCGTCTCCATCAAAGCTGCTGACGTCATTGACAGCCGCCAGTACTAATTCGAAATTGTAAAAATCATCCTGAAGCTCCCCGTAACGGGGAGCTTCAAAATACAGGGCGGATGAGATATACGATGTAAAAACGCTCTTCCGTCCTGTATTTTTAATAAGGAGGGCCCCTTGGCAAACGATTATATTCTTGAAATGAAACAGATCGAGATCCAGTTTCCCGGCGTAAAAGCATTGGACAAAGTGGATTTCAATCTGAAAGCCGGTGAAGTTCACTCTCTGCTGGGTGAAAACGGTGCCGGTAAATCAACTCTTATTAAATGTCTGACCGGTGTGAACCATAAAGATGCCGGGACCATCATTCTGGATGGAAAAGAGATCAATCCGACTTCTCCCCAAAATGCCATCGAGATGGGCATCTCTACCGTATTTCAGGAGATCAACCTCTGCCCGAACCTGACGGTCGCGGAAAATATTTTTGCCGGGCGTCAGCCGATGAAACGAGGGCAGGTAAACTGGAAAGAGATCAACAAACGGGCGGAAGAGCTGATGCAGCGGTTCCATATGGATATAGATGTAACGCGTCCGCTTTATGTTTATTCCACAGCGATCCAGCAGATGGTCTCCATTGCCCGGGCTGTCGATATTAAGGCGAAGATCCTGATCCTTGATGAACCCACCTCATCCCTGGACGATAATGAAGTAAAGCTGCTCTTTGATGTGATGCGTGATCTGAAAGCGGAAGGCATGGGGATCATATTCATTACCCACTTCCTGGATCAGGTTTATGAAATTTCCGACCGCATGACGATCCTCCGCAACGGTCATTTGATCGGTTCATATAATATCAGTGAACTAACCAAAGTCGAATTGGTGACCCTGATGATCGGTAAAGATATGGATACGATCTTCAACCTGAAACGGGCAAACGTTGATCCGAATGCCCCCTATATGCTGACTGCCAGTCACATTGGCATCAAAGGATCCGTTGAAGATGTCTCAATCAATCTGAAGAAGGGTGAACTGATGGGGTTTGCCGGTCTGTTGGGTTCCGGCCGTACAGAAACCGCGGAAATGCTTTTTGGTGTCAAAGGAACCGAAACCGGTGAGATCAAAAAGAATGAAACACCGGTCACCATTCGGCAGCCGCATGACGCGATTGCCAATAAGATCGCATTCTGTCCTGAAGACCGGAAACGCGACGGGATCATCGGTGATCTGACGATCCGTGAAAATATCGCGCTTGCACTCCAGGCCCGCAGAGGTTTTCTCCATCCGATCAGCCGCAAAGAACAGGATGAACTTTCGGATAAATATATCAAAGCGCTTGGTATTGCGACCCCGGACGCGGAAAAGAAGATCGGTGAACTTTCCGGCGGAAACCAGCAGAAAGTGATCCTTGCCCGCTGGATGGCAACGGAACCGGATGTGCTGATCCTTGATGAGCCGACCCGCGGTATCGACGTCGGTGCGAAGGCTGAGATCCAGCGCCTGATGCTTGAAATGTGTGACTCCGGCCAGTCTGTGATCTTCATCAGTTCCGAACTTGACGAGATCATCCGCTGTTCCAACCGCATCGAGGTCATGCGTGACAGGCAGAAAGTCGCTGAAGTCGATGGTGAAAACTGCTCCCAGCAGGATATTCTGAATATCATTGCTGAAGGTTCAACCGCAGTGAAATGAGGTGATAGGCATGAGCAAAAAGAAATTTAATTTATCCGATATTACAAGATCAAAAATCTTTTGGGCAGTAGTCGCGGAATTGCTGATCCTCCTCGTATGCCTGATCAAACGACCTGATTTCTTCAAGATCAGTTATCAGCCTGCCACCGGAATGCTTTACGGGTCCCTGATCGATATCATCAACCGCTCCGCGGAGATCACGATCATCGCCATGGGCATGACACTTGTGATCGCTCTCGGCGGCACGGATCTTTCCGTAGGTGCTCTGGTAGCCGTTGCCGGCGCCATCGCGCTGAAATTTATGCGCTGGGACGTGCTGGTTTACAACACGCCGGGTGACTATACCGTGAAGCCTTTCTGGATGGCGATCCTCATCCCGTTGTTCGTCTGTGTCCTGATGGGGATGTTCAACGGTTTCCTGATCGGTTTCGGCAATATCCAGCCGATCATCGCCACGCTGATCCTGATGGTATGCGGACGCGGTGTTGCCCAGATCGTTACGAACGGAAAACAGTTCACAACCCAGTATTCTCCTTTCCGTGTCATCGGACAGGGCCATATGTTCGCGCTGCCGATGCCGATCATAATCACAGCGGTCGTGATCCTGATCATGTACATTTTCGTACGGAAAACCGCCTTCGGCACCTTCGTGGAATCTGTGGGTATCAACCGCAGCGCCAGCCGTCTGGCCGGTATTGACGCACGTATGGTTATCATCATCGTTTACGCTGTTACCGGTCTGCTTTCAGCGGTGTCAGGCCTGATCTACTCCAGCCGCATCATGAGCAACGACTCCAACAACGCCGGCCTGAACTATGAAATGGACGCGATCCTGGCTGTGGTTATCGGCGGAACGAATATGAACGGCGGAAAATTCAGCCTTGCCGGTACCGTCATCGGTTCCATCATTATCCGCACGATCGTAACTTTCGTATATTATTTCGGTATTGTTTCTGAAGCGACCATGGCATTCAAAGCCTTGATCATCGCGGTCGTGATCGTGCTCCAGTCTGAACCGGTCCGGAATTACTTCTCAAAGAAATTTGCGAAGAAAAGCCCTGTGCTGAAGGAGGCGTAAAATGGCAGGAAAAACAGAAACTTCAAAACGCCAGACTTTCTGGAATAAGGTTTTCAATCCGAATTTCATCATGGTCTACGCGGCCATCCTGATCTTCCTGATCATTTATGCTTTCGGCGCGATCATGTATGGCAAAGTCGGTTTCACGACACTGCGGACATTCATCAATATGTTCCTTGATAATTCCTATTACGGGATCTCCGCGGTCGGGATGACCATGGTCCTGATCACCGGCGGCATTGACCTTTCCGTCGCGGCTATCGCGAGCCTTACCGGTATGATCATCGCATACGGCACCGGTGTCATGGGGATCCATCCTGCGATCTGTATCATCTTTTCCTTTATCGTCGGTATCGGCCTTGGTTTGCTGATGGGGGCGACGATCCATTACCTGAATGTTCCGCCCTTCATCACGACTCTGACCGGTATGTTCCTGGCCCGCGGTGTCTGTTCCCTGATCAGCCGTGAATCCCTGACGATCTCTCATCCCTGGATAGACAGTCTCGCGAGCTGGAAGATCTATTTCAAACATTATGTTGACGGAGAATGGGTCAAAGTCAAACCGATCGCCTTTATCAACCTGAACTTCATCCTCTTCATCGCGATGATCCTGATCGGTTTCTTTATCCTGCAGCGCACCCGTTTCGGTCGAAACGTATACGCGATCGGCGGTAATGAACAGTCCGCGAAACTGATGGGGCTTCCGGTTGGGCGTACAAAAGTTCTCGTTTATGGTTTCAATGGTTTCTGCTCCGTACTTGCGGGCGTTGCTTACGCGCTTTACGTAAAATCCGGATGGAACCTTTCCCTGCAGGGCGGTGAACTGGAAGCGATCTCCAGCGCTGTTATCGGCGGTACGCTGCTGACCGGCGGTGTCGGCAACATGCTCGGGACCCTTGTCGGCGTGCTGCTGAAATCAGTCATCCCGACCCTGATCACCTTCAACGGAAATCTGCTTTCCTGGTGGGGGAAGATCGCGACCGGTGTGCTGCTGCTGATCTTCATCAGTATCCAGACCTTCATTACAAATTATTCCGCACGGAAAAAGCTGTAAGATTTCCAACAAAAGTTCCGGAATGTTCGGTAAGAATATTCCGGAACTTTTCGGCTGTAAAACAGCCGTTTTCAGCTTTATTTATTATGCTGTTTCTGTTATAATATAATCAGTGCCTGAAACGATGGGCATCAAGGAGTACATACATGAGTAAAGAATTTTGGTTTGTTGTCGGATCCCAGGATCTGTATGGCGAGGAAGTATTAAAAACAGTGGCGGAACGGGCCGCGGAAATGGCCGCCTGGCTCAGCGAAAAACTGCCTTATCCGCTGATCTATAAAGTAACGGCGATGAGTTCCAACCAGATCACATCCGTGATGAAGGAAGCCAATTTCGATGATAACTGCCTCGGTGTCATCACCTGGTGCCATACCTTCTCCCCCTCAAAGATGTGGCTGAACGGTCTGGAACTGCTCCAGAAACCCTGGTGCCATTTCGCGACCCAGTATAACCTTGAGATCCCGAATGAGGAGATCGACATGGATTTCATGAACCTGAACCAGGCTGCTCACGGCGACCGCGAACACGGGTTCATCGGTGCCCGGCTCCGCAAACCCCGCAAAGTCGTTGCCGGGTACTGGAAGGATGAGAAGGTCATCGCACGCCTTGCCGAATTCCAGAAGGTCGCTTTCGGTGTCGATTTCTCAAAACATATGAAAGTCATGCGCTTCGGTGATAACATGCGTGATGTGGCTGTGACCGAAGGTGATAAGGTCGAAGTCCAGAAGAAGCTCGGATGGGAAGTCAACACCTGGGCAGTCGGCGACCTGGTAAAGGAAATGAACGCGGTCACTGATGAGGAAGTTGAAGCCCTCTTCGATGAATACAAAGCTTCCTATGATATCAATACCGATAACATTTACGCGATCAAATACCAGGCCCGGGAAGAGATCGCCATCAAGAAGATGATGGACCGCAACGGCTGCAAAGCTTTCTCCAACACATTCCAGGATCTTTACGGCATGGAACAGCTGCCGGGCCTCGCTTCCCAGCATCTGATGGCCCAGGGATATGGGTATGGCGGTGAAGGTGACTGGAAAGTCTCCGCGATGACCGCGATCCTCAAAGCCATGGGCGAAAACGGAAACGGTTCCAGCGCTTTCATGGAAGACTACACCTACCATCTGGTCAAAGGTCATGAGTATTCCCTTGGTGCCCACATGCTGGAAGTCTGCCCGTCCCTGGCCGCGGACAAACCCCGCATTGAGACCCATCATCTGGGAATCGGAATGAATGAAAAGGATCCCGCCCGTCTGGTTTTTGAGGGCAAAGAAGGCAAGGGGATCGTCGCGTCCCTCATCGATATGGGCGGACGTCTGCGCCTCATCGTCCAGGACATCGAAGCCGTGAAACCGATCATGCCCATGCCGAACCTGCCGGTTGCCCGTGTGATGTGGCGCGCGCTGCCGGACCTGACTGACGGCGTGGAATGCTGGATCACCGCCGGCGGTGCCCACCATACCGTGCTGAGCTACGATGTGACTCCGGAAATGATGCGCGACTGGGCAAAATTCATGGATATCGAATTTGTCCATATCGACAAGGATACGACTGTTGAAAAACTTGAAGATGAACTCTTCATCAAAGATATTGCATGGAAGCTGAGATAATATGATCAACCTGAAAGATACTGTTATTGGAATAGAACTGGGCTCGACCCGGATCAAGGCCGTTCTGCTGGGCAGAAATCACCATATTCTTGCGTCCAGCTCGTTTACATGGGAAAACAGCTATATCAACGGGATCTGGACTTACTCCCTTGATGAAGTCAAAAATGGCATCCAGTCTTGTTTTGCTGACCTGAAAAAGGATGTGAAAGAAAAATTCGGTGATGATCTGACCACTGCGGGGGCCATCGGCGTCTCTGCCATGATGCACGGCTATCTGCCCTTCGACAAAGCTGACAACCAGATCTGTGAATTCCGCACCTGGCGCAACACCATCACTGCCGAAGCCGCGGGAAAACTGAGCGCCCTGTTCGACTTCAATATTCCCCAGCGCTGGTCGATCGCCCATCTGTACCAGGCGATCCTGAACGGCGAGGATCATCTCCCGAATCTGAGCTATATCACCACGCTTGCCGGGTATGTCCATTATGTCCTGACAGGGAAAAAGGTCATGGGAGTCGGAGAAGCCTCCGGAATGTTCCCGATCGATTCCCAAACGCTGAATTATGACGAGGAAATGCTGAATAAATTCAACGCGCTTGAGGATGTAAAGAAATACGGTTTTGACCTTCGCAAGCTGCTTCCGGAAGTCCTGCCGGCAGGTGCTGACGGCGGAACGCTGACCGAAAAAGGCGCTTTGTATCTGGATCCGACCGGTAAATTTGAACCCGGGATCCCGGTCGTTCCCTGTGAAGGGGATGCGGGTACCGGTATGGTGGCGACAAATTCGGTGCGGGCACGGACCGGGAATGTCAGCGCGGGTACTTCTGACTTCGCGATGATCGTTACCGAGAAAAAACTCAACCGGCACCGCGAGATCGATATGGTCACAACACCCTCCGGCGCTCCCGTGGCAATGGTCCACTGCAACAACTGCACCAGCGATACCAGCGCCTGGGCGAGAATGATCATGCAGATCCTGGACGTCTTTGGCTTCGAAGTTGAACATGACGCGCTTTATTCCATGATGTTCAACCTGGCTTTGGAAGGTGACTATGACTGCGGCGGACTGATGAGCTTCAACTATTATTCCGGAGAAGGTGTGACTGATCTGGATGAAGGCCGTCTGATCTTTATGCGGAAAGCCGAATCCAAATTCAACCTGCCGAACTTCATGCGCATGCATCTTTACAGCGCTCTTGCCACACTGAAGATCGGCATGGATATCCTTGCCTATGAAAAAGTCGCCATTGACAAGATCTACGGCCACGGCGGTTACTTCAAGACCCCGGGTGTCGGTCAGCGGATCCTTTCCGCGGCGATCAACGCTCCGGTCTCAGTCATGCAGACCGCCGGAGAAGGCGGCCCTTACGGAATGGCGCTTCTGGCGGCGTACAGCCTTTGGAAGGACAAAGGGGAAAGCCTTGAAGACTATCTGGACAACAAGGTTTTCGCGGACTGCGAATCTTCCACGATCATGGCTGATCAGGCTGAAGTCGATGGCTTTAACAAGTTCATCGCGGTCTATAAGAACTGTCTCGACGTCGAGAAACTGGCGATCGAGAGGTTCTGATCGTATTTCAGGGATCAGGTATCAGGTGTCAGGTATCGGGAGTTGGGAATAAGGAATTGAGCTGCGGATATCAGCAGACTTTTTCCCGGATCCCCGTTCCCTGATCCTGAACCCAAACCCTGAC
>DAIMGK010000231.1:0-7256 GCA_036723985.1 Flexilinea sp.
ATGACAAAAACCGCCGAACCTGACAGGGTATAGTAACCCCGTCAAATCCGACGGTCATCCATCTCGAATATAGTATTCAGTTTCAAGCGCCCCGCAGGACGCGAAAAGGGCGCAGTCAGCCTGTGCTGTGCTGTGCTGTGCTGTGCTGTGCTGTGCTGTGCGAGTTTAGCCCTATTCCGCATGACTGTCAAGTCCTTTTTGTTCGTTTTCTGTGAATATTTTCGCCTACTCTGGCGCGAGGGGCGAAAGCTTTTATTGATTCTCCATCCAGTACTCCTGCCTTCCGTTCACAGTCCCCTCCACCTTCTATTTTACATTGATTCCATTGCTTTTCAAGGGGGTGTTCCAGAATGTCACTTTTCTTGTTTCGGCAACGGCAGATACTGAAGGCTTTCCGGAAGCTTAATCATATTCCACTCAATCTTCTTTGCGGCATAGACAATTTCGCTGTAATGAATATCCGCACGTTTTTTCCGATATGTTACAATGATCCGATCTGCCCTGTGAACAAGGGTTCGTACGTCGCCTTTCAGAATGGTATTGGGTATGTAACGTCCGTTTTCATCAGACCGGACAAATCCAATGCAAGCAGATGTGCTTCCTGCAAGCCGCTCGGTAAACAGTACAGGCATGGAACCGTTGTATTCACCCAGCATGTTTGCGGACAGATTCTTTGAGATCAACCTGGGCAGCACTTCCATTTTCCAGATGGTTGTTCCGTCTTCCGCAAAGCTGAAATCATCTGTGGAAAGCCTGCGGTCAATGCACATTTCATAGAAATGCTGGGCGCTGAGTTTTGTCTGAACGCCCGTTAAGTGCTTAAAGTTGCTGGCATCGAAAGTGACTTCCAGGCTGTAAACTCGTTTGTGCTTATCCAGGCAAAGAAAAAGCAGGCTTTGATCAATCAGATTCTTCCGATAGCTCTCCGCAGCAGTGAAAAGAATTGAAAGAGCTGCCTTCTTTGAAATAGCCATTCGATTTCCTCCCTGAATATTGAAAGGGAGACTGCGACACCGTAATGCCACTCGTCTCCCTTAATGACTGATTTTATCGATGTCCGCCATCCGCAGGCCCCTGCGTCCTGCACCATAACGGGTTTTATCGTTGCCCGCCAACCTCAGGCTCCTATGTCCTGCACCGTTTCGGATTATAGGTGTCAGTCACACCGAAGGGATGACGCCCTTCAACCGCTATTATACTATCATTTCCAGTCTTTCTTGTCAATGAAATTATAGATAGTTGTACGCATGGATGAATGCATTTAGTTATTGATCGAACTCTTTTTGAATCCGCAGTTTCTGGGAATATATCGCACCAAGGTTTCCTCCTGGTATATTCGCATGACTTATCTTCCGGACAAGACGATATTTCAGTTTTATGATATGATTGGCATGATCCCAAACAACGCGTGTGACCAGAAAGGAACAGTTCATGGACGAAATCACCAGGTTTCCGGCGGCAAGACTCTTTAAAGACGGAAGGATCATCACAATCGCACAAGGTACGAATAAGCACCGTCTTCCGCTCTTCTACGCACTACCTAAGGAAATTGTATCCAAAGCAAAAGAGTATCTGGATTTTCCGCGCTGTCCGTATGATCCGATCTGGACCGACAAGTATGACGAGCAGATCAATGACGATCTTTTTCTACAATTGGTGATGGACAGTTATGCGTGGGCTTTCTGGCAGTTTATCGAAGTTCCGGACAAGGAAGGCAATCACCATCGCATGACTGAGAACTTCAATCATTACTCCGGAGATTTCCCGGTTTGGATTCTGTGCTATCGTGCTTTATCCTATATTCAGCAGAAGTTCGAAGAATTCGGTTTCTCTTTTCCGGTCCTTGGAAGCATGCGCCATGGAATCGAAGTGCCGTGGACTTCTTATGAATATTTCTTTTCCATGATCGCCACAGTCACTCCCAAAATCATCGAAGAGCAGAACTGGCAACCAACCATTGACGATGCCTGGCTGAACCGGACGCCGGAAGATTTTGGGAAGTTTGCGAGCAGGGCAAAGACAGATTTTTATCGCGCATGGACTCATTCGCGTACGAAAATCGGCGTAATGGAATCGCTGGATACAGATGAAAACGAAACGGAGCCGGCAGCGCTTGGCCGTGAAAGTTTTGAGGACGAGATCATCAGCAAGCTGCGCATTGAAGACTTTATCAAAACGCTTTCTCCCCGCGATCAGCAGATCCTGAAACTGAAAATGCAGCAGTATACTGATCAGGAAATCGCCACCGAAGTTGGCTATTCCACGCACAGTGCCGTCGTAAAAAGAATTCAGCATATTGCTAAATGCTATGATCAATATGTTCAGACTGAGTACGAAGAGTATCTGAAAAGTTTTGATTGATGTCATGAGAAAAATGAAAAAAATCTATTTGCTCTGGAACATTTTCCGGGGCATTATGTCGATTGCATTATGAAGGGGTGATCCTTCAGACAGACAAAGCCGCTGATCAAAACCAGCGGTTTTTTTGTGCTCAAAAACAGTTCGGACAGCATTACTGTTCGGGAAAGGAGGACGCATGAAGCGCATCAACAGCCGTAAGGCTGACGGAAAGGGGGTGGAAAAAATATGACCGGCAATTATGAAAAGACTTTGCAGAAACTGGAGCTGGCTGAAGAGAAGCTGAAAAAAGCTTCTCAAAAGAAAAAGGATCTGGAAGCGGAAAAGAAAACGCTCCTGGAGAGGGCTGAAACCGAACGTCTTTCTTCCCGCGGAATGATTCTGGAATCGTTCCTGAAAGAACCGTTGGTTCTGAAGAACGAAGATATCACTTCACTGCTTGGGATGATGTTCCGCAGCAGCTTCAGCCAGAAAAAACTGGACGAACTGATCTGCAAGCGTAAAGGAATCCCGCTTGAAGAAGGAAGTGCTTCTGATAAAGCTGAGGAATCCGCTTAACCGTTTTCCAACCGAACCGGCAGAGAGCCGCTCCATCGCGAGCGGCTCTCTGCATTTCCCGAAGAAAGGAGAAAAAACCAATGGACCCTGTTAATGAAACCATGCAGTCCGAGCTGGATCGGATTAATCAGGAAATCCAGAATGCGAAGGACGAAGAACGGTATTACCGCCACCAGGTCAGGATCCTCAGGCATAAAGGAAAAGGGCTTGACCGTAAAGTCCGGGATCACCGGATTTACACCCGAGGCGGAATGCTGGAAAAGTTTTTGAGGGAGCCCATGCTGCTCACGAACGATCAGGTCTTCCGGGTTCTGCAGGAGGCGTTTCATTACGAATCCGTCAGAAATCTGGAAAGCAAACTGATCAGCGAAACAACCGAAGCGCTGGCGGAAGAGGCGGCGCGCGAGGAAACTGGGTAACTGTCCTGATTTATCAGGCGCAATTATACACCGGTGCCCGGTGCAAATTGCGCTCTGCGAGGCAGCGCTCCGGCTTTCGCCTTCGCTTTGAGATGAAGATTCCGGCCGGAATCTTCATCAGCAGGGGCTTGCCCCTGCGCCGGAAACCGGCTACCCCAATCATGCTCTCTGCCTGCGTTTTTACACAGGCAGAGAGCAAGTAACGAGAAAGGAAGTGTTCGCGGCATGGCGTGTCCGCATTTTAAAATCTCTGTCCGCTCACGCAGCGGGGGCGATTCCGCTGTTGCCGGCTCTGCTTATATGTCCGGTGAAAATCTGTACAGCGAATACGACCAGCGGATGAGATATTACCACTATAAGGCGGCTGAAGTGATGGCAAAAGATGTGCTTCTTCCGCCTAACGCCCCCGAATCTTACGCTGATCGGCAGACGCTGTGGAATGCTGTCGAAAGAGTGGAAAAGCAGTGGAACTCACAGCTTTCCCGCGACATCATCATCGCGCTGCCGAATGAAATTCCCGCCGATCAACATGAACAGCTTGTCCGGGAATTTTGTCAGGAGCAGTTCGTATCGAAAGGCATGATTGCTGATTATGCCATCCATGACAAACACGATGGCAATCCGCATGTACATATCATGCTGACGATGCGTCCAATGGACGAAAAGGGCAATTGGCTGCCGAAATCAAGAAAGGTTTATGACCTGGATGAAAACGGCAATCGCATCCGGCTTCCCTCCGGAAACTGGAAAAGCCATAAGGAGAATACCGTGGACTGGAACGATCAGGACAAGGCGGAACTCTGGCGGTCATCCTGGGCAGATCTGGTGAACAGCAAGCTGGAAAAACTGGACTGCTCTGAAAGAATCGACCTGCGTTCTTATGAACGACAGGGAAAAGAAATCGTGCCGACGGTTCACCTCGGTCCGGCTGTCGCTCACATGGAAGCAAAGGGCCTTCGGACGGAGATCGGTGATTATAACCGGGAGATCATCGCGCACAACAGGAAGGTGTTGAACTTGAAGAAACTGATTATGGAAATTGGCCAGCGGATCAGGGATGCCATCGAAAAGATGAAGCAGCTCCGCGCAAGAAAACCCGAAAAGCCTGAGCCTTTGCTCTCGGATTACGTTGTGAAATACAACACGATCCGTAAACAGGGACGGTCGGAATGGAGCCACGCGGCCCGGGAAAAAGCCAGCGTGAATGATGTGAAGCTTCTGGGCAGCGTCATTGCGTGGATGACCCATCACAAGGTAGGAACGCTGACGGAGTTCAGGGACTTTATCGGAAAATACCAGGCGCAGTTTGATCGGCTGAAAGAGATCGGAAAAGAAAACCATCGTCTGGAAACCGCCCTGAAACACCTGGAAAGCCATGACAAGCTCCTGCCGATTGTTCAGCAGAGCAAGAAAGGGTTTGCCAGCACACAGAAAAAGTATGCTGAGGAGCACCAGGAAGAACTGGATTCGTTCCGGAAATCTCTTCGGTATATGCGGGCAAACAATCTGACGCCGGATGATATGAAACGGCTGAAGAATGAAAAGGAGGAGCTGGCCGCTGAACGTGAACGGATCAACGCCGAACTGATCAGCGAGGACATTGATCCGGCAGTTGTAAGGAAGATCATTGACTGTGTGGAAACCGTTCAGAAGTCGGATGCTGAAAAAGCTGAGATAAAACCTGAAAAAGCTGAAGCAGAGACCCTGCGTAAGCCTGAGAAGAAAGAATCCATTCATGAACTGCTCCGGAAGGCGCATTCCGAAAGTACGGCCAGGGATGCCGAAAGATCCCGGAAAAAACCCGAGCAAAATATTGGGGAACGTTAAGGAGGAAATGAAAATGAGTATTGGTAGATTTACCATCGATGGAAACGGAACGGTCCACGTAAAGAATGAATCCGCTTACTGGATTCCGGAAATGACTGTCATGGAAGTCATTCACGGAACGACCTATATCGTTACCGGCAGTTATGAGGGCATGGAATCGATTTACCGGAATCTGGAACGGATCATGGAAAGAAAAGCAACTGGCGCTTCGAATGAATCCGAAGAAAATGACGAAACCGATGAAGAAACGGAGGGATGACCCATGACACCGGAAGAGAAATATGATATGATGAACCCGACCAATCCTGTACCGCAAGACACCCTGACAGAGAAGGAGGAAAAGACATTGTCAGGGAACAAAATCACCGCACTTTATTGCAGACTCTCTCAGGAGGATGATCGTTTCGGAGATAGCGTATCCATTGAACATCAGAAGGACATACTGCTCCGGTACGCAAGGGAACATCGTTTCCCGAATCCGGTTTTCTTTGTGGACGATGGCTACAGCGGAACCAATTTTGATCGGCCTGAGTTCCAGAAAATGCTGGCTGAAATCGAAGCTGGAAAAGTTGGAGTTTTGATTACCAAGGATCTTTCCCGGCTTGGCAGAAATCAAGCGATGGTCGGACTGTACACCAACTTTACCTTCCCTGAGCATGGCGTCAGGTATATCGCAATTAACGATAACTATGATTCCATTGATCAGACCAGCGTGAACAACGACTTTGCCGGAATCAAAAACTGGTTCAATGAGTTCTTTGCCAGGGATACCAGCCGTAAGATCCGAGCAGTCAACAAAGCTAAAGGCGAAAAAGGGATTACGCTGACCACCAATGTCCCGTACGGATATCTGAAAGATCCTGAAAATACCAAGCACTGGATTGTTGATCCTGAAGCGGCAGATGTTGTCCGTCACATCTTCGATCTGTGCATGGAAGGACGGGGACCTAATCAGATCGCGAAGCAGCTGAAGGCTGAGAAGATCCCGACGCCGGCAGTCCACAAACAGCAGTTGGGCATTAATCATCCCAACAAAATTCCGGAAGACCCGTATCACTGGAGCGGAGCCGAAGTTGTCAGCATCCTGGAAAAACTGGAATATACCGGGTGTGTTGTAAACTTCAAAACATACTCCCTCTCCATATGGGACACAAAGAAGCGGGATAATGACAAAGAGAAATGGGCAATCTTCCCGAATCAGCACGAAGCCATTATTGATCCGGAAGTCTTTGAGAGAGTGCAGGAAATCCGTCAGCATCGGCACCGGCAGACCAGAACAGGAAAAAGCAGTATCTTTTCCGGGCTGGTATTCTGTGCGGACTGCAAAGGCAAGCTTTACTTCTGCTCAAGCCGGACATTCAAACCCAATCAGGATTTCTTTGAATGCTCCACGTACAGGTCAAGCAATACCAGATGCCGCGGGCATTATATCCGCGCCGTGGTTCTGGAACAGTTAGTCCTGAAGCACATTCAATTTGTGACAAACCATGTGCTGCGCTATGAGGATCATTTCCGGGAAATGATGATCAGATCCCGGGAACAGGCAAGCGCGGAGCAGCTGAAAAACTGTCAAGCGCAGATCAGCAAGGATGAAAAGCGTATTTCCGAGCTGAAGCACCTGTTCATGAAGATCTATGAGGACAATGCCGGCGGACGCCTGAGT
Organism: Flexilinea sp.; assembly: GCA_036723985.1. Lineage (GTDB taxonomy): Bacteria > Chloroflexota > Anaerolineae > Anaerolineales > Anaerolineaceae > Flexilinea. Next base: position 6,826 of record DAIMGK010000231.1, read on the forward strand.
GATGAGCGCTACGAGATGCTGAGTGCCAGCTATGAAGCGGAACAGAAGCAGCTGGAAGCGGAAGTGAATGATCTTCGTCAGAAGATGGAAGTACAGGAAAAGAATCAGGAAAGCCTCGAACAGTTCATTGAGAAGATCAAGGCTTATGGGCAGATCGACAAGCTGGATGGATATATCCTGCACGATCTGATCAAGGCGATCTATGTGGGAGCTCCTGACAGGAGCAGCGGACGCAGGGAGCAGAGCATCCATATCGAGTACAATTGCGTCGGCTTCATCCCGATTAATGGACTGACAGAAAAGCAAACAGCGTGACCGAAATCACGCTGCAAGCCTTGAAAACACTGGCTTTCAACCAAGTAAGACACCAGTTTTTCAATAAAACTGTTTTATGACAGCCGCCGGAAGGCGGTTTTTTTTGTATCACAAAA
>DAIMGK010000232.1:0-4331 GCA_036723985.1 Flexilinea sp.
ATGCTTATTCGAAATCTTCATCTCGTCCGTCTTGCTCATCAGCGCCTCCTGTTCTCTCCTGGCACTTTCCAGCTGCTGCATCCGGTTCATTTCTTCCACTGCATCCTCCAATCCCAGGTATGTTTGAGTCAATCGTGACGCTGATGCCGTTATGGTCCATCATGCATTGTACCGGCATTTTCAGTTGAGCGGTCTACACAGAAGCCCTTTCGACAATTGAACAATTAATGATTTCTCTGGCAGGATGAATACGCGGATTGCTGATCATATCAATAATATGCAAAGCAGCCTGAACACCGATCTCGGTAGTCGGCAGAGCGACAGTCGTAAGCGGCGGCTGAAGATACTCCGCGATTTCTCGGTTGTCAAAACCTGCTACTGCTATATCCTGTGGTATACGTAATCCTTCTGATGTCAACACCGCCATGCAGCCGGCTGCCATCAGATCATTCATGGCAAAGATGGCTGTTGGCCGTATCGGCAGTCTGAGAAGTTCCCCAGTCTGCACCATTCCAGATTCATACTCCCAATTACCATAACGGATATACTCCTGCGGGAGAGACAATCCCGCCTGCTGCATAGCCATCTGGATGCCCAACAAGCGTTGCGCTGTTGGGTAAGAATGGGGGTGGCCTGCAATAACTGCAATATGCTTATGACCTTTGCCAATCAGGAAACGAATTATGTCTGCCGCAGAATCCCTGTTGGAATAGGTTATATAAGTATCCTTTTCCGTACCGTGAGAATATGCAAAAACCAGCGGTATATCCATTTCATCAAAAAGGTAATCAAGATGCCGGTCATGCATAGCTACATAAATGATTCCATCCACGTTTGCCGACTGTAGCAGCGATAGGCCGTCGTTAATGCGCTGCCGGTAGGAACCAATCTGTTCATACTGATTGTACAGTTTTTCCAGCAGATGCAGATCATGCAGGATTGTCTTGTATCCACCCTTTGCCAGGGTTTCGCTGATGCCGCTGACAATGGATGCCACAGGCAGGCCCCTGATATCCTCTACCAGTACGCCAATCGTATGTGACTGCCCCATACGCAGGGATTTTGCCAGTGTATTTGGTTTGTAGTTGACTTGGGAAATAGCTTGCAGAACCCGCTCAGTTGTCTCGGCGGAAATATTTTTTGAGCCGTTAATCACATGGGAAACAGTAGCCGTGGAAACGCCTGCCAGGAGAGCCACATCGCGCATAGTTGCCATATCCCGCACCATCTTTTCAGTCAGTTAATCGTTTTATTGAAATTATAACCATCCCGTCCTGAGTTGTCAAGATTCGGTTAATAAATTAACCGTTGCATTTGTTCAATATTCGCTTGACAGTGAAGAGCAGTAAATGGTATTTTATGATCACATGGAAGGTAAATCGTATAACCTTCAAAAAAATCCATTACGAGGAGGAAGAAAAATGAAAAAACTGTTGGTTATCGTATTATGTCTGGCTCTGACCCTGCCGGTACTGGCACTGGCAGAAGGCGATGGTCGTGTACACATCACCTATTCCTTCTGGGGCAACCAGACGGAAGCTGAAAGCGTTCAGCAGGCTTTGGATGCATACAATGAAATGCAGGACAAAGTATTTGTGGAACCCATGCAGATCCCCAACGAACAGTATACTGAAACACTGGTCAATTACGCCATTGCCGATCAGCTGCCGGACTGCGGTATGGTTAATGAAAACTCCGTGCTGTATTTCGCCCGCAACGGCGTCATGGCCGATGTCTCCGATATGTATGCCGGTGAAAAGCTGCAGCCCATGGACTGCATTACCTTTAAGGACAACGGGGTTCCTGTCGGTTATTCCAGCAGCAACGAAATTCTGATCCTCTACTATAACAAGGATATGTTTGATGCGGCAAATGAGCCTTATCCTTCCGCCGATAAACCCTATACCTGGGATGAATTTGTGGAAGTCGCCAAGCGCCTGACATTTGACGAAGCCGGCAAGCATCCCGGGGAGGAAGGCTTCAATCCGGAAAAAATCGTTCAGTACGGTGCGTTTGTGAACAACTGGACCTGGCAGATGGAAGTATGGGCTCTTTCCAACGGCGGCAAATGGTTCTCTGAGGACGGCAAAGAGTGCCTGATCAACAGCCCCGAAGCAATCGAATCCATCCAGAAAGTTGCCGATCTGGCGCTGGTTGAGCATGTAGCTCCTCTCAACGTTATACCCGAAGACAACGGCGTTGGCGTTGGTATCGGAAGCAAAACCGTGGCCATGACCACCGATGGCACATGGAGGCTGGGCACCGATTTCCCGAATCTGGACATTAATTACGGAATTGCGCCTCTGCCCATGATGAAGGAAGAAGTCACCATCTGTACTTCCGGCCTGACAGGCGTATTCAAGGGAAAGCATCAGCAGGAAGCCTATGACTTCGTCAAGTGGTACACCAGGGAAGAAAGCAACTGGGATGCCCTGGTGCTTACCGGAATCTGGCTGCCCAAGAGCGAATACTTCTACAAGACCGAGGAAGGCATCAACGAATGGCTTGGCAACGAGAAATACCCATACAACAAAGATTTTGAGACCGGGAAAAAGGTGCTGGTGGACTATACCATGAATTACGCCCGGCCCACCTGTTGGTACTACACTCCTAACACCCAGGTTACCACCAATGAGATACTCTTTACGGCCCTGCAGAGCGTATGGAGCGGTGAACGCACGGCGGAAGAAGTGATCAACGAAATCTATCCCGAGCTGAGCGAAGCTATCGTCGTGGAATAACAGGCTGCATGGATCGGAAGGGGGAACGTGTTTGCGTTCCCCCTGTCTTCTGAGAAACAAAAGCCACAGGGAGGAATGATGCGATGACGGCCGTCTCAAAAAGGAACAGAATACGCTATAACCGGGCAGAGGCCCGGGCAGCATGGCTCTTGCTGCTGCCGTCGGTGATCGGCCTCACCTGTATCACCTATCTGCCCATGATCGCTTCTTTTGCACTGAGCCTGTTCAACTGGAACGGCCTGGGTGATATGAAGTTTGTCGGGTTTGAAAACTATGTCCGTCTGTTCTCCCGGGACACAAAATTTTACGGTTCGCTTGTCATTACCCTCGAATACGCAGGGATTTCTGTAATTGGCAGTATCATTTATTCCATGATTATTGCCATGCTGCTCAATCGCAAGGTGCCGGCGCGAGGCTTTTTCCGCGCAGTTTTTTATCTGCCTTATGTGCTGCCTGCCCTGGCCGTTTACCTGGGCTGGAAATGGCTTTATGATTATAACCATGGCCTGTTTAATTACCTGATTAAACTAAATGGCGGGACCTCTGTCAAATTCCTGGATTCAAGCAGTATGGTCACGCCATCTCTGGCGCTGATTGCTGTCTGGCTCAGCGGGAATCTGATTGTGATATTCCTTGCCGGGCTGCAAAACGTACCCCGAACCTATCATGAAGCAGCAGAGATAGACGGTGCCAATGCCTGGCAGCGTTTCTGGAAAATCACAATCCCCTGCATGACTCCCATCATTTTTTATAATCTGCTGATGAGTCTTGTTAGCAACCTCCAGGTAATCACGCCTGCACTGTCGCTTACACAGGGAGGTCCAGGTATCGGAAGCTACTTCATGTGTTTTATGCTGTATACTCAGGCTTTCAAATCACACAAATATGGCTACGGCAGTTCCATCGCTGTGATTCTCTTTGCTCTTATCGCAGTTTTTACCGGCATACTGTTTGCCACCAGTAAAAGCTGGATCTTCTATGAAGGAGATGATAAGGAATGAGCACGCATACAATGAAAATACCTGCACGCAGGAGTCGTGCTGCATCCAGAACCCGCCGGGAAAAGGTAGCGAATAATCTGTGCTTTATCCTTTTAATCCTTCTGGGTTTGATCGTAATATTTCCCATCTACTGGATCTTCCGATCTTCCTTGATGTCCAACGGAGAACTCTATGCCTATCCGCCATCCTTTGTACCTCCTGCCTGGCGGTTTGAAAACTATCCGGAAACACTGAAATCCTTCGATTATCTGAAATTTCTGGGAAACACCATGACCATTCTGCTGCCGGCCGTGTTCGGCGCTGTGATTACAGCAACCATGGGCGGATACGCTTTTGCCCGGCTTCGCTTCCGGGGCAAAAAATTCCTATTCACCCTTTGTGTCGGTTCCATGCTTCTGCCAAGCATGGTAACACTGATCCCGCTGTTCATCGGTTGGTCAAAATTAGGCCTGGTGAACACCTATTGGCCACTGATTCTGCCCCATTTTTGCGGCGGCGGTGCATTCAACATTTTTCTGATCCGTCAGTTTGTAAAAACCGTACCCAGGGAACTGGATGAAGCAGCGGAAGTTGACGGTTGTACCGGATT
>DAIMGK010000232.1:4341-6753 GCA_036723985.1 Flexilinea sp.
AGGGAACTGGATGAAGCTGCCACCATCGACGGATGCGGTTACTTTCGGATACTCGTCTTCATCATTGTACCGGCTATCAAAGCTGCCATGATTGTGGTCGGGCTGCTGAAATTCATTGAACTGTGGAACGATCTGCTGCAGCAGGTAACCTATATTACCCGTCGGGAACGCTACACTCTCGCGCTGGGCCTCAATATTTTCCGGGGATCCTTCAATGATGACTGGTCAAGCATCATGTGCGCCACCTGTCTGTCTTTTATTCCCGGTATCGTATTCTATCTGATCGGACAAAGATACTTTGTGGAAGGCATCGTAATGACCGGTATGAAAAACTGAGTAAGTGAGGTGACCTTATGTCCATCCGGGAAATCCCCCTGCAAAGCGTGAAAATCACGGATGCTTTCTGGTCGCCCCGCCAGACACTCATGACGGATGTGACCATCCCCTATATGGAAAAGATCCTGCGGGATGAAGTACCAGGAGCGGAACAATCCCATGCCATCGATAATTTCCGCATGGCTGCCGGAGAAAAAGACGGCAGTTTCTATGGCATGGTGTTTCAGGACAGCGATATGGCAAAATGGCTGGAAGCAGCGGCGTATTCGCTGGCACTGAAACCGGATGAAGCCTTGTCCCGCCGTGTAGACGAGATGGTGTCGCTGATCGGACGCTGCCAGCAGCCGGACGGTTACCTGAACACCTATTTTACAGTGAAAGAACCTGAGAACAAATGGCAAAATCTACTGGAATGCCATGAACTGTACTGCGCCGGTCACCTGATGGAAGCCGCAGCTGCTCTGCATGAAGCTGCCGGGAAGGACAGGCTTCTGCACATCTGCATCCGCCTGGCGGATCATATATGCAACCGTTTTGAAGAGCAGGAAGGCATTCCCGGTCATCAGGAAATTGAAATCGGTCTCCTGCGGATGTACCGTGCAACGGGAAAACTGCGCTACCGGAACATGGCACTGCGGTTCCTGAATTTACGCGGCCAGGATCCGGAATGGTTCAGTAAGCATACTCCCGCGCATCCGGCAATGCATTACGGCGGATATGATATTCCGCCTGAAGATACGGTTTATAACCAATCCGACATACCGGTGCGTAAGCAGACAAAAGCCCGGGGACATGCAGTCCGTCAGTTGTATATGCTCACCGCCATGGCGGATGCCGCCGCGGAAATCGGTGACCAGGATTTGCTGAGCGCTTGCCGGCGTCTGTTTGATAACATCACCAGGAAACAGATGTATGTGACCGGAGCTGTCGGCGCTTCAGCGTATCACGAAGCCTTTACAGTAGACTTCGATCTGCCCAATGACCGCTGTTATGGGGAAACCTGTGCATCCGTAGCGATGGTTTTTTTTGCCAGCCAGATGCTGAAAAACAGCGCTGAAGGACAGTATGCGGATCTGATGGAGCTGGAACTGTACAACGCGGTTCTGGCCGGCATGCAGCTGGATGGAAAACGCTTTTTCTACGTTAACCCTCTGGAGGTGGACAAACGTGTGGCCGGTAAAACCCCTGGTTATGAGCACGTATTGTATGAGCGCCCCCAATGGCACAGCTGCGCATGCTGTCCGCCTAACCTGGCAAGACTGATCGCTTCCCTGGGACGGTATTTGTGGAGTGAGGACGAGGACACAATTTACAGTCATTTGCTGATCGGCAGTGAAGCAGATACACAATTTGGCCGTATTTGCATGGAAAGCCGTTACCCATGGGAAGGCCAGGCGGAGTTTACAATTCCCGGCGGAGGAGATTTCACTCTCGCAATCCATATCCCTGGTTATATTTCAGACTACACCCTGACAGTCAGCAACAGCAACGCGGTCGCTTCCGTTCGGAATGGGTATGTTTATTTAAAATGTCTCTGGAAGCCCGGTGATACCGTGAAGCTGTCTTTTGAGCTTCCCGTACGGCGCATCTATGCCAATCCGGAAGTACGCAGCTGCGCCGGAAAAGTCGCGCTGGCACGCGGGCCTATGATTTACTGCTTTGAGGAGACCGATCAGGCAGTTCCTTTGTCATCTCTGTCCCTGCCCCGTGATCAGAAAATTTTACCGATTCCGGCTTTACAGGACCTTCCCGGAGAAATCGTCTGCCTTCGGATGCAAGGCAAGTATGATGTTTTATCCGATCCATTGTATGGCACTGCGCCGCCCGCAACGGAAAACTGCATACTTCAAGCCATTCCGTATTATTCCTGGGCAAACCGGAATCCAGGAAATATGCAGGTATGGATACGGGAGACATGACCCGTTATGTATCCATTTTTCCGTTATTCAGCAAAATGGATCATAGTCATATTTTTTTATCTTTCAAGGAAAGTAATAAACTTGCGGAGAGAGTAGTAAAACGGTAGTAAAATCAATTTGGGCGTCCTGATTTGCCGCGATAAAGGCGTATGAAACC
>DAIMGK010000232.1:6763-7194 GCA_036723985.1 Flexilinea sp.
ACCCGAATCATAGCATAACAGGAAACGTTTGTCATTATACCCATAGTATAAAACATTTCATTCAATAATTCCTTCATTTCTAGACTTTATCAACATCTCCAGCATATGCTTTCCTATCTGCTCCGGGTCATAATCAAAGCTAGCACAAATAAAGCGTAATCCGTCTGGTGTGAGAATTCGACCATAGATAGTCTGTGTCATCTTTCATTATAATGATTTTTCTGATGGTATTGTCAAGATCTGCAAAAACCCTCAGAATTGACTAACCGTTTGCTTTCAGGTTGCCGCGCACTGCCGTACATCGTCATGCACAAACTTCAGGAGTTTTTTATTTTCATCAATAGCGTTCAGTTCCGTCGATCTGTTTATGGCTTTTGATCATCAGCCTTCAGGATGCTCATAAACTCTTCACCGGTAATTGTTTCTTTGTT
>DAIMGK010000233.1:0-7134 GCA_036723985.1 Flexilinea sp.
CCATTTATCGTGGCGCCTGTATAGGCATGTTGGATTAATCAGCGTTTCCTTAAGTTAGACAACAAAACAATCTATAATAAGATTGACACCGTTCAAATGGAAATTATATAAGGAGCAATATTATGGCAGATTATTTTGGTAAAGATGTTTTCAAGCTTGGTTTTGGGTTGATGCGGCTTCCCAAAAAACCTGACGACACGATCGATATTCCACAGGTATGTGAAATGGCAGACCGTTTCATTTCCGCAGGCGGCACTTATTTTGATACAGCATTCGTTTATGGAAACGGCAGTTCCGAAGCAGCGTTCAAAACAGCTGTAGCGGACCGTTATCCCCGGAATGCATATAAAATCGCCACCAAAATGATTGCCTGGATGCAGTGCAGCGGTGAGGAAAGTGCAAAACAACAGTTTTATACCAGTCTTGAACGCACCGGCGCCGGTTATTTTGACTTCTATCTGCTCCATGGGTTGATGCGGACAAATTACACCAAATATGATGAATACCATCTCTGGGATTTTGTCCGGGAACAGAAGGAAAAGGGTTTGATCAAACACTGCGGGTTCTCCTTTCACGCCGACCCAGCGCTGCTGGATGAAATCATCTCAGCCCACCCGGAAATCGATTTTGTACAGCTTCAGATCAACTATTCTGATTGGGAAAATCCCGGGATCTCTTCCCGTGAATGCTGGGAAATCGCCCGGAAACACGGAAAATCCATTACCGTCATGGAACCGCTGAAAGGCGGAGCGCTGGCTGATCCAATCCCAGCGGTGAAAGCTATTTTCCGTGAAGCCGACCCGAACGCTCCGGTGGTTTCCTGGGGCATCCGCTATTCTGCCAGTCTGGACGGGGTCATCACGGTTCTTTCCGGCATGTCGAGCCTGGCCCAGATGGAACAGAATCTGAGCTTTATGAGAGATTTCAAACCGCTCAATGAAGAAGAAAAAGCTGTCATCCGTAAGGCGCAGGATGCATTGAATGCGGATAAATCAATTCCCTGTACCGGCTGTCATTACTGTACAGGAGGATGCCCGATGAATATCCCAATCCCGGAGATCATCGCTGTAGCAAACCGGCAGCATAACAATGAAGGTTTTCGTCAGGTACGTGAATATAACATTGCAACGATCGGCCACGGGAAAGCTTCTGACTGTATCCGCTGCGGTCAATGCGAGAACGCATGTCCTCAACATCTGAAAATCATCGACTATCTGAAACAGTGTGCCGAACGATTTGAAAAATAAAAGGCAAACCAGCAGTTTTCAGACAGTATTCAGACAGGCAGAATCATTTGCAATAAAGCATAAGTCACCCGGAAAACCCGGCTTATATAGGACAGGGATATGAAGAATGAATTATTTGAATTAGCCGCAAAACGCAGGTCAATAAGAAGATATACAACAGACCGTATCAGTGAAGAAGTCTTCCATGAAATCATGAAGGTGGCTCTTGCCGCACCATGTTCTTTCGGACACAGACCGGTTGAATTTGTAGCCGTCAGAGATAAAAACAGAATAGCCGAGTTGGCATCCTGTAAAAGTCTGGGCGGAAGTCAGATCATTGGGGCTGATATCGTTATCGTAGTGATAGTTAACCTTGACAGAGGCGAATTCTGGATCGAAGATGGAGCAATTGCTTCTTCTTACATCCTGCTGGCCGCGGAACAATACGATATAGGAGCATGCTGGGTGCATATTCGCAATAGAACCGGAAAAGCCAAATCTTCGGATGAAGAGATCAGAAAACTTCTCAATATACCGGAGTGTTATGCCGTTTTGAATCTCATAGCACTTGGAGGTAAGGGTGAAATGAAAAAAGGATACACTGAAGCGGACTTTGACTTCGGGAAAGTTCACTTTGAAAAGTTCTGAGAGACAAATTCAAATTTGTCTGTGAAATAATATAACCTTTATGAGCATCAGCTAATCAGCTGGTGCTTTTTTCTGCCCGGAGCGATCCGGGTTTTTTCATTTTCCGAGAAAGGAGGTTATATGAATGAAAATGAAATATGGAAACCGATACCTGGTTTTGAAGAATATTACTGTCAAAAGATGACATCAAAGAAAAACTCTCCGAATTTATCGAAAATGAATGGGTGAGCAAGATCTTCAAAAGAAATGAACAGGATCAAAAGGAATATACCGGAGCCAGAATCGCTCCGATGGCTGTGGATCCGATCGTGTGTTCCGGTAAACATGCTTTCGAAAAACAGATAGACGGTATTCTCAATACTGTTATGAAAGAGGAGAAAAAAGATCAGAACCCCGCCGCAAAAAATCTCGGCGGGAAAAAATAAGGATTAAACGTATTGCGGTACTTTTTGTATTCTGCTGCCGGAAAATGATAACAGCCTGTAAATCAGAACCGGCGGCATGTCCGTACATGGCGCCGGTTCTGATGAACATAAAGGTCTCCTTTGCCGAAAAACAAAGGAGACCTTTATGTTCGGTTATTTGTTCGGAAACAAAAGCTGTGCCGGATGTGATCAATGGATATTCAGATGTGTGTTATGATTTATAAAGTGAGTTTTTATCTGCCCGCGGGTATGGAGAAATTGAGGAAATAAGCCGGCATCAGATCGAAAATTTTGTTTATTGTGCATGCGTAAAAATGATGGAGAAGGAAATTATGGATGTTGAATATTTGAAAAACGGGAGATCCCTGACGGTCAAACCGGATGGACGTATGGATATGACCGGTTCACCTGAACTGAATGAGAAAACCAGGGCAAAAATGGAAGATATTACGGAACTGATCCTGGATATGGAGAAAGTTCCTCACGTGTCTTCCGGCGGGCTGCGCGTGATCCTGGAATGGCAGCAGATCATGGATGAACGCGGCGGTCAAATGAAGCTGCTTCACGTCAATGAATATATAATGAATGTCTTTGACCTGACGGGGCTCCTGAATGTTTTCACAATTGAATAGATCTATATAATTTTTGATCCGGGCTGCGGGATATGGAAGACAGGAAAAATATCATGACAGATTATGCGGAAAAGATCAAGGCGGTTTTTTTTGATGTAGACGGCACGCTTTTGTCCCATAAGATCAATGACGTGCCGCTGAGCACGCAATTCGCTCTGCAGCAGCTGCGCCGGCGGGGTATTCTTACAGTCATAGCGACCGGAAGAAGTATGATCGAATTTTCTCAGCTTCCTGTCGGGAAAATGGATTTTGACGGTTATTTGATGCTCAACGGACAGCTTCTTATGGACCAATCCAGAAGTGTATACGCGGGAACCTCCATTGATGAAGGAGAAATGAAGATCCTTGAGCGTATCTTCAATCGGAAAAAGATCCCTTTCATGCTGGTCGGTGCGGAAAAACGCTATATCAATTATGTCGATGATACAGTTATCCGGACACAGACTGAATCAAAAGGTTCGATCCCGGATATCGGAGAATATCAGGGGGAGAAGATCTATCAGATCCTTGCCTTTGTTCCCGATGAAGACAGGCAGGTTTTGGAAGAGCTGCTGGATGAATGTAAGATCACCAGATGGAATGATACCGGCATCGACATTATTCCAAAAGGCGGCGGGAAATCTGTCGGCATTCAGCAGTTTTTAGACGAAAAGGGGCTGGACCGCAGTCAGATCATGGCTTTCGGTGACGGCGACAACGATATAGATATGCTGCGGTTTGCGGGCATCGGCGTGGCTATGGGCAATGCCAATGATACGGTCAAAGCAGCGGCGGACTATGTCACGGACAGCGTGGATGAAAACGGTATCGAAAACGCGCTGAGGCATTTTGGCCTGATCGATTAGGAAATAAGCAATGAAGAAATATAAAGACGCATATCTGATCTCAAAAACTTACTTTCGTCTTCTGCCCATACAGATATTGCTGGCGCTTGTCCCTGCGGTCAACGGTACTGTATCCGGGCTTTTCGGAAGCAATTTTATCGGACCGGCTGTAATGAGTGCCATCGGGCTTTACGCGCCCATAGTCATGTTCCTTGCGGCTGCGAGTATGGTGTTTGTCGGGGGGACCCAGATCCTTTGCGGCAAATATATGGGAAAAAACGAACCTGAAAAAACGCAGGATATCTTTATTCTGAGCCTGCTGACCGTGACCGGTTTTTCTCTCGTAATGTGCATTATCCTTTCGCTGTGTGTATTTACCGATCTGACACGAATATTTACATCAGATCCTGTCATAAGGGAGCCCCTGAACAAATATATACTCGGACAGGTCGTGGGGCTCCTTCCGTGGATGCTGGGACTGCTGCTCCCCGCCTTTCTTTCACTTGAAAACCAGTCGAAGCGGACCACGACAGCCGGCATCGTCTGTATTCTTGTGAATGTACTTTGCAATTTTTTGTTCGTCGTCGTCCTGAAAATGGGCGTTTTCGGACTTTCTCTGGCTTCTTCGGCAGGTATGTGGGCACTTTTCGGTGTTCAGGCTGCCTGGTTTCTCTCCGGAAGATCCTTTTTCAAGATCCGGCATAAACCCACAGATCGGAAAGGCGCTGTGGAAATCCTTAAAACCGGTTATCCCGGGGCCCTTTCCAATATATATCAGGCTGTCCGCGGGATCATTTTAAACGCGTTGATCCTGCAGTTTGTCGGTTCCGCCGGGTTGTCTTCATTCGCCGCGTCAGAGTCAATACACCGCCTTTTCTGGACAATTCCTTACGGTATGGTGGTGGTGTCGCGTGTGCTGATGAGCGTTTCCATCGGTGAAGAGGACAGAAAATCACTGACAGATGTTATGCGTGTAGTTATGTATAAATGCATCCCGCTTATGTGCTGTGTTTCCGCACTTATTATTCTCTGCGCGGTTCCCTTCACCCGCATGTTCTACCGCGATCCTTCCGATCCTGTTTACGGGATGACTGTTAATGCCTTCCGCATTATCCCGATTTGTATGCCCCTCAGCATCATTTGCATGCATTTCGCCTGTTACGCCCAGACCTCCGGCAAGCAGTTCCTCGTCCATCTCCTTTCATTGCTTGATGGTGTGGTATGTGTAGCCGGGTTCTCCGCTTTGCTGGTCCCGGCTTTGAAAATGGATGGCGTTTATATCGCTTATATCCTCAACGGCATCGTCTGCGCGATCGCGGTCGTCGTTTATTCCTGGGCCGTCCGCAAACGGTTCCCCCGAAATATGGAAGAACTGATGGTGATCCCGGATGATTTCGGCGTCAGTGAAAATGACCGGATCGATATCAGCGTCAAAAATATTTCTGAGGTTATGGATGTCTCCCAAAAAGTGATCGATTTCTGTGATTCGCACGGAATTGATGACCACCGCGGACGTTTTTCCGGGCTCTTCCTGGAGGAAATGGCTGTAAATGTGATCGAACACGGATTCAAAAAGGACAACAAGAAACACTCGGTCGATATTCGTGTCGTTCACAAGCAGGATGAAATTATTCTGCGTATCAAAGATGACTGTATCCCCTTTGACCCCGCTGAACGCCTTGAGATCTTCGATCCGAAAGATAAAATGAAAAATGAAGGCATCCGCATGGTCTATAAAGCCGCGAAAGACATCCGCTATCAAAATATCCTGGGACTGAATGTCCTGACGATTTATATCTGAAAAAACGGTTACCCTGAACTTTATAACGATTGCGGGGCTTATCGTTATAAAGTTCAAATCGTTGAATGGTATGATTTTTAACCTTTTTTTGAACTGTCTCTATGAAACTGATCGAAAATAATTATTCCCAACAAATCGCAGTTTGCAGAGATAACGATGAAAGGGGATTTAGGAAATGTTCAAAGCATATATGAAAAAAGAACTCGAAAGCCGGGGATTCAAAACATATGAGAACGACAGAATTCAGGTCTTTTGGAATCCGCAATTGTGCCGGCATGCGGGGAAATGCGTAAGTGGAAACGCAGCGGTTTTTGATCCCAAACGCCGTCCATGGATCGATCTGTCTCAGGCTGATGCGCCGGAAATTGCAGCTGTGATCGATCAATGCCCATCTAAAGCGCTGCAATACCAATTAAAAGATCCGGTTACAGTGGTATTTGAAGAAGATCTCCGGAGAAGCGCTGCTTATCATGAAGAGAATCTGATCGGCGAATGTGAATTCAGAGGCTCGGGCGATCAATGGACCATTTTTCATACCGGTGTTCGTCCAGAATATAAAGGGCAGGGTATCGCCGAAAGGCTGGTCAAAACGATTATCGTAGAAGCGCGGTCAAAGAATAAAAAAATCATTCCTTTATGCTCATATACAAAGAAAATGATGGTGGGGAATGATGAATATAAAGATGTCTTGTGAGACAGAAACAATTTTGTTCTGTACCTCCGGGATATCCCACAGACGGTAACGGGGGCAGCGGAAAGCGCGGGGTTCTCAAACTGAAAATCGGCGTTATGTTTGATAGTATCCCTGCAGCAAGCTGTTAACAGCATCGACCGGACAAATTCGGATTTGTATAGTTACAGGTACAAATACGAAAAAATGGAAAATTCTGTTCAATTCTGGAATGGGTGTCATGCCCGTTACGACAACGGCAGATTAAAGGAAGAAACCTGCTGGGATCGTTTTGCTCATCAGTTTTCGGTTGAGAATGGTCCTGTGTTGGATCTGGCATGCGGCACCGGTTCGGATTCTCTCTGGCTGAAGAATCATGCGATCCCCTGCGTGGCATGTGATTATTCTCTCACAGGGTTAAATCTTTTTCATATCTATCTTCCGGATATTCCGGTACTCTGTTTTGATATGACAAATACATTCCCCTTCGATAAAGAAACATTCGGAATGCTGATCTGCGACATGGGCCTGCATTTCTTTTCTGAGAAAAAAACGATTTCAATTCTTCATGAAATCAGGCGAATTCTGAAAAAGGGCGGAACAGCTTTTTTCCGTGTCAATGCGTTTGAAGATCTTGAACCGGAAAGAATTATTTCTGAAATTGAGCCTCATTTTTACTTTCTGAAAGACGATGTAAATATGCGTTATTTCACAAAAGAAGACATCGACCATTTCTTTGCGGATTGGACTTCCTGTGATGTAGAGCGGACACAAATGACACGTTACGGAACATCGCGTGAAACATGGATGCTTCGCTGTCAAAAAAGGTGACTGCCGCATATGCGGGTGAGTTGGAAAAAGAGCATGATTCTTAAGCGGGGGTATGGGGGGCGAAGCTCCTGTCCCGA
>DAIMGK010000234.1:0-7082 GCA_036723985.1 Flexilinea sp.
TGGTTTGGGCTTTCATGCCTTCCTCAAAGCAGTATACGCAGCGGGCGTTGCAGCCCGTGGTGGGAAAGATGATATAGCTGTGATAACCCTTTTTCCGGGGCTTCATGGTCCTCAGCAGGAACAGCGCCTGGGCGTAGGCGTGCGCCTCATCATATTCCTCTTCCACAAGGTAACGCTTTTCGGCCAACCCGGACAGGCCGTTTTGCACAAGAAAATCATAGCTCCGGGGACCGCTTTTGAATTGTGAAAACGCCGCCCATTCCTCTGCCGTCAGCTCCAGCGCTTCCCGGGTCAGGGTGTGCAGCAGCAGATAATGTCCCGCTTCCTCCATGGAAAAGGCGTAGAGCGAAAGCCGGTATTTTGCGCCGGGCCTGGGCGCTTTCTGCCGGATGATCTTCTCTGCATCTTCCGCTCCTGTTCTCAGGATCTTCATAGATTTTGGTTTTCCTTTCTTCCCATCTTCCCGGGGACGGTTCGCCTGCGGCGCCGCGCCGCGGGGGCGAAGCTCCTGCACTGGATCTGACGAACGAAACTCATACCTCTCAGTGCAGGTTTTACCCTGTCCCCGAAGTTCGTAAGGAACCCGGCTGAAAGCAGAATGAATATGAAGCTTAGGCGGGTATCCTGCGAAGCGAGAGGACAGTTCCGTGCCGCGCGGAGCGCGGCGCGGGAACCGTCCCCGCGAAACCGAAAGTTAGAGGACGCATGATCCGCGTCGTATCACTTTCGATATCACTCAAAATTTTTCGAATTAATTAATCTTCGCAATCGTATCCGCAATCGAAACAATAATCTCCACATGTTATCTCACCACAATCCTCAGGGCAATAACCACTTTCACACCAGCAATCATCGCAGTAAGCATCACAATGCTCACCACAACTTGTCGCGATGACGTCCCAGGTGCCAAACATGATGATTTCCAGGTCAGCTTCAATATACTTTTCCATATTTTTCCCCTTCATTTCAAAATCCCGGCACCGTACAGCCGCCCCGTCAGGACAGCCATACAGATAAAAGTCAAAGGAATAAACTTCCAGGTCTCCTTTGAAATTTGCCACAGACTCATACAACCCCGGTCAGGCGGGGAATATACAGAATCCACCCGATATTATACAGCATTTTTCAGTTTTTAGAAAACAGGGTGCGGAACAAGGATCAAGGATCAAGCAGGTGGCAGGCAGCAGGAGGTTCAGGAGGACGGTTCCGTGCCGCGGCTGAGCGCGGCGCGGGAACCGTCCCCGGGATACCGAAAGCAAGACGACGCATGATCCACATCGTCTCACTTCTAATATCACTCATAATAATAATTCCTGCGCAGCAGGCGGGCAATCATCACTAATCGGTATCGCAATCGGCATTGCAATCATAGCCGCAATCACCATCACAAGTGCAATCAACGCCGCATTCATCCTCACAAAGACAATAGCCATCGCAATCACAATCCCATTCACAGGGACTTGTCGCGATGACGTCCTGTGCGCCAAACATGATGATCTCCAGATCAGCTTCAATATACTTTTCCATTTTATTCTTCTCTTTCTTTCAAGATCCGGAACCTGTACAGCCGCCCCGTCAGGGTAGCCATACCAGCCGGAGCCAAAGGAGTGGATATCCCGGTCTCCTTTGAAATTTGACATAGATCCACACAACCCCGGTCAGGCGGAGTACAAACAAAACCTACTTAAAATTATACAGCATTTTTCAGCTTTTAGAAAGCAGAGTGCGGAACAAGGAGCAAGGAGCAAGGAACAAGGATCGAGGATCAAGGAGCAAGGATCAAGGATCACAGGTGGCAGGCAGCAGGAGGTTCAGGGGACGGTTCGCATGCGGCGCGCAGCCGCCGCATGGAACTGTCCCGGCGTTTCGTAAGGAAGACAGCGAGAGGACGGTTAATAAGGAAGACAGCAGGAGGACAGTTCGTAAGAATGACAGCTGGAAGACAGTTCCGATAACGCGTAACCGTCCCTATAATAAGGGACTGAGGCACCGGGTGAAAGTGTCCCGGATGATCAGCAGCGGTGAAGGGATGTACGTTCGTAAGCGTCAAAAACAGGACGGCTTGAAAAGAAAAAAAAAGTGATACTCTCTGGTTCTTAAGAAGTCTAAAGAAAACTAAAGACTTCTTAAGAACCAGAGAGTATGTGATAAAGCAAACATCGAATAAAGCCAGACATGAAGCAAAACTGGCGGAATGGCGAGACTTGGTAAGGGAAGGGACTGAGGCACCGGGTGAAAGTGTCCCGGGAGAATAACAGCGGTGAAGGGAAGTATGCTTTCTCCGGGACACTTTGCACCCGGTGTCACTGTCCCGTAAGCGAGAGGACCCTAACGGATCGATCGCCGGCGAAAATACCTGAAAGCGCGGCAAAACCGATAAAACCTATATACCTGTGGCCGACGGCGGGACGGAAGCACCGGGTGTAAAGTGTCCCGGAGAGAGGGTGATGATCCATATCGGGCGGATGCAGCCGGGACACTTTCACCCGGTACATTCCGTCCCTCGGGTGACAGGAGGTTCCGGGTGACGATTTGCTGCACAATGATGACGGACATAAAGGCTATGATATGCTAAAATTGTCCTGTATGGAGACAATATTTAAAGCGGGGAAAACAGTTAATCCCAGGAAAATCATATGGACACTGTTAATTTAATTGTTATCGGAGATATATTTCCCAAAAAAATGGATCACTTTTTATCGAAGGGAAAAAGGAAAGGCTTTTTGATCAAAAGATTCTGGATCTGTTTGAGAATGCTGATTTTTCTGTATGCAACCTTGAAGGAGCATTGACAGGATCCGATAACGCGGTACCCAAACGGGGACTGCATTTAAAAGCAAGTCCGGAATGTATAAACGCGATCAAAGAGGCGGTTATCGGATATGTTTCTCTTGCCAATAATCATTCTCCGGATTTTGGAACAGAGGGGATCAAAGAAACGATCCGGACACTTGAAAATAACGGGCTGTCCCATTTCGGCGCCGGATTTAATGAAAACGATAAAAATTATATTCAAATTACGAAAAACGGTTTATCCATCATTATCTATGGCGCCGCGGAAAAAGGATTTTTCGCTTCTTTTCCCAACGAGGCGGCAGTTAATTTATATGACGACTATACTGTATGTAAAGAATTGGAAGCGTTAAAAAACAATGTGATCATCTATTTGTCCTTTATCACGGCGGAATAGAATACTTCCAATATCCGACGCAGACGATGACCGAACGCTTTCACCGGATGGCGGATTCCGGAGCGGATGCGGTCATTGCCCAGCATACTCATTGCATAGGATCGGAAGAATACTATAACGGAGCCTATCTTTTATACGGTCAGGGGAATTTCTATTTTCATCAGAAATATGATTTCAACCTGACAAAATCAGGGCTTCTGCTGGAATTTGAACTGTCAAAGACAGATCTGAAAGTAAAGCATCACCTGGTTCATTTAGATGATCCGATCGTCAGGTATGACTCGGACCGGGACCTGAGCGCTTTTTATGAAAGAAGTAAAAGAATAAAAAACGGAGAAACTTTTGAGAAGGAGTTTTCAGAATATTGTACAGATTGTCTGCTTTTATGGATCAAAGATTTTCGCGGCAGAAATATAATTGATGAAATAATGAGACGAATTCTGAATAAAGAACAATACAGAAAATACTTAAGAAAAAATTATACGGATAAACAGGCCATAAATATGCTGGCACATGTTTATGGAGATGAGAATTCGGAAATCATGATCCGGGGGCTGCGTGATTTTTATAAAGAGCGATAATATGCCTCTTTCGAACCAATGATAATAACCGGATCGTAACGATTCAGTACCCCCGTGTTCGTGTGCCGGCGCGGGGCAGGTTTCGAGTTTTTACGAAGTGCCGTGACGCCGCGCCGGAGGAATATAGGGGGTAACCCCACACCCAAACCCCGGGGTAAAAGATAATAATTTACTCTTACATAGAGTGGTTCTGAATAGTTCCACCGGATCATCGAAAAAAGCAGGCGGGATCCCTGATCGGGAAATCGCATCATCCCGGCGAACCGGAGGCTGAAGGGATATTATGGGAACAGCATATAAAATGGAATACTTACATCCCACAGAAGAAAGAACCGGCGTTGAACTGGTCAGATACGCTTCCGCTTTCCAGGAAAAATACAAAAAAATGTACAATGAATGTTATCATGAGATGAGAGAGGCATTGGACAGAAAACCGTATGATTTTATTCAGGATGATTCTTTTTTTCAAGAGGGTATGGACGCGGTTTACCTTTTGCCGGATGGGGATGAGATCATCGGAAGTGTAACCATTAAAGGGGATGAAATCGATGATCTGCTCGTAAACAAATCATATCAGGGACGGGGATACGGGAAAGAAATATTGCTTTGGGCACTGCAAAACACGCGGTCCGGCCATGTGATCCTGTATGTGGCAGCGTGGAATCAGAAAGCTATTCACTTATATGAAAAGACGGGATTTGAGATCACCGAAACGGAAGAATTTTAAGGAAAAACTGATCAATTGCCCACTTTAGAAACCCCGGAGTATGGGGATGGGGTTTCCCCCCCAAAATTCTTCCGGCGTGCCGACACGGCGCTGCAGGGAAAACCATAACATCCGGCGTGCCGGCGCACAAACACTCGTTAATCAGCGTTTCCTTAAAACAGCAAATCCCGGTTTGATGAGGTGTGTATTATGAACGACATTACGCTTGTTCCTTTGAAAGAGGATGATCGGGAGCAGTTCATCCTTGATAATCAGGAAGCTTTCAACTACGGCGCGCTTGAAGAGTTCGGCCGCCGGGATGATCATTTTGAAGAAGAGGGTGAGATCATCTCCCGAGAGACGATCGAACAGTCTATAGACAGCGGCGAGGCTTACCGTATCATGCGCGGAAATGAAAAAGCCGGCGGCGTTGTCATTAAAGTTGACGGCGGGAAAGGTGACCTGGAATTGCTGTTTGTTTCTCCGAAGATACACAGCAAAGGGATCGGATACGCTGCCTGGTGCCTGGTCGAAAAGCTTCACCCGGAAGTTACGATCTGGGAAACAGTCACACCCTATTTCGAAAAGCGGAATATCCACTTTTACGTCAACCGCTGCGGGTTCCATATTGTGGAGTTTTTCAACAGTCATCATCCGGATCCCAATGATACGGAGACGGATAAACAGAAAGACGATCAGTTTCCGGACGGCATGTTCCGGTTTGAAAAGAGAATAAAACAGGTTCCCGGTTTTCAGCGGGGAATCGAATGAGCGGCAGAAAACTACCGGACAATTCCCGAAAAGCAGAGGAGAAGACAATGGAGATACAGCGATTGATGGAAACAAATGTGTACGCCATAAAAGGCAAAGTGCTGGTCATCGGCGCGTGTTTTCCGCAGGTATACCCGGAAGCATTCACAAAGCTCTCTGCCGGTGTTGATCAGATTTACGCTCTCTGCCTTGAAACGACCCATATTAATATGGCCATTACAAAGCTGTCGGCTGTCTTTGGGACAGGACAGCTTGAAAAACTCATTTTCGCGTCCGTGGACCGCTCACCGCACTGTACGCAGATGCATTACATTACACATGAGATCGAACGGACCCTGAAAGAACACGTTCCGGTTGAAAACTATGTCGTTTCGGACGGAGAGATCATCGCTGTTCCCGAAACCGCGATCGAGCTTTCAAAGAGCCTGGGAAAACTTTCAAAGATCGTCTGACGGAAACGGAACAATAATGCTGACCGGAAAAATTATTGCTGTCGTTTTATGGATATCAGGTATTCTGGTTTTTATTTCAGAATTTTCAAAGGCCAAAAGATGCACCGGCGAAACGACGGCTGTTATTACGGGTGTCACAAAAGAGGAACACTGGCGGCATAGAAGTCACGGATCAAAGCGCGTCACATATTATTACCCAACAATTGAATTTACCGTCCGGGACAGGACCTACAGGATAAAAACGAATATCAAAGCGCAAAGTCCGGAAGTTTATAAGATCGGCGGTCAGCTTAACATCCAGTATGATCCGGAAAATCCTTATGATTTGAAGCTCCGGGGGAACACCCTTTGGGATGGTGTCATTGGCATGGGGATCATGTTTTTACTGGGAGCAATTCTGTACTATATCAGTATCCGGGCATACTGACACGGATTTCGGAATCGAAACGAAATAATCGCGGAAAAACTATATATACGAAAAGCAAAGACCATCCTCCGATTTGGCTGCGGAATGATGACGAACCTCAAGTCCTGTTATATTGAAATCTTCCTGTACAGAAATAAACAATTTAAGTAATTCACCTGATTTCGGGCGAAACCACGAAAAAGATGCCCCGCGGTCATCGGAAATCATACAGAAATCATACGGAAATATGTCAAAATTTATCGATATATTTCCGAAATTTATTTATTTTCATATAATATATTTCCGCAATTTTCCGCTGAAACAAGTATATTTTTCCCGATCCGTTTCAGATCATTTTTGAACTGCGAAGTTGGTTTGACAATATTTGTCATGATAACAGCTCAGTAAACATTTCATGAACATCTGGATACCCCTTGACGCTTTCAGGATTTTTTATAATTTCATCTGTTTCCTGAAAGGCTTTCAGCGTTTCTTCATTAGGAATATCAGCGCCGATTTCGAAAGGAATACGGTGATCTCTGACGACCTTTTTCGCGAATATATTGAAAGCCGCGGACATGGACATTCCCATATCTTCACAGAAAATGCTGAATTGTCTTTTCAGCTCACTATCCATTCTGATATTTACATTCGTCATGCCCATAAGATATTCTCCTGATATAAAAACTCAGTTTGTATTTTCTTTCTTTATGGGGGACAGGAGCGTCACTGCCCAAACCCCCGCCTGAACGGTAGCAGGCTCTATTTAAAACTCCCGCACTTTCGCGGCGGCCACTTTTTATTTATTATGTCAAATCATATGTATTGTAAATAAATTTATTTACAATGTGATACATGACGGTCTGTTCAGGACGAGGACGGTTCGCGTGCGGCGCGCAGCCGCCGCAGGGGCGAAGCTCATGCACTGGATCTGACGAGCGAAGCTCATACCTCTCAGTGCAGGTTTTATCCTGTC
>DAIMGK010000235.1:0-7028 GCA_036723985.1 Flexilinea sp.
CTTAGAATAAAGATCACGATGGTTCGGCTCCGATCCATCGTGTTTTTTTTGCTGATTTTCAGGAATCAAAGGGGACGGTTTCCGCAGGCTCAGAACTGAGCCGAAGGGAACCGTCACCCCGGCTGAATAAGGTAACCGCCGCGAAAGCGTGTGAGTCTCACAAAGAGCCTGATACCTTCTTCGGCAGGGGGATGGGGATCGCAGCTCCTGTCCCGGATCTGGCCGGACGAAGTCCGCGCCATTGTGTCAGGGTTTTTGTTTTACGGCGTGTATCTCATATTTTTATCTGTCAGGTTTACGTTTATAATAATGCGTATGAGTACTGTACTGATGTGGGCGATCGCCGTGTCTGCTGTGATCGGCGGGACGGACAAGATCTTCGGGAACCGCCTGAGGCTGGGTGAACGTTTTGACGAGGGATTCCGGCTGATGGGGCCGCTGATCTCCGGAATGCTCGGCATTCTGTGCCTGACGCCGGTTTTTTCCCGGATCCTGGAAATGACCGTCGCTCCTCTGTTCCTCAAGATCGGTCTTGACCCGTCGGTCCTCGCCGGGATCATTCCCATTGATATGGGAGGTTATCAGCTCGCTGTCGGGATGGCTGCGGATCCGGAGATCGCGATGTTCTCAGCTGTCATTCTGACGTCTGTTTTCGGCTGTACGATGGTGTTTACCATCCCCGTCGGTTTCGGGATGATGCCGGAAGCCGGCCGGAGACCTTTTCTCCTCGGGATCCTGTACGGTTTGATCGTTCTTCCCGTCACGCTGGTCCTTGGCGGACTTTTCTCCGGGATCGGTTTGGTCCGGACAGTCCGGCAAAGCCTGCCGATCCTGATCCTCGCGCTGCTGCTGGCGGCAGGGATCCTGAAAAAGCAGGATAAGACGATCCGGCTGTTCATGATTTTCGCCGGAGCGATCCGGGCTGTTTCGGTCATCGGTATTCTGGCAGCCCTGAGCGAATATCTTACAGGCATTTCATTCATTCCCGGGGTCATGCCTCTGCGGAAAGCGCTTCCGGAGGCGGCACTTTGCGGGATCCTTCTCATCGGCAGTGTGCCTCTGGCTGAAATTTTGAACCGGCTGTTACACCGGCCGCTGCAGGCGATCGGTACCCGTGTGAATATACAGGATAAAGGGATCACCGCCATGCTGCTGGGTATGGTTTCCGCCACCGCGACATTGGGCGCCATGCATGATATGGAAGGCAGAGAGGTAACGATCGATGGGGCTTTTCTGGTATCGGCAGCGGCTGTCCTCGGTCCACATCTGAGTGTCTGTGCCGCCAATGCGCCGGATATGGTTCCGGCACTGGTCATTTCCAGGCTTATCGGCGGTTTCCTGTCGGCATGCTTTGCCGTCTTTATGCTGCAAAGGAAGAATTCTCCGGCCGGCCTATGAAAAAACCGCTTCCTTATCGTCCTCAGGGACAACCTACCCGGGGAAAGACTGCCCGCAACCGTCTCCGCCGTTCCGATATCTTTCTGCTGCTGACGGAAGGGCCTCTGATCCGTATGCGGGATGATCCGGGGACGATGTCTTTTTATGTCGACCTTGGATTCGGGGCTGAACCGTTTACGACACTGGAAACAGCGGAGCGGCTCCGTGTCCGGAATCCGGACCTGCCTGTCCTGGGTGTGGAGATCGACCCGGAGCGTGTGAAAACAGGCCTTCCTTATGAAGATGAACGGACTTTTTTCCGGCTTGGCGGGTTTAATTTACCGCTGCGTTCCGGTGAAAGGGCTCGGATCATCAGGGCTTTCAATGTCCTCCGGCAGTATGAGGAGGCGGAATGGGCTGAGCCTGTCCGGCAGATGGGGGAACAGCTGATCCCGGGCGGCCTGCTGCTGGAAGGCACATCCAACCCGTTCGGCTCGATCTGGACGGCGAATGTGGTCCGCCGTTCGGCAGTCCCGCCGTACCCGGTAAAACAGGAAGGATTCCTGTTCAGCACAAATTTCCACAGCGGTTTTGAACCGAATATGTTCCAGCCGGTTTTGACGAAAAATTTTATTCACCGAATGGTTCCCGGAGAAGAGATCTATTCTTTCATGGAACGATGGAAGGCTGCCTGCCGCAACCAGGCTCCGATGCGTTCCTTTGGCCTCCGCGCGCTTTTCCGTGCCGCGGCCCGGGAACTGAATGAAAGCGGCTATCAAATCGACATGCGCCCCCAGCTGCTCCGCAGAGGATTCCTTTATTGGAAGAGTTCAGAGTTTAGAGTGCAGAGTTAGCAGTTGAACAAAGAGAGTTCCAACCAGGAATGTTAAATCCTAACATCTGGACTCTGAACTCTGATCAAAGTTTTTTCGCGATCTTTTGGATAAAGGCCTGGGCCTGTTCGAAGTTGGGATGGGCTTTTTCCAGTTCCCGGAATTCTTTGGTGTGAGACAGGCGGCGGGAACCGTTTGTCTTTATTCCGAGAGCTTTGTGAAGCAGCTCATGATACATGACAAAATCCAGCACATAAGCGGGTATGTCCCGACGGTCCAGGCCGCGGTTGATCATCAGGGTGTCCTCATTGACATTATAGGAACCCATCGTGGAATGGTTGACTCTCGGTGACCAGTGCATTACCTTCGGACGGGACATTTTTCCGCCGAAATTCCGTTGGTTGCAATTGTTGAAAACTGTTTCCAGGTCATAATATATGCCGCGGGTACTGTTTTTATGAGTCGGATTGGCTTTCGTTTGGCTGAAAAACGCGCTCAGCTCCTTTGATTTCGGGTTTTTCGCCTGATAATCGCTGATCAGATGCCTTAATTCACTCCAGCGTTTTGTTTTAATACACTGGGCGAAGTGTTTGCATTCATATTCCGACATGAAATCCATCGATTCGTGAAGCTGGATATCGACCCGTCCGACGGTCGGTTTTATGTTGTAAAGGCGCGTGGCATAGGGATAGATCTCCAGCGTGAATTTTCCGACACCGAGTTCCCGGTTGAGATGTCCGAGCAGGCGCCTGCGGTGCAGGAGGGTCAGTGAATAGTTATCCCAATCGGCAAGCCAGCGGATCCAGGCGTTGAAAAGCAGATAATAATTGCTCAGCCCCGTTTCATCCTGCGGCAGCATCGTTACCGCTTTCTGCAGAAATGAAAAAGTTCCGGTGGTTTTGGTTTCCAGTTCATAATTCTCCGCGGCGGCGGTATCGTTCAGGAGATACTGGATATGCTCCGCGAATTTTGCCGGTGAGATCGTGTTTTTTGCTGCCATGTGGTTCGTTTATCAACTCCCTGATTAATTGTTTTATGACTCGTACTTTACAGACTGTTATTGTCAGTATTTTACCGAAATTTTCCGGCCGCTGCGCGTCAGTGAAAACCGTCCTCGCTGACTCATACATTCAGACCTGATCCCCGATCCGACTCCCGAATTCTGAGTCCTGAATCCTTCTTGTTCATTCAAAATCCAGTTCAATGTCAAACCGTCTCCGCCACGCGATGACGGTTTTGAACCAGGCTGCCGCGGCTTTTACACCGGGTTCCGGATATTTTTTACAAAATTCATCGATTTTGTTCATACCCGGCAGCTGGGTCAGCGGGAGGACGCGGCACATATCTTTGAAAAGGTTCAGGTCCCATCCCCGCACGATCCCGTTGGCAGTGCATCCGAAAAGCGTCGCTTTCGCTTCATCATAACAAAGCCCGGTGACGGCGCTTTTGCTTCCGAAGCTGAGAACTGCCGGGAGGCTGCCTGAAGCCGGATCGAAGATACATACCTGACCGTCGATCGTTCCGAGTGCGTACAGATCGCCGCCGGATAGTTCAAGGATCCGCCGGATCTTTCCGGTTCCGGTATTGATCCTGTCCAAAATGGGCTTCCCGCTCAGCAGATTGATACGGGAGAGCGTCCCGTCATCATTGGCGAAGGACAGTTTTCCCGCCGAAAAGAATTCCGCCGCGGCCGGTATGGCGCCGCCGGGTTTCAGACTTGTAACAATGCGGCGTTCGCTGATGTCATAAAGTGTACATTCCCCGCTGAGGGTAATGCCGCAGAAACGATTGGCCTGCGGGTCATAGGCTGAGCGGCAGCAATCCTTCAGGCCGATATCGAAGCGGAAGAGTTCCGCACCGCCGGGAAAAGTGAAGACAGCTCCTTTTCCGTTTTGTCCGAGCAGGATGATCCTGCGCCCGTCCGGCTGCAGAAATATTCCTGCCAGCGGGGAACCGTCTGTGCGGAGAGTTTTGACAGACTGCCCTCCGGGAAGGGTGAAGACTGTCAGGATCCCGTTTCCGCAGTCTGCGCACAGGTATTTCCCGTCATGGCTTAGGACGATCTGCCGGAATGTCATCTGATTGGAAGCGATGCACACCGGTGCTGAATGGTCATCATCGGTATTCCAGACCATGATCCGCCGGTCGGAATACAGGACGGCAAAACGCGGTCCGCCGCTGCAAAGGCAGAGCGCGGTCCCACCGGTATCGCGGTACCGGCCGCTGACCGGAATGGGCGAAAGCCCTTCGGCGGCTTTGATCTTTTCCGTCAGATCACGCAAAAAAGACATCTCTTCTGCCTGGGGCGGTTTGTGTCCGGATAGCGAGAGAGCTTCGCAGACAGCGGGCATGCAGAGCAGAGGAAGATTCGGAAGCAGTTCCCGTAGCCGGTCCCATTGCCGCTGTTCGATGAGCGACGCGGTCAGCAGGTGATGGTCGGAGAGCGTACCGCTCTGCGGTGTGTTTTCCTGACTGCCGCTGATATGGCGCAGCCAGGCATTGTTCCCGGACTCCCGGCTGACGGTGATCAGGCGGCGCTGCAGTTCCGGGTCTTTCCCTTCATAAGCGATGCGGATGCGGCGGTAATCACTGTCGGACGCGTAGTACTGCTCCCATTGTCCGCTCAGGAAATAAAATAATGCTTCCTGTGAGGTGTCGGATGGCAGGAGCCGGTATTTGAGGCAGATTTCCGGCAGGGTTTCGTCTTCATACCGAAGGAAAAGGTCAGCGGGAAGAGAAGCGGCAGGACCGCCGCGGTCCGTACAGCAGAAATGAAGCAGTTTCCTTTCATCCGGAGAGAAATTCCGGTATGCGGTCAGGACTGTCTGCCGGTTTTCGGCGGATGGTTTATCCAGAAAACGCATGAGCGCGGCCCAGTTCGGCAGTGTTTTGCTGCCCAGATCCAGAAGCCGTATCCGCAGCGCTTCATTTCCGCTGAGAAACAGCTCGCTGAGTTTTTCCGGGCCGGGATCTGACTTGAGAAGCCGGTGCTTTTGCCCGAACAGCAGCATGCCTGCACTGTTCCAGCCCGTGTCCGAGTCCCGGATATCGTTTGTCCGCAAAAATTCCGCGCTCTGACGGTGGCCGGAAATGATGGCGAGTTCATAAAGGCTCCGAACGGCATCCGCGCCGTACGGTCCGGATGCTCTTGTCATGTTTTCAAGGGCTGTCAGGGCCCGGAGCCTGCTTTCCTGCGAGGCGGCGTGAAGGACCGCGTCGGCAAGTCCGGCGCTGTTCCCGGCTTCATACAGCAGGCTCACCGCGCCGATACACGCCGCCCGGTAAATTTCTTCAGATGCCGCCTGCTGCGGTAAAGCGGGCTGCCGAAGAAGGTCCGTCCAGAAGTTTGTTTTATCCATACTTATATTTTAATGAATACTGGGAATTGAGGGGAGAAAAAAGGATTCAGGATCCAGGATGTAGGATTTGGGATGCAGGTTTCAGGATGAGAATCGAAGAGCAGGGAGCAGTGACAGACGGAGCGGTTTTCTAAAATGACCGGGATGGTCACAGGTATAAGAATGAACAATTGCGGAAAGTGCTTCGCATCCGTATCCCGATTAACCAATGTGTCACAGACAATGCGGCTGCCACCATCATAACCACCAACCACCAACCAATATCATATTCTTCTCAGGGTGATATGGATGCGCTGAGCTTCATCACGGGTCTCTTCGGCAATTTCAAACCCCTGCTTCGCCAGAGTTTGTTTTACGGAGAGATACGCGTACTGCTGCTTCAGCCGGTTTTCGAAATCTTTGCGGTTCAGGTTCACACGGAACCAGTCAGCTGTAAGCTGCCAGCCGTTTTTCCCTTTGCGGAAACCGATGGGTTCGGTATATGGGATCGGTACCAGAAAATCGACTTTGACAGATTTCACCCCGTCGGTAATTTTCAGACCGTTACCCTCCTCGATCTGATAACCGAGATCCGCGAGCGCCTGCTGCAGCAGGTCCCGGTCGGAGAAGGCTATTTTCATAACAGAAATATGAGACATATCAGATTCGTTTCCGCTTCCCGGTCAGTGATTAAGGTTCATCAACATGCCGGGAAAAAGACTCAGCCACCAACTAACAACTAATGACTATTGACTAATGACTAATAACTAAAATCGATCCTTTTTTGCGTTCAGCTCGATTTGTATCGGTACGAATTGCGATTCGGCATCGGCGGCATCGCTGAAGGACGCGGACTGGGCACGGCCTTCCCGCAGCCAGCTCCGGAGTTTTTCGATCTGTTCCCGCTGGGAGACGGAAAGCGGTACCTGACGGCGCAGAGCCTGGAGGATATCTTCCGTGGTGAATTCTCTCTGCCGGTCATTAAAACCGATATACATGGCATCAATGACAGCCTGTTCGATCTCGGAACCGACGAACCCGCGGGAGGCTTTCGCCAGCCGGTCCAGGTCAAACATTTCCGGCAGCCGGGCTCGTTTCAGAATGTGCACTTCAAAGATCTCCATCCGTTCCTTTTCCGTAGGCAGGTCAAGGAAAAAGATCTCGTCAAAACGGCCACGGCGCAGTAATTCCGGAGGCAGGGCGGTGATGTCATTGGCTGTGGCGACAACGAACACCGGCGCGGTTTTTTCCTGCATCCAGGTCAGGATGTTCCCGAAAACCCGGGTCGAGGTACCGCTGTCCAGCCCGCCGTGGGAGAGGGCTTTTTCCAGTTCATCGATCCATAAGATACAGGGAGAGATGATCTCGACAACAGAGAGCGCCCGGCGCACCCGTTCCTCGGATTCGCCTACGAGGCTGCCAAAGAGGGCGCCGACATCCAGACGGATCAAAGGCAGATGCCAGAGGCGGCTGATCATCT
>DAIMGK010000236.1:0-6982 GCA_036723985.1 Flexilinea sp.
GATCGGCAGCCATCTGATAGTATTTCACCGCCATTTCCCAGGACTGTTTCACACACCGGCCCTTTTCATACATAACCCCAAGATTATTTTGCGCATCGGCATCCCCCTGATCAGCTGCCAGCTGATAGTATTTCACTGCCGTTTCATCGGACTGTTTCACACCCCGGCCGTTTGCATACATAACCCCAAGATTGAATTGTGCATCGGCATCCCCCTGGTCGGCAACAGAAGTGAAGAATTTCAGCGCATCGGCATAATTTTTATTATCATATGCGGCTTTGCCTTTTTCAAATAATTCCTCCGCACTTTCCGCTGATGCCGGGGTCACATCGGGTAACGGCATTTTTTTCTTCTTATTCGCGAATTTTACCCGGCCCGCGTCCAATTTCAGCCAAAAAGCAGGGCGAACATAAATAACGGAATTATTGACATATATGCCATCCATAGAGATGATGCCAAAGCTGAGAACAAAAACGGCTTTGGAACAGGAAGAGCCCGATGAATGGAACCACCTTCCGGAGGAACCCGGTGAACGAAGCCACCAACATACATTGATGTCAGTATCATCTAAAAAACCAATGCTTGTTTGAGCATATGCGGTCGCCCGGCACGTCCGGGCATCATCATTATTGAAATATTGCTCCGCCTCATCAAAACTCAGCAGGAAGATGCGGTCTTTTGTATCGTTTCCCCCTTTTGTTCTTTTTTCCGGATTATCCGGATTCCGGTTCCATACTTCCCGGATCAGGCTTTTCTCTTCCGAAGTGAAGGCACTGTCATAAAACATCCCGTTCAGCCATGCCCGCAGTGTGCATGTCTCCCAGGTCACATTGACCTTTTCTACATTGTACGGTTTGACATCCAATCCGTATCTGCTGATCACCAACGCCCGGTCCTTCTCCACCGCCAGCACCCGCCATTCGATGGGTTCCGGACCGTTGTCCGGGTCATTATCCTGTTCATACCGCCCGAACGTCAGGATATCACCCACACGGATCACAGGCGCCGCTGCCGGCTCTTTCTCTGCAGCCGGGGCAGAAACCGGCTTTTCGGCAGCTTTCGGCGTTTGTGCAGGTATGGCATCTGTGATTTCCCGGCCCTCATCCAATTTCAGCCAAAAAGCAGGGCGCACAATAACATTGGGGGTATTGACAATTAAGCCCGTTTCAAAAACCTCGCCATCATCGTTGATTAACACAGCCCAGTCATTGCTGGTGCCCGGAGAACGGAGCCACCACCCGAAAAACATATTAATTATTCCGATTTCATTGGCATATGCGGTAACCTGACAAATACGCGCTTTATCATCCCGGAAATACCTGTTCGCTTCATCAATACTCAGCAGGAATATCCGGTCTTTTGTATCGTTTCCCCCTCTTATTTTAAATTCAGAGTTATCCGGATTCTGATTCGTTACTTCCCGGATCCGGCTTTTTTCCTCCAAACTGAAGGCACTGTCATAAAACGCCCCATTCAGCCATTTTCGCAGTGTACATGTCTCCCAGGTCACATCGGTTCTTTCTTCATTGTACGGTTTGACATCCAGTCCGTATCTGCTGATCACCAGCGCCCGGTCCTTTTCCACCGCCAGCACCTGCCACTCGATGGGTTCCGGACCGGTGCCTTTTTTAATATCCTGTTGATACTGTCCGAACGTCAGGATATCTCCCACATGTACCGCCGTCTTCGCTGCCGCCTGGGCAGGAGCCGGCTTTCCGGCAGGTTTCGGCGTTTGTGCAGGTATGGCGTTTGTTTTTTCCCGGTCCTCATCCAGTCTCAGCCAGACAGCGGGGCGCACCGCAGCGCTGCGATTATCGACATAGTAGCCATCTTTATTGAAATTGCCAGTGCTGCGTACAAACGCTGCATAACCACTATAGGCACCCAATGAACGGAGCCACCACCCGCTATTGCCATTATCTTTAACGATCCCTATACTCTTTGCCTTGGTATACGCGGTAGCTTCGCACATTCTGGATTCTTCTGCCGTGAAATATTTTTCAGCTTCATCAATACTCAGCAGGAAGACACTGTCTTTCGTATCGTTTCCTCTTCCTGTTCCGCGAATAATATCCGGATTTCGATTCGTTACTTCCCTGATCCGTATCTTTTCTTCCGCACGGAAGGCTTTTTCATAAAAAGCCCCGTTCAGCCATGCCCGCAGCGTGCACGTCTCCCAGGTCACATCTGCCTGGGCTTCATTGTATGGTTTCGCGTCCAGTCCGTATCTGCTGATCACCAGCGCCCGGTCCTTCTCCACCGCCAGCACCTGCCATTCGATGGGTTCCGGACTGTTGTCCGGGGTATTACCCTGTTCATACCGGCCAAAGGTCAGGATATCTCCCACATGCACTCCCGGCTTCGGGGCCGCTGCCGGCTTTTTCGCGGGAATCGGGGCGGATACCGGTTCCGCCGCGGGTTTCGGCGTATGGCTGTTTGTAAGGGTCGTTACCGCACCCTTCCTCACAGTCCCGCTGAGCGTGTACCCACCCGGGACTCCCCCTTCATGCCAGGTATATTTGATCTCTTTTCCGCCGGAATACTTCGGCAGGCCCTTCACCGATTCCGTCCAGCCGTTTTTCTCCGACAGTGTGACGGCTTTCCCGATCCTGCTCAGGATCACGAACACATTATCCGGCCTGATCCCGTCCCGGTCGTCCCCGTCGTCCCATATCACTTTCACCACCGATTCCGTCGTTTCCGGTGTGTGGCTGTTCGTCAGGGTCGTTTCCGTTCCCGTCACGGAGTACCCGCTGAGGCTGTATCCTTCCGGCAGGCTGTCTTCTATCCAGCTGTAATTATTCTCCTGCCCGCCCGTATATTTCGGCAGGCATCTTACCGCCTGTTTCCAGCCGCCTTCCGCGCCGGCCTCCAGGCTCCGGATCTTTTTTCCGTTCGCGATCAGGCTGAGCGTCACTTTGTCCGGGCGCTTTCCGTCCCGGTCATTGTCATCATCCCAGACGACCGCCGCTCCGATCGTCAGCAATTTTTTCCCGCCTCCCGGATCCTCATCGAGATCCAGCCAGAATGCGGGACGCACCGCGACTGATGCCGCGGAGACACCGAAACCGCTCGTATTGATATCCCCATCGCTGCTGACGACCGCGTCAAGGAGGCTGTTGAATCCCGGTGTCCGCAGCCACCATCGGGTATTGTTATAAGGGCTCACATATGCCCCGTTTCTTCCGGCATACCCGGTACATCGGCATTGGCGGGCTTCTTCGTTTTTGAAATATTTTTTCGCCTCATCAATACTCAGCAGGAAGATCCGGTCTTTTGTTTCTTCTCCCCCGCTTGTCCCATGATCAGGGTTATCCGGATTCTGATTCACTGTTTCCCGGATCCGTACCTTTTCCTCCTCACCGAAGGCTTTCTCATAAAACGCCCCGTTCAGCCATGTCCGCAGCGTGCAGGTCTCCCAGGATATTTCGGCCTGTTTTTCATTGTACGGTTTGACGTCCAGCCCGTGTTTGCTGATCAGCAGCGCCCGTTCCTTCTCCACCGCCAGCACCTGCCATTCGATCGCTTCCGGGCCGTTCCCCGGGTCATTATCCTGTTCATAATGCCCGAAGGTCAGGGTATCTCCCGGACGGATCTTCTGCTTCAGCGGCACTCCTGACGGGATTTTTTCTCTGTTCCCGTCATCCTTCGGTGCTTTTTCCTCTCCGGAGTCAAATTTCAATTCCAGTGTTTCGATCCACAGTCTGAATATCGGTACGCTGAGTTCTTTCGGATAACCGTATTGTTTTTTTATTTTTTGCAGATATTTATTTTCATCCGCGGCGGTTATGATCTGATCACCCTGTTTCTTTCGCTTCAGATCATCAACGATCCCGGATTCCATAAAGAACAGAATGATCCGCTTTTCATACTCATTTTCGTAATCGGGATAATGGTCCTGCAATAGCCCCATCATCTGCCGGCTGTTCCCCGCCGCTTCCGGATGTCTGCCCAGAATTTTCTTCAGATCGATCATGTTATTTCCCCCGCGCCTCTGCCGGATCCACTGTACCGGAAACCGGACCGTTTCCCCAAATTTTTATCTGGTCTTTTATGTAATGAAAAATTATATCACCTTCCACCCGCCGCCGTGATCTAATTCACTTCCGGGGTCGGTTTTGACTGACTCAGCAGGCTGAGTCAGCAGAACCGCCCCCACCCGCCCCGCAGAAAAAGGGGGACAGTTCCCTCCGGCTCAATTTTGAGCCTCCGGAAACCGTCCCCGGTGCGCACAAGATTCATAAAATGAAAGAATAAAGATCATAGTTCCAGCCAAAACGCGGGACGGACAAGATAACCGGTCTCATTGACATCACCACCGTAAAAACCTGCATACCCATCGTTAGTAACGACCCTGGCATAGAAATCGCCAGCAGAACTGGAACGAAGCCACCAGATGGGATTGTTATTGAAATCACTTATCTTCGCCCCGTTTTCCTTCGCATATATCGTAGGCCGGCATACACGAGATCCACTGTCCGGGTAATACTTATGCACTTCATCAACGCTCAGCAGGAAGATCCGGTCTTTTGTATCTGCCTCTCTTTCTGCTTCCGGATAATAAGAATTATCCGGATTTCGATTCGTTACTTCCAGTATTCTCGCCTTCTCATCCGCGCTGAAGGCATTCTTATAAAACGCCCCGTTCAGCCATGCCCGAAGCGTACAGGTCTCCCAGGTTACATCAGCATAGGATGTATTGTACGGCTTTGCATCCAGCCCGTACCTGCTGATCAGCAGCGCCCGGCTTTCCTCCACCGCCAGCACCTGCCATTCGATCATTCCCGGACCGTTATCCAGGTCATTATCCTGTTCGTACCGCCCGAACGACAGAATATCTCCCACACCTATGTTGATCGTATTCAGGATAGTCTCCGGGATCCAGCCCGTCAGGCCATCCTCCGTTTTGATCCTGGCCCACATTTGGTTCTCTGATTTCATCTTTTCGAGAACCGCGACCTGAGTTCCGGAATGTATACTTTGCAGTACTGTCCCGTTGAAGTAAGGTTTTTCATACAGCAGATAATTCCTGATCACGGTCCTTTCGAGCTCCCGCACCGTCTCCTCCGCCGTCTCCCCGGACGTTTTTGACATCGTGATAACTGATTTTTCCTCACCGCCGGAGAGATCCATCCAAAATACAGGACGTATAACGCTCTTTGTATCACTGACAAAATAGCCTTGTGAGTGGACAGAACCATCGGCACGGACCTCCGCGGAGAATTCGTTGTCTAATTCCGTTTCGAGAGTAAAGCCGTGGACACCCGGTGAACGGAGCATCCAAACGCATTTTTTATTGACATCACTTATCTGTGCCCCGTTTGCGTTGGCATATTCGGTGCCCCGGCACTCGCGGGCTTTATCATCCCTGAAATATTGTTCCGCTTCATCAATACTCAGCAGGAAGATGCGGTCTTTTGTGTCATTTCCTCCTCTTGCACCGCGAATGGGGTTATCCGGATTCTGATTCAATACTTCCTGTATCCGTACTTTTTCCTCCGGGCTGAAAGAATTCTCATAAAAAGCCCCGTTCAGCCATGCCCGCACTGTACTGGTCTCCCAGGTCACATTGACTAATTCTTCATTATACGGTTTCGCGTCAAGCCCGTATCTGCTGATCACCAGCGCGCGGGAAGATTCCACCGCCAGCACCTGCCATTCGATCGCTTCCGGCCCATTGTCCGCGCCATTATCCTGTTCATAGCGCCCGAATGTCAGGATATCACCCACATGGATCACCGGTTCGGACACCGCTGCCGGCGCCGCGGTGGGTTCCTCCGCTGCTGCCATTGCAGACGCCGGGGCTGCGGTGATTACAACGGGCTCAGGCGTAACTGCACGGTCATTCTGATTTGCGGTCTCTGTGGATACCTGTTCTGTTTGACGCCGGGATTCTTCCTGTGTAGCCGCAAAGTTCGCGAACGCAGTGGCAGCGATATTTTCCGCCATCTGATTCCTTTGGTAGGAAGAAAAAATCACAACTGCCGCGGCTGCCACCACTATGATCAAAACGATGACCGGAAGGAACGGTTTTTTCCGCGGTTTTTCCGGCGGCAGCGGTTCCGTCGGATGATCCGCCGGTGTGTTTACACTGTTCTCATCATCATTCCGTTCTGTTACCTCACCGGTGTCAAATTTCAATTCCAGTGCTTCGATCCACAGTCTGAATATCGGTCTGCTGGTTCCTTCCTGGACCCCGTATCGCTTTTCTATCTTAGTCAGATATTTCTTTTCATCCGCGGCGGTTATGATTTCATCATTCTGTTTCTTTCGTTTCAGATCATCAACGATCCCGGATTTCATAAAGAACAGGATGATGTGTTTTTCATACTCATTTTCGTAATCGGGGTAATAATCCTGCAATAGTCCCATCATCTGCCGGCTGTTCCCCGCCGCCTCCGGATGTCTGTCCAGGATTTTTTTCAGATCGATCATGTTATTCCCCCTGCGCCTTTGCCGGATCCACTGTATCGGAAACCGGACCGTTTCCCAAAATTTTTATCTGGTCTTTTATGTAATGAAAAATTATATCATCTTCCGCTGTATCACAGCTTTTTTCGGCAGGCTGTCGCTATTCGTTTTTCAGGGGTGATAGTTCACTACGGCTCGTTTCGGAGCCTCCGGAAACCGTCCCCGTTTTCACCTTCGGCTGTATCGCCGCTTTTTCGGCAGGCTGTCGCTTTTCGTTTTTCAGGGAGGACAGTTCCCTACGGCTCAGTTCTGAGCCTCCGGAAACCGTCCCCGTTTTCACCTTCCGCTGTAGCGCCGCTTTTTTCGGCAGGCTGTCGCTTTTCGTTTTTCAGGGGTGACAGTTCACTACGGCTCGTTTCGGAGCCTCCGGAAGCCGTCCCCGTTTTCACCTTCGGCTGTATCGCCGCTTTTTCGGCAGGCTGTCGCTTTTCGTTTTTCAGGGAGGACAGTTCCCTACGGCTCAGTTCTGGTTTGGGTGTCAAAAGTAAAAAAGGTCCAAAAGACATTATGA
>DAIMGK010000237.1:0-6975 GCA_036723985.1 Flexilinea sp.
GCAACAAATCGTCACTGGTTGTTGCAATAGCCTGAATGCCCGGTTTCTCGTCATATTGATATTAATTGTAGTTTAATAAAATGTTGTATACTAGGTCAGATTGCCGGTGGGCGTGGTCCTGGATCTGCTTTTTTATTGATTAGAGATATAAACAAGGCTTCGCTTCCGCATTCATTCGACAATTAATGTCCATATCGTATAGGGGAGATTTTTAGTCTCCCCTTCCACACCAGGTAGCGTACCGCTCGGTAATACGCGGTTCGTAAGTTATCACAGACTTTCAGGTACCGGTTAAGCTTGGACAGATATAATTTTTTATTTATGAGCACAGCGGGAAACCATAATTTGACTGAATGAAAATACGAAGAGGACAAGGTATTCGATGAATGTATATGATTTTGACGGAACAATTTTTTCTTCGAACTGCTCCATAGGCTTTTGCTTCTGGTGCATGAACCGACATCCGAAGTTATACTTCACATTTTTTCCGAAAGCAATCCGGAACCTGATCCTGAGCAAAACAGGTAAAATGCCGGTGTACTTGATGCTGCGAAAGTTTTTTGGTTACCTGACGATGATAGATGATTTTGAAGAACAGATCGAACGGTATTGGGATAAAAATGAAAAGAAGATCGCCGCATGGTATTTGGCTCAAAAAAGACCGGATGACCTCATTATCAGCGCGTCACCAACCTGCATTATCGAACCAATAGCGAAAAGGCTCGGCGTGAACTTTATCGCTACGGAATTTGACCGTGAGTATGGGGTGTTGCTCAATAACATGATGTATGCACGGGAGAAAGCCAGATACATCATTGATCACGGCTTTCCTATGATCGAAAACTTTTACTCTGATTCTCTTGCGGATACACCGCTTGCCTTATGCGCGGAAAAAGCACATCTGGTTACCAACAAAGCCAGCACTGTGATTGATTGGCCTGATCCGGATCCGGAGACAATGAAAAAGGCAAAAAAGAAAATCAACACAGGATGGAACGTCCATCTGAAAGAGGAAGAGTAATAGATATCAGAGCTCACTTTCTCCGAATTTCTCGAATCAGGAATCTTCTCTGTTCGTTGATCTGAAAATTTCTAACCCAATCCAAATCCTTTTTCCATTTTTGAACAGCTTCCTGCTAATTTCTCTGTTTTTTTGAACTGGATAAAAATTTTCAGATATCTTATGATTCTATCTTTATCATATTTGAGATCAATAATCTGCCGCAAAGCCTCCTGAGCGAAAATGTTGAGATCTTTATTACCTTTTTCTCTTTCAAATTTGAGCTCCATCAAAATTCCAGGCATTTTGAAATTTTAAGGAAGCACTGAATAATATATGTCGGAGGGACGGTTCTCGAAGGCACAGATTATATTTCAAATTTCTTATTTCTTATTTCTTATTTCGTTTTCAGCCCCTTGTCACTCTCTTCCATTTCACAGACGCGGAGCATAGAGGAAACGAGCTGATTGAATTTCATTCTGCGGTTCGAAACCATCCGATTAAGAGACATGGGAATGAACATACTGCCGAAAGATTCTTTCCGTTCGCCGCCGACACTGGGAAAATTACGGGAAACAATGGTCTGCGAGATGATATCGGCAAACTTTTCCATCATCTCTTTATAGGTTACTTGTTTACCCGGCTCAGCCGCTTTCATCGACCGGTAAAGTCCCCGGACAATCGCCAGGAACCCTTTCTCCTTCTTTTTGATGCGGTCCGCAAGAAAATCATCCAGCCAGGCTCCTACGATTTCCGGATCACTGGCGGAGTCTTCGGAGAGTCCGCCCTCATCCTGTCCTTTCATCCACTCTTCTTTCATCCCGTGGAAGATCTTGTCCATAAAAATCGTGATGTAGATCCCGGAGGCTGACTTGTATTCGTCCCGTACGGATTGATTGACGTCATCCCCGCGTTGTTTAACTTCATCGGCTGTCTCCAGTCCGTTCAACTCTTTGTCATGCATCCGAAAGGCATAGTCGATGTCCTGCTGAGAGTATTCATCCTTTTCGAGCATGTAATTATGGGAATTGTCAAATTCACATGCCAGGTCTTCCAGCCGTTCCAGCTTGCTAAGTTCCTTTTTCTCGGCTTTTGTCAGTTCGTTGTCTTTCTTTTTCTTGCGCAGATCTTTCAGTTGTGCATATTTCGCCACCGCAACTTTCGGGTCTTTATAGACCTGGATATAAGATTCGTAATGGGTCGGCGTAAAGGTGGTTTCATTCCCGCCGGCACGAACCGTGTAGACATTATGTGTCATCTCTTCCCGGAAGTTGTTGACATCTCCTTTTTTATTTGTTCCGCCGCGGGCAGATCGCTGATAGAGATCATCAATATAATTGATCCCATGATTCAAAAGGGAGATAAGGTTCATCAGCGGCTGATGCAGCCGTTTGTCGTTTTTGAAATAATTATTCAGCAGAATATTTACTTTTTCGATATTGTCGGAAAGACCTTCACGGGCTTCGCGAAGCGCATCCGGAGTCACATAATATTGCTCAAGAATCGTATCCCTATTCTTCTTATTTTCTTCCTTTAACTCTTCATTCTCTTTATCAAGTTTATCGTTGATATCGCTGTCGAGATTAATTAACGGTCCTCCCATACCGGCGAGCATATTGGCGATCGTTGCTACTTCATACGGAGCCTGTGCCATCTGTTCTGGCGGGAGAATTTCTGCAAAGGACTCCTGAATCGTCCCTCCATATTGCTCAATAGCGTCACTGATTTTCTTAAGTCCCACGAGCACATCATCTTTTTCATTCTTGAGCGGATCATTAAACTTGAAGGAGCCGAGCTCACCGGCCTGATCGCCATCCATACGCCGCAATTGTTCACCGATTTCCCCCGGGACGAAGGTCTCTTTCGTCAAACCGCTGCTTTTTTTTATGGAGTTTTTGTAATTGACCCAGTCTCTCGCGGTCGCCCGTTTGTTGCCGTAGTTCTGGTAAGACAGGTCATTCTTCTTCGCCAGACCCATCAGGGTGGTTTCCGCCCCGGCCCTTGCGTTCTGTTCAAAGGCTTCAGACCCCAACATACCGAAATTTGCAAAATGGCTGAACCCAACTTCGGATTGTTTGAATATCTCACCGCCGGTGGCCAGGTGGGCTGTATTCACGACCATTTCCTTGACAAATGTGGAGCAATTCCTGTCATAATAGCCGTACCCGCCCTCTGCGTATTTTTCAGAAGCCTGGAAAATGGCGTTTACCTGCTTCGGACTGGCAGGGTAGCGCCGGCTGACATCATATTTATGAGAATAATCATCACTCAACTGCCCGGGCATGATCGCGTTATGCCGCAGCATCATCATGCCGCCGGATAAATTGGTCGTGCTTCCCGCAGGGTAAAAGCCGTATTGGACCTTATAGCGCTCGTAACGGCCGGAGATCGCGCTCTTGCGGCTGTATTCAATGCCGATCATGGTATGGCCCATTTCACCGCCGTCCATGGTCTGGACCGATCCGGATTTCGGCTGCTCGACCAAAACGCTGACCACCGGATCCAGCGGCTTTTCCTCTTCTTTGCCGTCTTTTTGGACCGGTTCGGCTGCTTTCGCCGCGGTCAGACGTGACCAGACCGTCGGCACCCGGCGGAAATCCGCCATGACATCTTCCCCCCTGGTTGCTGCCGGGCTGAATTTTGCACCATCCCAGCCGGGAATGCTCTGATAGTCCTTTGTTGTCTGCCATTTATTGGTATTTGTGAGCGCAAACCGGGCTGCGCTTTTTGCCCGCCAGAAATGTCCCAGGCTAACCACCTGAAGCGCGGTGCTGAGCAGTTTGCCCATGCCTATAGCGGTATAGGTCAGGAAGCGTTTCCATTTGCTGGTCTTTTTGACCTTATCCAGCTTCTGCGCGTCAAAATTCCAGTTTTTGAGCTTCTCCATCTCCTCAGCCTGGAAAGCCTCCTGCTCGGCAGGTTTCTCCAGTTGAACCTTTTTGACCCGTTTGGCAGCCGCGGCTTTCCAGCGGGCATCTTCAATTCCACCCACATTTTTCCCGTTGGCAGCAGAAAGATTATTGACATTTGATGAAGACTTTTTGCCCTTTTTGATCTTCTTTTTCCGCCCGGTCTCGGCAACCAGATCCTCATCCGGGGAATAGGTAGAAAGCGGAGAAAAGTCTTTCTCTTCTTTCGGGGCTTGTTGGGGCGCCTGTTCCTGCACGAGGTCCTCCGCGATCTCGAGGGCAGCCTTCATATCCTCCTGCGGGGGATTCTTTACGTCTTTTTTCTTTTCCGATTCTTTCGGGTCGCTGCCGGGCTCTTTTTTCTCTTTGCCGCTTTTCACCTGGTCCAGCCAATCCTCATTGACGATGTTATGGGAGCTGTTCAGGTACATGCTGTTGTTGAGGTCGATATTTCCACTGGATTGATTCAGACCCTCATAGCCGCTGAGGTCCAGCTCATTGTCTGCGTTGGCTTCCCGCAACATCTGATTCATGAGCTCAATATTCGCAGCCTCATTGCCCATCGGCTGGACGGATTTCTGATCTTCCTCCAGCTGAGCTTCCTTCCGGACACTTTCATCCTTAGAAACCGGCTGCTGTTTTTTTTGGGTATTGCTGACTCTTGGGTACATGAATGATCAATTCCTCACTTTAACGACTTAATATTACCATAACTTCCACGTCGTTTAGGGAAACGCTGAGTAATTCAGAGCAAGATACAAAAAAAGCCGCCTGGAAGTATAATTATCACGAATTATTCATGAAGTAATCAACAGCTTCAAATATGACATGATATAGATGACTGTTGAGAAGCTACGCCACTTTCAGCCCAGATTTGAGAAATCTCAATGGAAAAACAGGTACAGTAACTCCCTGGTCTGGTGGAGTAGCTATTCAACTGTCAAGGTTCATCAATTATTTATTATTCCGGTATTCTGTTTATAAATTCATCTATCCGTTTTGATAATTACACTTGGAACTTTCCAGTCAGGGATTTTCGATATTTGATTTTCACCCCATTTTCACCCCATCACCTATTTTCACCCATTTTCACCTATCGCTAATTTGTGGGGTGAAGTTTTTGGCTTTTCCTGTTTACAGCAGCTTTATTAAAATCGAAAATTCATCCTGGAAGCAGAAAGTTGGTAAATTTGCCTCAATTGTTCGGAGGAAACAATATGTTTTTGTATCAAATCGGGTATGCTGACATTTGTCACCATCACGGATTTAATACAAAGTCATACCTTTTAACGATAAGAACTTTATAACGATAGCCCCTGCAATCGTTATAAGGTTCAAAGTAATCGTTATAAGGTTTGATTTTTTTTATTTTATTGATAAACATGAATTTTCGGATTAATGCTCATTAATCTGATCTGTGGTATCTCTGCAAATTGTATCGCACCGGTTTTATATCTATTCTTCATCGTTTAACGCTCCGGCAGATTACCGCTCCGGAAATGTTCCTGCATAGCGTCCGCTATTTGACGCTTACGATTAATCTGTTATTTCGGGTATAAAAGTACAATTGCTTTGAGATTCACAAAACTCTTCAGCATAGCTGCCAGTGTTACCATACATAAAATAATTATTATTTTCATCGAATGCATTCTCAGCTACAGTACATCCATCAGGTACTCTAATATGTGTTAAAGATTTATTATTACTAAATGCATTATTTTCTATTGCCAGACAACCGTCAGGAATATAAACTATGTGAGCTGATGTACCGTAAAATGCATTTTCCTCAATATATTCAATATCTTCCGGCAGGTACATATCCGGAATTCCAAACTCCGGGTATCTTTCTTCAATATATTTTTCTCCGCAAATACTGCACGTATATTCAGTAATCTCACTTGTTGTTTCCGATAATTCTTGAATAATTATGCCATCGTCAAAATTATGGGAACATACCACTTTAAACTTTACGGTAACAGGTGATACCGTTCTATCAATATACCATTTACCCATTTCCATATATGCATAATAGAAGGTATTATTTTCAGTTCCAATTTTTACAGGGCATACACTTAATGACTCAAAAACATCATAACTTTGACCATTATATCGACAGTCAGAATCAGCATAATTATATTTTATATATTGGTGGTCTTCCTTATAGGCGTATACTGGCACTTTATTAAATCCATGACCAGATTCATCTTTAAATCCAAACCTCAAGGTTCCACATCTTGATCCACTTTCCGCTGCCAAATCCAACTCAAAATTAGATTGGCTGGGAATCAATGCATATGCTTTTGTAGAAGTCTCCTCTTCGTCATCTTCATTTCCCGAAGATATCACCGTGACATAACAACTCCAAAAACTTGAAATAATACTTCCACCTACATCGTATTTATAACTTGCTGAAATAGTTGCAGTACCGGCTTGTATTCCTCTTACAGAACAATTACCGGATTGCGAGTCAATAATCTCTGCTACATTGCTGTTACTGGAAGACCATGTAGTACCTGATTGCAATTTTCCGGTCGTAATTACCGCTCCAAGCAAAATTTGTCTGGTATCACCTACGCTGACTTGTATGTTGTCTAATGCATATGTATTTTTAATGGAAAACGCAAACAAAACCATTAATACAATAAATGCAAAAATTTGCTTCCTTTGATATTTATTCATAAGATACGGTAATCGATTACACATACATCCAACCTCAATTCCTATTTGCGACAAAATTAGCAAAGTTCACTCTTTCATGAATAATAAGTGCGCAGACGATGGACCTGTGAACGAAAAACGCTGAGCACCATTGCTGCTACATAACTTTTTTCAATGAATCTACAAAATGTGATAAATACGAGTCTGCATTTTTGCCGGGTAACAAAAACGCATTCTGCAGATTCTTTAGCAAAACGCAAACGCAAAATGTCAATTTATGACAAACATATTTATATCTTATAATCCGATTTTCAGGAAGAGATTGAAAAAAATGTCTAAGGAAACGCTGATTATTAGGGAAACGCTGATTAAAGGAAAGAAGAGACAAAAAAGCCGTCTGAAATTATA
>DAIMGK010000238.1:0-6909 GCA_036723985.1 Flexilinea sp.
ACCGTCAACATTGTCGGTTGACAAATCGTAAAAAATGTGGTAGGGATATAGAACAAGCTTAAGAAAAGCTGAATTTATGAGGAAAATTGCTGCCCGGTGAGGATACCGGGACAGTTCCCGCAGGCTCAGGGCTGAGCCGGATAGACCCGTCGTCCGGAAACAGACAACGACATCACACCCGTGAACCGCGGCTTTCCGCAGATCAGGTTCTGAAATTTCAGTTGAAAGACTATTTACAGTATACACGGTTTCAGATATAATAAAAAAATAGCATTTATTCAGAAAGGGACAATTACGCGTCAGCGGAACCGTCACCGGGAAAAGCGCTCTGAATAGCTGCGATAAGAAATTCATAAATTTTTCGAGGGGATGATGAAGAAACTGACGGCTTTATTTTTCTGTTTGACTATGATCCTTCTGGCAGGAAGCACCTGCCTGGCGGAAGAATTATCATCCGGTGACTTTCTGTATGAAATTCTCGAAAACGGTACTGCAAGAATTCTTAAATTCACAGGGGAAACGGAAAACATGACGATCCCATCTGAGATCGATACCGTACCCGTCACATCGATCGGTGATTTCGCGTTTACAGGTTGTAAAAACATAACTTCGGTCACGATACCTTCCGGATTGACTGAAATAGGAAAAAACCCTTTTGCCGGGATCGAGAGGCTGAAAGAAATCAATGTAGTTTCCGGAAATCCTGTCTTTGAAGTAATTAACAACGTTCTGTTTAATAAATCCGAAAAAAAACTGGTCGCGTTTCCGATCGGAAGGACTGTTTCTCTATATAAGATCCCGGACGGCACACTGGCGATCGGAAGTGATGCTTTTTATAACTATCCCAATACGATGATGGTGATTTTTCCGGAAGGACTTCAGACCATTGAAAGTGAAGCTTTTTGGGGATGCGAGAATTTGCTCATGGAACATTTGCCGGACAGCCTGACTTCGATCGGAAGAGGAGCCTTTGCCTATTGCAAACAATTTAAATCACTGATCATTCCGGAACATGTTGTAACTATAGGAAGAGAAGCATTTATCGGATGTAAGAATCTGACAGATATTACCCTGCCAAAATCAGTTGAATCGATAGAAATTTACGCCTTTTCATATATTTCACTGCACGATACTTATACAGTTGAGAAAAACTCCTATGCGGAAAAATGGGCAATAGAAAACAACCGGGATTTTATTTATCCGGACACGATCAAAAGCAGAGATTATATCTATATGCCTCTTGATGACGGGTCGGCAAAAATCATGAAATACCTCGGCTCACAGAAAGATCTGATGATCACATCAACACTCGATGAACATCCTGTTACGTCCATAGATGATCACGCCTTTACCGGCTATGAAGAGCTGCGCTCCATTTCAATTCCCAACAGCGTTACATCCATCGCAGATGACGCGTTTACCAAAATCAGCAAACAGGTGATTTTCAAAGCCCCGCCGGATTCTTTTGCTGATGAATGGCTGAAAGCCCATAAATTTAATTCATCAAGTGCAAACCTGATCAAATCCGGAGAATACACATACAGGATCCGCGAAGACGGCACAGCGGAAATCACAGCTTATAAACTCGAGTATGAAGGTATATTTGCTCCGAAAGATGTGGAACTCGTTGTTCCCGGAAAAATCGATGGACTTCAGGTTACCGGTATCGGAAGCAATGCGTTCAGGGACAATTACAGCCTTTCCTCGGTCGTGCTGCCGGAAGGCCTGACCTCAGCAGGCGATTTGGTTTTTTATGGATGTAAGAACCTGAAAAAAGTTGTACTTCCGCGCTCCCTGAAAAGCGTGGGAGACAGAATTTTTTATAATTGTAAAAATCTGACGGAAATCATCATAGACTCCGGAAATCTTTCTTTTGAAATATCTGACAACGTCCTGATCAATAAAGAAAAGAAAGAACTGGTTTATTATATTCCTCTTACTACTGACGAAAAAACATCTTACACGGTCCCCGACGGCATACAGTCCATTGGAAAATATGCTTTTTACAACTGCGAAAATCTGGAATCTGTCGTTTTGCCTGACAGCGTCCTTTATATCGGCGAAATGGCTTTCGCCGATTCCAATGTCCTTTCCTCAATAACC
Source organism: Flexilinea sp. (assembly GCA_036723985.1). Taxonomy (GTDB): domain Bacteria; phylum Chloroflexota; class Anaerolineae; order Anaerolineales; family Anaerolineaceae; genus Flexilinea. The sequence continues at coordinate 2,104 of DAIMGK010000238.1, forward strand.
TTATCCAAAAACCTGATCAGCCTGGAAGGAAATCCTTTTTCGTCGTGCTCAGCATTGACTGATATTAAAATTTCCGCGGATAACCCGAATTATATGGTGAAAGATCATGTATTGATTCAGAAAGCAGATATGGAACTGGTGGCATACCCTATCGGACTCACAGACCCGGTATATACAATTCCGGAGGGGATCCGGACGGTCGGAGACAGTGCTTTCTATTATTGCCAAAATCTGGAAACAGTCCGTTTCCCTGACAGTGTGATTTCTATCGGGCCAAACGCATTCATATTGTGCAGAAATTTAAATTCGGCTGAACTTCCTCAAAACCTTAAATCTATTGGTGAAAACGCATTCATGTCATGCCGTTCTTTGAAGGAAGTTTCTTTCCCGGACAGTCTGGCATCGATCGGAGGCCAGGCTTTTCAGGGAACCGGACTTCTGACTGTAACACTGCCGGATAATGTGGAAATCGGAATAAATCCTTTTGGTTTCTCAAATCTCTGTGAGATCATTTTATCCGAAAACAATCCGGATTATTATATAGTGGATAACGCACTGATCCGAAAGGAAAACAATGAACTGGTTGCCTTCCTGCCGGGCAATGATCACGAAACATACTCGGTACCGGACGGAATTCTTTCTATCGGGGATTTCGCTTTTCTTTCATTATCCGGTCTCAAAAATAAGACTGTTATTCTTCCGGAGAGCATTGAAAGCATCGGCACGGGAGCGTTTGCGGGATACGGGCTTTCAAGTATTAATTTACCGGAGAAACTCAATTTTATCGGCAGGGGAGCCTTCAACGCGGAGGATATGATTTTTACTGTTTCAAGAAATTCATTCGGAGAATCATGGGTAAAGGAAAATGGATTTAAATATATCTTTTCCGAAGGCAGCAGCCTGGCAGCCGACCTGACACCGGAAGATTGCGAATATGAGGTCCTTGGTGACAACTCCATAAAGATCCTTAAATATTCCGGAGACGTCACAGATCTGACTATCCCGTCACAAATAGACGGGTATACCGTCTCTTGTATCGGAAAAAGCGCTTTTTCCGGAAATAAATACCTTACATCTGTTACCTTTTCGGAAGGATTGGAAACGATCGAACCCTATGCGTTCCAGTTGTGCGGTAAATTGAAAGAAATCACTTTTCCCGCAAGTCTCGATCAAATTGGCATGTACGCTTTTGACGGGATCAGCAATGACGCCGTCTTCAATGTTTATCCAAATACAAAAGCGGCGAAATTTGCAAGATTGAATAATTATTCCTACATTAATTCGGAGACCTCCGGTAACTACATCTATGAAATTTTGGATGACAATACAGCAAATATTTTGGAATACAAGGGGCATGAGGGGGAAATCGTTGTTCCTGATTCATTCGATGGGCATAAAGTTTCTGCAATCAATAACGAATATGCCTTTAAGCTTCTATATGTGTCAAAAACTGTGATCCTTCCGGATGGGATCACTTTCATTGGTGATAAAGCTTTCGCTTATTGTATTACGCTGGAATCCTTATATTTGCCGGAAAGTCTGGATTTCATCAGCAGCACAGCTTTTGAAAATGTAAATAAGGATATTGTGCTTACCGTACAGAAGCACTCTTATGCGGAAAAGTGGGCAATAGAAAATGGATACCAATTTATTTATTCAGAAGAATAAGCCTTTTCAGAAATGTATTATCAGAGATACGGTCTTCAACTGCATTCCGCCTTTGCAGTGACGGCAAACGTGATCTTATGAATGCTCCCGGGCATGATAACCGGTAAGTGTCAGATGGAAAAAGCCGCTGAACAGGATCTGGTGTTCAGCGGCTTTTTTGTTAAGGTACTGCTGCCGCAGCAGCCGGTCAGGTTCTATTCCCATCTGTCCCATCTTACAGATGATGGCAGTGTCCATGACCCATGTGATGATGTCCGTGACCCATGTGATGGTGCATGTGCATGTGCGGATGATGATGCCCATGGCACATCGGACCATGATGGCGGTATCCCATTCCCCAGGGGCTGAAACCGCCGAAAGGATAGATCCGCGGGCGATAATAACCGTAATGCGGGCGTGAGAACAGCCCACCGATAATTGACAGTACAACAATAAAGATGATCAGTCCGAACATTGTAATTCTCCTTTCGCAGCTTAACCTGCTCTTTGTTTGCCGTGAATAAAAAACGAGGCTTTTATCACGGCATTTGCCGTATAAAAGTCTCGCCTGTTATGCTTCGCCGGGTGATCATCGGATCACCGTATTGACGGCGGGAGCTCCACATTTCGTGGTCAGCTACTCCCTTTCTTCTTTTTTAAGTATACCCCGTTTTTCTTAAGATTTCAAGTACCTTCCGCTGTTCTAATATGTTTCTAATATATTCAGAAGGGGACAGTTTCCACAGCTCGGGACGGTTTCTGCAGCTCGGGGACGGTTTCTGCAGGCTCAGTCTTGAGCCGGAAGGAACTGTCCCCCCTGCCCTTCGGCAAAGGAACTGCGCCCTCCGTTAAAAGGTGACCGCCGCGAAAGCGTGTGAGTCTTATAAAGAGCCTGATACTATTAAGGGGTGGATGTGGGCTGCAAGCCTCGGAAAACAGGCGCGGAAGGTGTCTTTGGAAAACACAAATCGTTCCCGCGCCCTGCGGAGCACATTCCGCATGAAGAAGGTAAATACAAACTGAATTCTTATAGCAGGTCCCAGGCTTTTTATAAGACTCACACGCCCTTTTCCGGTACAAAGGCCGGGAAACGGCAGCAGCGTTTACCGGATCAGAAAATCGAAGATCAGATACGCGGCAAGGATGCCCAGCATAACGGAGTTCAGGACCACAGCCCTGTCCAGACTTTGAAAATCTCCGCCGGAGGTGTCGGTTTGCGGATCACGGACTGCTTTCGCGTAAAGAGATGCTGCCCTGACGGCAAAATACAAACAGGGAATTAAAACAACAGCTGTCAGGATCAGGAAAATCGTCCCCAAAGCACCGCTGAAAAGCAGTGCCGGACGAAATACGATGAAATAAATCAGAAGCGCCGCGTATATCAGACAGAACGCTATGGTCGACACTGCTTTTTTCAGCGCGTTCCGCAGCAGAGCCGTCTGTCCCTCCGGATCCGACAGAGGGATCTCAGGACGCGGCTGACCCTCCTTCGGTACTTCGACAAGAAAAGCATGGCGGGTCCTGTCGGTAAGGTTTTCCGGCATCCCCATTGCCAGCAGCTGCCATCCGCTTTCCCGCAGGCTGTCCTGCTGTTCGTAAAACTCATCTTCCGCCGAAATACCGAGGACATCGGATCTGACCGTATAGGAACATAAACGTTTCCCGGGATACGGCCTTTTTATAAAAACAAAGGTATTGCCCTTGTTTTCTTTCAGCCACCAGCCCTCTTCGGCGTGACGATTGAGCCAGGATGTAAATTCCTTATCCGTATGGACGGCAAGGAGCATGAAATCGTTTTTGGTTTCGGACATTGGATTCTCAGGATTCAGGTGTCAAAGACAAAGATCAGGGTCAGGATTTTCATAAACCCTGACCCTGATCATGACCGCTAATGATTATAGATATGGCAGGCGACGAAATGCTTCGGCTCGACCTCAACAAGCTCCGGAGTTTTGGCATTCGGGCAGCTCTCAAGGCATTCGCTGCAGCGGGGCAGGAAGCGGCAGCGGTCCGGCAGATTCACCGGTGACGTCACTTCACCACGGATCAGCTGCCGCACCGGTTTCTCTTTCCCGACGATCGGGAGCGGGATCGCGGAAAGCAGCGCCCGGGTGTACGGATGCATCGGTTTTTCAAACAGCTTGTCCGAAGGCGATTTTTCGACCATCTGGCCGAGGTACATCACCGCGATATCGTCAGAAAAATAACGGACGACGCTGAGGTCATGCGTGATGAAGATATAGGTCAGCCCGATATCACGCTGCAGCTGCTTGAGTAGGTTGAGGATCTGGGCCTGAATGGAAACATCCAGCGCGGAGACCGGTTCATCGCAGACGATCAGTTTCGGGTTGACCGAAAGCGCTCGGGCGATACCGATGCGCTGGCGGCGTCCGCCATCCAGTTCATGCGGATAAGAGTTGACAAAACGGCGGGCAAGCCCGACGATATCCATCAGCTCCAGCGTCCGCTTTTGTACTTCTTCCTTCGATTTGCAGATATGATGCTCCCGGATCGGCTCACTGATGAGCTGCATGATGTTCTGCCGGGGATCCAGAGAAGAAAAAGGATCCTGGAAGATGATCTGCATATCCGTGCGTAATTTCCGCATCTGACGTTCACTGTATTTGGTGATGTCCACACCGTTGAAGAGGATCTGCCCGCCGGTCGGTTCAATGAGCTTGAGGATCGTCCTGCCGGTTGTGGACTTCCCGCAGCCGGATTCACCTACGATCCCCAGGGTTTCCCCGCGATTAATGCTGAAGCTCACACCGTCTACCGCGTGAAGTTTCCCTTTTGGTGTATCAAAATATTTGGTTAGGTTTTTAACCTCAAGGATCACATTATTTTCCATCTGGGTTCCTCCTGATGCGGAATGACGGGTCCGCGTATCGGCCGCAGGCGACATAGTGCGTTCCGTTCACAAACTTCAGCTCCGGCAGAGTACGATGACAGGCTTCATTCGCGTATGGACATCTGGGGCTGAAACTGCAGCCTTCCGGCAGATGCATCGGGTCCGGCATGAGCCCTTTGATCGGGATCAGCTCTTCTCCGCGCTGCCGGAGGTTCGGCAGCGAGTCAAACAGGCCTTCCGTATACGGATGCAGCGTGTGGTTGAACACCTCGTCCGCTGTTCCGATCTCGACGATCCTGCCGGCATAC
>DAIMGK010000239.1:0-6850 GCA_036723985.1 Flexilinea sp.
GTTCCCGGGGATCAGAGGGTAACGATCAGGTTGTTGAGATTGAGGGTGTTCAGGTAGGTCATACTTTTTGAAGCATTGCGGATGAGCTTCAGGCCGATGCAGGCGCAGGGGTCCGGATCAGAGAACTGCTCCAGGTACCGGGCGGGGTCGAAAAGCGGGCAGTTATCGCGCAGGCGGAGGGTCCAGCCATCCTTCTTCCGCAGGATACGCAGGTCGATGTGATGAGGTCTCCCGTCACGGAAGCCGTATTCGACCACATTCCCGGCGGCTTCCTCGACAAAAAGCGACATCAGGAAAACAGTACGGGCATCCGCTCCGTTTTCCCGGCAGAAAGCGCCGGCGTTCCGGGACATTTCCTCCACCCGGAACATATCCTTTTGATCGATACTGCATTCCAGAAGCGCTTCAATATCACTGCCGAACCCATCCGTAAAAGGCGTGACCGATGCCACACCTTTTACGTCCGAATCCCGTTTCTTAAAGAAATGAAAGATCAGGATCATCAGGATCCCCTCACCGATACAGTAACAAAGCCAAACAGCGGGAACACCTGCGTTGAATTCCAGCAGAAGCGCGGCTGCCAGCGGAAAAACAGGACAGTCCAGGACAGTGATCAGAAAAGCGGCCCGGAACTGGCCGGATCCCTGGCAGAAGCAGCGGTACAAGCCATTGACGGAATAAAAGGGCATACAAAGGACGAAGAAGCGGAATCCGGTGACCGACAGGTCCAGCGTATCCGTGGCACCGCTGAAGAACATACAGACCAGCGGCCGTGCCGTGAACTGGAAAAGCGCGATCCCGAAAATATTGACAAACAGACAGTAGCGCAGACCTGTCTCCATCATTTGTACGATCCCGGTCCGGTCTTCCTCTCCGCATAAGACACCGGCGAGGATCTGTGTCGTATCACAGATAGCGGACCCCGGGACCAGGCACAGGTACCCAATCGATATGATCACGGAATTGGCAGCCACCGCCGCGGTCCCGAAATCACGCATCAGCAGGCGGTTCAGGATAAAGGTAAGCACCAGCCTCCCGCACTGTCCGGCGGCATTGGCAGAACCGCCGGTAAACATCCGGGCGGTGATCTTTTTGTCGAAAGTCAAACGGGGCAGCGTGAAAATGATGACCTTTTTGAGGAAATGGGGCAGCAGGAGCAGCAGCGCCAGATAATAACTGACCGCGGCAGCGGCAGCCATGCCGAACATCCCTCCGTGGATCACCGTCACATTGACCAGATCCGCGGCAATATTCGCGGCGGTCATGATGATCACCGTCAGCAGCAGACGTTTCATTTCTCCGTCCATCTGCAGCACCGGCATCAGGAACGAGACAAGAATGATCCCGGGCCCGGCGATGGCGTAACCCTGGATATAGTCCGCGGTAAGGGAGAGCGATTCACCCTCCGCGCCGGTGATCCGGGCGATCTGGTCCGCGAAGAGAAAGATCAGCAGGGAAAGCATGGCCGCCGTGATCAGCGCCGCCGTAAAGCAGGCTGAAAAGGCATGCCTTGTCTGTTCCTGTTTCCCTTCACCGAGCCGTTTGCTGCACACCATGGAATTCCCCATGCTCAGCACACTGGCGGTAATAGCCACCGTCAAACTGACCGAGGACGTAAAGCTGAAGGAAGCCATGGCATTTTCGCCGAGGAATTTCCCGATCACCATACCGTTGACCACATTGCCGATGATCCCGATCAGCTGGATCATGAGCTGGGTAAGGAACAAATTCCGAAAGATGCCGCTGATGATGGGGGTTTTCTTCATAGGTATCATGTGCAGGAAATCAGGGATCAGGCGGAAAGTGCCGGATGTCCGGCCGTCCGCGGACTGTATGCCGGGGGCGAAGCTCGTTTTTCACCTATACGCAATTATTCCGCCGGTCACTCATCACTGTCGTCTGTTTTCATGACCAGGCCGAAGAAGAATTTCTTCTGAAAGTCGTTGGTGATCACACGCACCGGTTTTGTCTGGTTGGCGGAAGAGCCGCTGAAAACCATCATTTCCCGGTAAAGCATCTGTGTCTCCGGCTGGAGCCAGACGGCGGCGGGAGGCGGGACAATGCCTTCATCGACATAATGGGCATAATCCGGATTCAGAGAGCGCATATGCTCCATCAGGCAGGCCGCCAGTTTTTCCTCACTGACACGGATATCATCCTTTATGGGCTCCACCAGGAACATATAGGTCAGGGTATCGGCTTCCGGATAAAAGCTGAAATCGGAGAGATCCAGCCCGAGATCCGCCATCGTCCCCTCGACAGCCATCTGGAGCGCCTTTTCCGTGGTCTTTTCGGAGACCATGTTGACTGTTCTGTTGACCCTGTAAACGAACCGGATCATCGGGGTAGTGCCGCGGAACCCGGTAACTTCCACCGCGTCACTGGTCCGGTAGCGATAAAGGCCGCAGAGGTTGGTAACGATGAGCTCATAGACCCTGCCCGGTTCGACCCCGGACATGGTGACGCATTTGCTGAAGTCGTCACCGCATTCCACCGGGAGAAATTCGAAAAAGGCGCTGGAGGGAGCCATGACGCTGTCTTCAATGTCAACGCCGCCGGGAACGGACCAGATCCCTTCGGAAGCGTTCACACCGTAATAAATGTTTTTCAGGCAGCCGCCGGTATATTTTTCCTTGATGATCCGGTCATAGATCGAAAAGCCGTCTCCGCCCACGCCCGTGATATAGATCATCTTCGGCCATACTTTCGGGACAAAGCAGAAATCGGACCCGTTTTTGAAGATCTCGCGCAGCTCCCGGGCCCGTTCCGGCATGGGCCGGATCTTCTCCAACAGGCTCGAACGCACCCCGGCGGTCAGCTTGATATCCTCATGGATCGTTCCCTTTTCGATGTCATCGATCAGCAGTTCATAATTATCGGCGATATACTTGAGGTAGCACATCGCCACGCTGTAAAAACCGCAGATGATCCCGGTAACGTCCCGGTCCATCAGGAAAAAGCGGGCATGGACATAGCGGGTATCGGTATGAGGGACCGGCAGGGTCGCTTCGATCGGTGAAGTGAAAATGGTCTCCATCAAAGTGCCGAGGGTTTCTTTTCCGCCCCGGATATAATCCGCCATGACAGAAGAAGCATCCCCGACAGTCAGGCCGGAAGGAAGGGTATGGTGTCTGCCCTCCGCCGTACAGAATGCCCGTCCTTCCATCCACGCGGGATCCAGGAACACCGCTTTCAGCCCATCCACATACAGCTTGTTGTATTTATAAAAGGCCCCGAACTGCTGCTTCGTCATCGGGATATGTTTCGGTTCACCGGATGTGGCTGAAGTCTCATTGAAATGAGTGCAGGGATAAGCGGTCAGGATATCTTTTTCGCCGTTTTCCATCCGTGTGACATATTCTTTGATATCATCGTAAACGATCACGGGGACACGTTTCTGATAATCTTCGACGGTTTTTATTTCCGCGAAGCCGAACTTTCTGCCATACTCCGTATCTTTGTTGTCAGCAAGGATCCGGAACAGGAGCGCCGTATTGATCTCAGGGCCGCGGTCAAAATCTTTAATGATCTGTTCATAGCCGGTTTTCCCCTCTGCGGCAGTTTTGGCATTCGCGATATAGGAAGGACTGTTTTTACTCAAAGCTTCCCTCTTGACTCATTCTGCCTGTCCCGTCCGGACCGTTTTTCCGGCTGATGGTCTTGGCTGTGTTCTTTTTCGATGATATAGATGGGGCGGTTCCGGGAAGCGTCGAAGGTACGCCAGAGGTAACCGCCGATCACGCCGAGGGTCGTCATGGTGATGCCGAAGCTGAACAGCTGGAAAATAAACATCGTGGTAAAACCGGAGACAGGGATATTTCCGGCGATCTTATTGATAAACACCACCAGCGCCCAGGCCAGGGAGACGATAAATGCCAGCGCCCCCACCATTGTTACGACGGTGATCGGCACGGTGGAAAAGCTGTACAGCGTATCCATCACCAGCCGGATCTTCTTGCTCAGCGTCCACCGGCTCTTTCCGATGGTGCGGGCCTGCCGGGTGTACGGCACTTCCGCTGTTTTGAACCCGCTCCAAAGGATCTGTCCGGTCAGTGCGGAATCTTTTTCGTCCATCAGGCTGAGCACATCGATCACCTTTCGGTCGATCAGATAAATATCGAAACCGTTTTTCGGCATCTGTTTGAGCGCGAATTTGCGGACCATCCAGTAATAAAAATTCGCGAAAGCCTTCGTGGAAGCGGATTCATCCCTGCCCTCCCGGACGGCAAGGACGACATTATTGCCCTCCTGCCAGCGCCGGTACATCTCCGGGATCAGTTCCGTCGGTTCCTGCAGATCCGCGGCCTTGATCACGGCGCAGTCCCCGCTGCAGTGCTCCAGCCCGCAGAGGATCGCCGCATGGGAACCGAAATTCCGGGACAGATGATAGATGCTGATGTTCTTATCCCGGGCAGCGAGCTTTTCCATCTCCGCCCAGCTGTTATCCCCGGAACCGTCATCCACCATGACGATCTCATAATCAAAAAGCCCCGGCTCGATGATCTTCTCCCGGATATCTTCATAAAGCGGCTGCAGGTTTTGTTCGTTGAAATAAACCGGAATAATGATGCTAAGCTTCGCCATTCTTTTTGCCTTCAGGGGTCTTCTTCCGCTTCGGCCTGACTACACGAGGTTTGACGCCTTTTGCCGCCTTCAGGAACTCGTCAAAATCCCGGATATATTCCGAGGGGTCATAATGCTCACTGGACAGGGCTAGAAGGACGGAATCGGGGCTGAAATCAAACATGTCTTTCCAGACCATGGCGGGCAGATAAACGCCGGTATGGGGACGGTTGAGCGAAATGATCATTTCATTCCCCGACTGGTCCACCACACGCACTTTACTGGTCCCGGCGACATTGATCAGAACAAATTCCGAGCGCCGGTTCGCGTGCCTGCCGCGGACCACGTTCGGATCGGAGCCGAAAATATAAAAGACCCGTTTGATCTCAAAGGGAACATCCTGCCCTCCTTCAACGATCACCAGACGGCCGCGTTCATCCCCTTTTTCTGAAAACTTCAGCATTTTGACTTCAATCGTTTCTGACATTCCACTCATCCTTCAAAATCGAATACCATACCCAGTCATGCCATTCCCCGCGCAGCCGGAGATGCCGGCGAAAACAGCCCTCATAGCGGAAACCCGCCTTTTCATAAAGACGGCGGGCGCGGTAATTATCCGAAATGACATTCAGATAGACCCGCTCCATCCCCAGTTCTTCAAATGCGATCCGCAGTAATTCCTTTGTCGCCTCCAGCGCGAACCCCCTGCCCTGCGCGCGGGACCGGAGACTTATCGCGTAGAGCGCGTGTCCGTTCTCCCGGTCGATCTCTTCCAGGCTGATGGTCCCGAGATACTCATCGGACTCGTCCGCGATGGCGTAATGGCGGTCGGTTTCCGTAAAAGATTCCTGTATGAATTTCTCCGCCTTTTCTTCTGTCATCTGATCCGCGTCAAAGCGGAACCAGCGGTTGATCTCCGGGTCGCGCATCCATTCCAGCATCCCCGGGATATCCCCGGACCGCAGCGGCCTCAGATGGATCAGGCTCACAGCGCTTCCCCTGTGAAGGAATTCAATACCCGGATCACGTATTGCTGCTCCTCCTCAGTCATGCCGTTATACATCGGCAGGCTGAGCACTTCCTCCGCCGCCTTTTCCGTATACGGGAATGCCCCGCGGGAGATCCCGAGGCAGGCATAAGCATCGGAAAGATAGGGCGGGATCGGGTAATGGATCACGGTGCCGATCTCATGACGGTCCAGGTATTCGATCAGGCTGTCCCGTTTTTCACAGCGGATCACATACTGATGCCAGGTGCTGTCCGCCCCGGGGCGGACTTCCGGACAACGGATCAGCGGATTTCGGATCTCCGCCGTATACCGGGAAGCAAGGCGGCAGCGTTCGTCGTTCAGCTCATCCATATGGGAAAGCCTGACCCGCAGCAGCCCCGCCTGCAGTTCATCCAGCCGGCTGTTGCTGCCCACCACCTCATTGTAGTATTTCTTCTCGCTGCCGTAATTCCGGAATACGCGGAACCGCCGGGCGAGTTCTTCATCATCGGTCACCACCGCGCCTCCGTCACCGAAGGCGCCGCAGCCTTTCGTCGGGTAAAAGCTGAAACAGCCGATTCTTCCGAAAGTCCCCACGGTCTTTCCCTGCCAGTGGTTGCCGTGGGACTGCGCGCAGTCCTCCACTACCTGCAGGCCATATTTTTCGGCTATACGCATGATTTCTGTCATGTCACAGGATTGTCCGAAAAGATGCACTGCCAGGATGGCTTTGGTCCGGGATGTGACGGCTTTTTCGATGGCCGCCGCGTCAATATTCAGATATTGATCCGATTCCACGAAAACCGGCGACGCCCCGTTCATGGTGATGCCCATGACACAGGCGATATAGGCGTTTGAACTGACGATCACTTCATCGCCCGGCCCGATCCCCAGCAGACGGAAACTGATCCAGAGCGCGTCCAGCCCGCTTGCCAGGCCGACGCAGTATTTTGCCCCGACCCATGAAGCGAACTCTTTCTCGAATGCGGCAACTTCGCCGCCGAGCACATACCATCCGCTCCGCAGGACTTCCAGCGCTTTCCGCTCAAATTCCGGTGCGTACAATTCATACTGCCGCTGCAGGTTGTTTGCGTTTACTTTCATACTTGTATAATTATACAAGCATTAACCGGATTTATCAATACAGATTTTTCTGTGATTATGAGTATGAGGAATAAAGGTACCGTTCCGTCGGTGACGTTTCGTCGGGGACGGTTATCCCGAGGCGAAGGCCGAGGGGCGCAGCAGTCGGGGGCTGTACCCGAAGGGGCCTGTACCCTGAGGAAGCTCTCTCTCGAC
>DAIMGK010000240.1:0-6825 GCA_036723985.1 Flexilinea sp.
GAGAGACCGTTATCGCCATCGGGTCGCCGCTGGGCAACTTCAAAAACACAGTGACGTCCGGCGTGATCAGCGCCACAGGCCGTTTTCTGGAATCATCCGGCGGTTATCAGATGGAAAACCTGATCCAGACGGATACGGCCATCAACCAGGGTAATTCCGGCGGGCCGCTGGTAAACCTGGCGGGCGAGGTGATCGGGATCAATGTTATGATCGTCCGCGGTTCCAGCACCAGCAGCGCCACAGCCGAAGGGCTGGGATTTGCCATTCCCTCCAACACTGCCAAACTCATCAGTGAACAGATCATCGAAAAAGGTTCCTTCAGCCGTCCGGTGCTCGGCATCCGCTGGGCAGAGATCACAGCCCGGATGGCCCGCTCCTATCGGCTGCCGACGCAGTACGGCGTCTATGTCATGGAAGTCACCAGAGGCGGACCGGCTGACAAATCGGGGATCCAGGTCGATGATATCATTATCCGCATCGGAGATTATACGATCGAAGAAAACGGCTCCTTCTATAACTGCCTGTTCAAATACAGTCCCGGAGATACAGTCGAGATCGAGGTCTACCGGGGTACAGAGAAGAAGGTCTTCACCGTCACACTCGGCGGCGGTTCGGAATCATCCGAAAGCGTACAACTTTAATATCAGAGATCAGAGTTCAGATATGTGTCACCGGAGACCCTGCCCTGAGTCCGAGTATGAATGTCCTTTGAGATCAGAGTTTATTGTTCGGGGTTAAAGTTGACACTTCATTTCAATTATTTTTGAAGGCTATTGATTATTGACAGTGGCTCAGAGTTCAGGATCAGGAGATAAATATCTGAACTCTAAACTCTGAACTCTTGATAACAGGCCGTTTTTTGCTATGGGCACAAAAAACTCAGACAAGTTACGATCTTCACATTTTCGCATCTTCACGGCACTGTCGGCCTTTGGCGGGCTGACAGCGCTGTTTTTTACTTTCGCGGAAAAATCCGAAAGCAAAAACGCCTGGCTGGGCGGGTATTCCGCCGGACGCTGGGGGCTGGGACTCTTCACGGCACTGCTGACACTCGGATTCGCGTCATTGCTGCTGCGTGAGATCAGGACCGGCGGCAAAATCAGCGAAAGGCTGAACAGATTTCTCTGCACCGGCGACCGGGCATATTTCGTTTTTTGGGCTTCTCTGACACTGCTTTATTTCAGCCTCTGGGCATTCAAATTCTCCTGGCTTTTTATCCCCAAAAACCTGCGGCCGCAGATCCTATGGGCAGTTCAGATCACTTTATCCGCGGCAGTGATCATATATATAGCCTTCCGGGACACATTCCGGAAGGAAAAGCTTTTTGAGAAATACCGCCTCTTTCCGCGTATCCGGGATCTGAGCGCGAAACAGAAAAAAACGCTGGTCATTCTTCTCATCCTCAGCCTGATCTATATCCTGGTACTGATGCCGTCCAACAGGAAAGGCACCCGGGATTGGCATGATTTCTGGGTCTATAACGGGGACGAATATGTGATCTATCCGATCCTCGGAAACGTTCTGACAAAGGGAGCTGATTTCAGCGAGACACTTTATCACCATTATATCCACGAGGATTACCATTACGGCTATCCGTTTTACGCGGTATCTGCCTTCTTCATGTATCCCATCCGTCTGGCTCTCGGTCCGGACTTTATGGAACGGATCGACCTGACGATCCCGACACTGCGGGTCATGGTTTCCGTGGTCCCGCTGATGCTGGGCTGTCTGCTGCTGGTGTATATGACGACCCGCTTTGAGAACCCGCTGCTGAGCTCGGCGGTTTATCTCTTTTTACTGACCGCGCCGGGGACACTGCAGAACAACCAGGGTTTCTGGCATCCGGACGGGCTGAATTTTCTGTTTGTCTGCATGGCATTATATTTCATGCAGCGGGACAGGCTCCGTTACGGCCGGAACTTTTACCTCAGCGCCTTTTTTGTCGGTTTATCCGCCGCGACCCGGCTTTTCGGTTTCTTCTTCTTCCTGGCAGTGTTTGTTTACCTCCTCTATGGAGTCATCCGGAAACACATCACTTTCCGGAAAAGCCTTTGGAAAGGAACTGCATTTATCCTGATCATGGTCATCACCATCCTGTGGGCTGATCCATTCCTGTTCCGGGCAGATGCCCGGCAGAATATGGCCGCTATCCTCAGCGAAAAAACCGGGGAAATGAGCAGCGGCTATAACGGGGATTTCTCGGATCCGAAGAACGATTACAGTCCCGGATGGAAGAAATGGTACCCTGCCTTCGAGGACCATTTCACGGAAATGTTCTGTTTCTTCTTCCTGATCGCGTCCCTGGTGACAGCCTGTTTTATCGGCAGGGAACAGTGGACATACCGCCTGCTGGGACTCTGGTGGGTCGTGGTCTCTGTTTACCTGATCTGGTTCGTGGCGGTGAAATCCACCCAGTACCTCCTGCCCATGATGCTGCCCCTGATGAGCTGCATTTTCGCCTTTCCCCGCGCGCTGCGTGACCTGTCAAACAGGCACATCCGCCTCGCCTCATGGGTCCTCTCCTCCGGGATCTTTATCGCTCAGCTGATCATCAACCTCATCAAGATCGCCCCCCGTTTCCAATGATCACACCGGCAATCGGAATGTTTACCGGACAGAGGAACATTCACCTTTTATCTTTTTGCAGAAACCTTTTTCCGAAGAATTAAACACAATTAAAAATCTGACAGAGAAATAAAAAAGGGCATGGTTTCTTAAGCCACACCCTTATGGTCAAAAAATGAAAGTATCAGCTGATCAATGAATATCCGGCTGGTTGACGAACTGGACATTGTGCATCCAGACATAGCGTTCATCCTCGCAGCGGTCGGTCTGCAGCCAGGGCTTTTCGGGCAGATGGCGGATCATCCAGCAGGTATACATCAGGAAACCGGGAGCCACTGCCTGCGGGTGGAGTTCACCGCCGGGAATAGCAGAAAAACTGCCGTCCGTGCTCTTGTACACTTCATCGCCGACGAAGCTGGCGCCGAAGCCTTCCGGACGGTCGAACAGGAAATAATAACATTCCGGCTGCGGATGGCAGTGAGGAAGATAACCGGACCAGTTGCCGCGGTCGTTCATCACCTCACCCAGGACCATGTTGGACCAGGGTTCGTGCTCGTAGTCAAAGACCGTGTTCACCTGGCGGTTGGCCGTGTTGCCGAATTTGCCCTTCGCGCCGGAGTAGATCCACGGAATATCTTCCGGTCCATACAGTTTTGCCGGGAAGGTCTTGTCATTGTGCGTGCACTGGATCAGCACTTCCGTACCATCCTCCAGTGCCTCAACCGTGATCGCATCCCCCGTGCACACGTGGGCGGCATAAGGCTTTTCCGTGAAGACACTTTCGCGGGAGCAGGTCATGGAAAGTTCACCCGCGCTGAGGACGATCTTCCCCTTCTGGAGCAGCGCCGCGATCTCTTCTCCCTCACGGCAGAAAGTCAGCTTCTGCCCGGCCTTCATCCGATAGACGCGGACATCCATCAGCATATGGCTGTATTCATTATCATAAGTACAGAGTGTTCGCACTCCGTTTTCATCAAATTCCGGATAACCAAATCGTTTCATCCTGAGAACCTCGCTTTCTGTTTGATTTTAATTGTACCATCTATTCTGAAGATTCCGGAAATTAACAAAAGTGAGACAGTGTGGACGGTTCCCGATATCCCGCTTTTGTCGGTTATAATCTCATGTATGGAGTTTGCTTCGGTTTACATCCACATTCCTTTCTGCCGGACACGCTGTTTTTACTGCGATTTCAATACTTTCGCGGGCAGAGAGCGGCTGATCCCGGATTACATCCCGGCATTGAAGAGCGAGATCGCACGCCAGAAACCTTACGCGGAGAACCCGGTCCACAGTATCTATTTCGGCGGAGGGACCCCATCCCGGCTGGATATCGGGCAGGCCGGGGATCTGATGCGTACCCTGAGGGAGACTTTTACGTTGACAGCGGACGCGGAGATCACTTTTGAATGCAATCCCTGTGATGTGACAGCGGAATACGCATCGGGCCTTGCGGAACTGGGGATCAACCGGGTCAGCCTGGGTATGCAGTCGGCAATTCCGGAGGAACTGAAGCGGATGGGCCGCCGGCATACGCCGGAACAGACTGCTTTGTCTGTGGAACAGCTGCGGAATGCCGGGATACGGAATATCAGCCTGGATCTGATCTACGGATATCCGGGACAGACGCCTGAAAGCTGGGATCGTTCCCTGCGTACCGCCGTTGACATGGATGTGCGGCATATTTCACTGTATGCCCTGAGCGTGGAGGAGGGCAGCGCCCTGCGCCGGCAGCTGGAAGCGGGACGGCTGTCTTTGCCGGATGAAGAGCTGACGGTGGCGATGTATGAACAGGCGGCTGACCTTCTCGCGGAACAGGGATTCCGGCATTATGAGATCTCCAACTGGGCGCTTGATGACGCATCCGAAAGCCGGCATAATAAACAATACTGGTTTGTGGCTCCCTACTACGGCTTCGGCGCGGGCGCCCATGGCTGGATCGGGCATCAGCGTATCCGCAATACCGGCGGGATCGAAGACTATATCCATGCGGTCAATTCTTCCGGTGAACGGTTTCCGGCAGCCGAAGAGATCATCCCCCAGACAAAGCGTTTGGAAATGCAGGATGTGATGATGCTGGGTCTGCGGATGCTCCGGGAGGGGATCACGGAAGAACATTTCCGGGAACGCTTCGGAGAGGAAATGCGCATGGTTTTCCGACGGGAACTGCGTCACCTGGAGCGGAAAAGCCTCGTACATTGGCTCCCGCCCGGCCGGCTCCTGCTCGCTCCCGATAAAGTCATGGTCGCCAATCAGGCTTTTATTGAATTCGTGGACACAATATAAAATTCCCCATTTTGATATAGGTCACAGTATATGGGCTTGCGCGGGGACAGTCCCATGAAAGGACAGACCCCGGCATTATGGTTATGGTTATACGTTAACAATGCTTCTTCCGGGAATCATTGCAAAGGTCCGGAAATTGGAATATAATCCTGCCTGATGTCTGTTATCCGTCTCAGAAAACAGATAACGGCCCGCTACACCACCGGCTTTGCCGGCGGAAAAATATCAATAAAGAACACCAGAAAGGTTTGAACCTATGTCCTGCACTACGATACTCGTTGGCAAAAATGCCAGCAATGACGGTTCCACCATGGTCGCCCGTACGGACGACGGACATTTTGATGTAAAAAGGATGATCGTCACAGAACCCAAAAACCAGCCCCGGAAATACAAAAGCGTCCTCTCTCACGTGGAGATCGAACTGCCCGATGATCCGCTCCGTTATACCTGCTCTCCCAGTGTTGATCCCCAACGGGGGATCTGGGCAGCCACCGGCATCAATGAAGCGAATGTCGGCATGACCGCCACCGAAACCATCACCACCAACTCCCTCGTGCTGGCAGCTGACCCGCTGGTGGAGCTGCAGAAAGCCAAAGGCCGTCAGAAAGAGATCCCCGGCGGCATCGGGGAAGAGGACATCATCGTGCTGGTACTGCCCTACATCCGCAGCGCCCGTGAAGGCGTTCTCCGTCTCGCCTCCCTCCTGGAACAATACGGGACCTATGAGATGAACGGTATCGCCTTCAACGACGAAAACGAAGCCTGGTGGCTGGAAACCATAGGAGGACATCACTGGATCGCCCGGCGGGTACCGGATGACGAGGTCGTTATCAACCCGAACCAGTTCGGCATGGATGCCTTCGACCTGGATGACGCGTTCGGAGAAAAGAAAGCCCACCTGTGCTCAGCGGACCTGCGGGAATTCATCGCGGAAAACCACCTGGATCTGAACCGGAACGGGAAATTCAACCCCCGGGATATTTTCGGCTCCCATACAGATTTCGACCATGTCTACAATACCCCGCGGGCCTGGTTCATGGGACGTTTTCTCACCCCGTATTCCCATCGCTGGGATGGGGAAGACGCGGAATTCACGCCGGAAAGCGAAAACATCCCCTGGTCCCTCGTTCCCGACCGCAAAGTCACACCCGAAGACGTGAAATACATGCTCTCCGGCCATTATCAGGGAACGCCGTATAACCCTTACTTAAACCATGACACCGGCAGCCGCGGCCATTACCGCTCCATCGGCATCAACCGCACCGGCGTCACATCCATCTGCCAGATCCGCAGCGATGTTCCGGATCCGCTGAAAGGGATTGAATGGATCTGCTTCGGTTCCACCACTTTCAGCAGTGTATTGCCCGTTTACACAAACGTGCCGAAAATGCCGAAATACCTCAGCGATGTGACTTTGGACACGTCCACGGAGAACTTTTACTGGGGCAGCCGCCTGATCGACGCGCTGGCGGATCACAGCTACGGCGCCTGTATCCAGCTCATCGAACGCTATCATAAATCGATGCAGGCAAAGGGCCGGCAGATCATCCGGGAATATGACCGGAAAATGATAGAGAGCGGTGATTACAGCCTGATTGCCGAGGCGAATGAAAAGCTCTGCGCCATGGCGAAAGAACAGACCATCGACACGCTGAACAAAGTGCTTCTGGAATCCAGCAAACTGATGAAAAACGGTTACAACCGCGCTGACAATTAAAATTTATTTATGAGTCAACGGGGACGGTTTTCGCTGACTCGCTGCGTTCCTTTCTGCAGCAAAATGAAGGTAAGCTGATCGTCTGCGCAGTGCAGGGCAGCAGAACCGTCTCCACTGGCTCAGCACCAGACATCCGGCTTAAAAGGTGACCACCGCGAAAGCGTGTGAGTCTTATTAAGAGACTGATACCTTCTTAAGCGGTGGTATGGGGGGCGCAGCTCCTGTCCCGAATCTTACCGGACGATGTCCATACCTTA
>DAIMGK010000241.1:0-6802 GCA_036723985.1 Flexilinea sp.
TCACGCGTGGACCCCGGCACCCCTTATAAAGATATTGCGTAAGACCGGATGGATGCGGTACCCGCTTCGAATCGATCGGACGATGTCCGCTCCTCAAAGAGGGGCTTTCGCGGTCCGGTCCGGCGGCGGGCGCCTTATGTGGACCGCGAACGATAACAAGGGCGTTACAGGATCGCGGTAAAGCGGATCTTTCCTTCGGAGGGGAATTCAGCGGAGAGCCTGCCGCCCAGTGAATCGCAGATGGAATGGGCGACGGAGAGACCGATGCCGAAACCGGAGCCGGTGGCCTGCTGTGTCCTTGCTTTGTCACCGCGGTAAAAACGTTCAAAAAGCTGATTCGGATCGATATCCGGATCGATCTCGCAGCTGTTTTCTTCCGTGATCCTCACATGTCCGGAAGCCTTGTCCAAGGTAAAGCTGATCTCACCGTTTTCGCTTGTATACTTGATCGCGTTATCCAGCAGGATCGTGATCAGTTTTGTCAGGGAATCACGGTTTGATTTGAGAATGATATCCGGTTTGATCTCAAATTTCATATGCAGCCCTTTTGTTTCGGCAGTGTCCCGGTACACCGGCAGGATCTCCGCCGCAAGCGCGCTGACATCCAGCATCTCCATCGGTATTTCCACCTCTTCATCCAGTTTGGCAAGCGTCAGCATATTGGACATCAGGTCGTTGAGGCGCAGGACCTGTGATTTGATGTTCCGGTTATATTTGTTCTCGCCATGGATGAGTGTCATGGCGTCATTATTGGATTGAATGATCGCAAGCGGGGTTTTCAGCTCATGGCCGGCGTCGGTGATAAACCGCTTCTGTTTCTCCATTCCCGCGATGATCGGATGTACCACACGGCCGGAGATCAGGATCACAAATACCAGAACGATCAGCCAGCTGAACACGGCTATGGTCACGGAAACGGAGAGTGTCACCAATAAGCTTTCCCGCTGCCTTGATATGTCCATAAAAAAGAGCTTTTTCCCGTTTTCCGTTTCTTTTACTCTGTACATATAACCGTCGATCTGGCCGGAGGGAGTACCTTTCTGAAGCACCTTCAGGGCATACGCTTCAGCGTCATCGCTCTCCATGGAAAAGATCCGGTCCACATTTGTTTGAAGGATCCCTCCATTCACATCTGTTTCAACGATAAAAAACGGCGTCGAGCGCATCGGGTTATCGTTAGGCGGAGGAGAAAAAGGGACAGCCGGTGAAAATGCCGGCGGTCTGCCGCGAAAATCCCTGTTGTCAAACATACCGTCCGCGCTGACCAGTTCTGTCATGATGGCGTCTTCACGGTGCTGGCTTAAGTACCAGTTCAGGCCGTTGATAGCCACGATCAATACCAGCAGCAGTACGGTGACAGCAGCCATCGCGAAGAATACAAATTTCCGGCGGAGCGTTTTCATCATAAGGATCTTGCCAGTTTATACCCGAAATTTCGTTTGGAAATGATCTGTATATCGGAACCAATGGAAGCGAGCCGTTTGCGGAGATAGGAAATATACAGCCAGACGCTGTTGATATCCGTATCCGTGTCATAGCCCCAGGCTTTGATGAGCAGATCTTCTGATGAGAGATAAACGGAATGGTTCAGCATCAGCTGTTCCATCAGCCTGTATTCCTGTTTCGGAAGGATCACGGATCTCTGACCGCAGGAGAGTTCCGCGGTCTGCAGGTCCAGGGTCAGATCGTCAAATGTTAATTGGTCTGACCGGAACTCCTCCTGCCGGCGAAGCATTGCCCGTATCCTCGCAAGCAGTTCACCCATATCAAAAGGTTTCGGCAGATAATCGTCCGCCCCCGCGTCCAGGCCTTTGATCCGGTCACTTACCTGGGATCTTGCCGTCAGCAGAAGGATCGGCTTTTTATAGCCCTTTTTCCGCAATTCGGTGAGGACTTCGAGTCCGTCCATCTTCGGCATCATGATATCCAGAATCACACCGTCGTAGTCTCCTTCGATGGCGTAATCGTAAGCGGCTTCACCGTCATATACCGCGTCGACGATATACTTATTGTAGGTCAGGATATCTACGACAGCCTCGGACAGTGCATGTTCATCTTCAGCGTAAAGAAGTTTCATATTTTCTCTCCGGATAAATTATTATTCCATTTCAAAATCTGGTCAGGATCGCTTCCAGGACGCCGCCGCCGAGGGCCGTGGCTTTATCGGAAACCGTAAAACAATGGCTCCGGTTCCCGCGGGGATCGATATCCATGATCTTCAGCTTTTCCCATACGGTTATCCCCGGATAAATGATGCCTCGGACGATCCCGGAAAGCTGCGCACGGATCTCCGTTTCATCAACATAGGCGATGATGTCACCAGCCTGAACAGAATCCCCAATCTCAACGACAGGTTTAAAAACGCCGGCGCAGGGCGATTTCACAACCCGTTTGATCCCTTCCCCTTTGATCGTCCCCGGAATGCCTGTATCGGGTTCCGCTTCACCGGTCCAAAAAACACGGCCCAGATCATGTCCGCGGTTTGTTTCGATCACACAGTGAACATTCTTCCCCGCGGTGAAACCGGGCCCCATTCCGATCACCAGCGGCGCATCCGACAAATGCGTATCTTCACGATACGTCTTGATCAGGCGTGCGTCCACCAGGACTTCCGGTTTCAGCGATAAAACTTTTTCAGCTGAACCATCGACGATCACGGGCAGTTTCCCGCTTTCCCATGTTTTTTCCGCTTCCCGGATATCATGGATCAGGATACTCTCCGCTTCCTCCACCTTTGCGTTTCCGTCAAAAACGGCACTGGAAAAAGCAATCGTGCGCCGGATACAAAGCGGAACAGGCAGTTCCGAAAAAATCACCGGAAAGCCGCAGCGCCAAAGCCGCAGCCCGATCCCTGATGCCAAATCTCCCGCTCCCCGAATCGCAATGATCTGTTTTCGCTTCATTTTCACCTCATCATATTGTCAGCTTCTGACAGCTGATACACATGATATCATATTTTTTCAGGTTTTCCGATATCCATTTACCGGCACCCATCCGTTCCCGGGTATCGGTATGCGTCAGATACGCGATCTTCAGCGCGTTTTCCGGCATATTTTTCAGGCCGCCCTTCGGATGCTCCAGCAACTTCAGGATACTTTCCGCGTCAATTGCCGCCCCCTCCGGAATACCGGTCAATTCAGAAAAGATCCGCGGACGGTGAACATTTTCGTCATTCAGCGGTTTTCCGAGCACATCCAGCCCCACGCAATAAATACACACATTCGATTCCGGCGGGATCGCAGGTTCGTGCTCCGCGGGAGCCTTGATATGCCTGCAGGCTGCCCCATCCGCTTCATTGACCAGGGCAAAATGCCGCTCTCCGCAGATACAGGCTAATGTATGAAACGAGGTCATATCAAATCCGGATATCTTCCCGCCGGCAGGTTCCAGGGAGGGTGAGACCCACATTATTTTTACTGGATCTTCCTGCGGAAATGCTTTGTATTCAAGACAAATATCAGCCCTCTTTATCTGATTTTCCCCGACCTTTGCTGTCGTCGTAACCACACAGGGCTGAGCCAGCAGCCCGGCGAGAAGAAACATCAGCGTGGTTTTTCCGCCTGCCCCGGCGATGGAAATCACAGGACTTTTCGGGAAATATTTTATTAATTCTTTCGTATTTTCTGTAATGATCACAGTATCTGTCCTGCCTTCTGTCCGGCTCAGATCGTCCCGGAGATGATCCCCTGAATTTCAAAGGGCAGTGTCTTCACAAAGGATTCGACGAACGCGAGGTCTTTGGGATCGAAACGCAGGCAGATCCCGCAATCCGAACTGACTTTCCGCGGAATGGGAGTCAGACGGCAGCCAATACCGCGTTTCTTCAGCGCTTTTTCAATGCTGAAGGCATGTCCGGATGTGTGGACCAGCAGGATCATTTCGTTTTCCATAATTCACCGCATGCCTGTATACAGGCAGATACTTCCTCTTCTGTTGAGAAGGGAGAAAGGGCAAAACGGATCGTACCATCAGGGAAGGTGCCCAGCGTCTTATGCGCCAGAGGCGCGCAGTGCAGGCCGATCCGGGTCATGATACCGTGTTTTTCCTCCAGCGCCACCGCGGCAGTCCCGTTATCGACTCCGTCGATCGTCAGGGACAGGGCATGACCTTCCCCGGAATACAGCGTTACACCGGGGATCCCGGCAAGTCCATCCTTCAGAGCACGCATAAGCTCCATGACCCGGGCGGAAAGCGCGTCAATTCCCTGCTCTTCGATCCAGCGGATGCCCGCGTTCAGGCCCGCCAGACCGCAGACATTCTGTGTCCCGCTTTCAAAACGGTCAGGGAGAAATCCGGGCTGGGCAAAGCTGTCCGAAAGGCTTCCCGTCCCGCCGTAAACCAGCGGGCGGACCTTTTCAATATCGACCCTGATTCCAAACAGGACGCCGCCGGTACCCATGGGACCCAGCAGCCCTTTATGTCCCGTAAAGCATAAAAAGTCGATGTGATCCTTTTCGATATCCAAAGGGAGATGTCCCGCGGATTGGGCACAGTCAGCAAGAAGATACAGCCCGTTGTTTGCCGCGGTTTCACCGATCTCTCTTATCGGCTGGACAACACCGTTTACATTCGATTCGTGACAGACGATGACCAGTTTTGTGTTGGACCGGATCAGCGGCAGGATATCGGCCGGATCGATCTTTCCGTCCATGCCGCCGGGTATCACATCATATGATATACCCAAAGCCGTCAGCGGCCGCATGACAGCGTTGTGTTCCATCGGACTGACCAGGACATGGTCACCGGGATCAAGGAAACCCCGCAGGACCAGGTTGACCGCCATTGTGATATTCTGGGTGAAGCTTACCCGGAACGCGTCATCGCAGCCGAAAAATGCCGCGGCGCGGTCACGGGTCTCATACAGCAGCTCACCGGCAGCAAGCGCCAGACGATGTCCGCCCCGTCCCGGGTTTCCGCCATAATTTCGGATGGCGCCGGTGACCGCTTCCGTCACACAGTCCGGTTTCGGCCATGATGTCGCCGCGTTGTCCATATAGATCATCAGTCGTTCCTCTTTACATATCTGATTCATTTTACCCTGATTCATGAACATCGATAACAAAATAAAAAAACTTCCCCACATCCGCGGAGAAGTTTTCTTACATTTTCCAATTTACTTTGAGATCGTCAGGACGATATCCTCGCCCTTTTCCTCGATATTGACCTTGTATTTCTTACCCTGCGCCATGCGGCGGATATTCGCTTTCGCGGTAGGATTGTCTACCGTTACGATGACCGGGAAATTCCC
Source organism: Flexilinea sp. (assembly GCA_036723985.1). GTDB lineage: Bacteria > Chloroflexota > Anaerolineae > Anaerolineales > Anaerolineaceae > Flexilinea. Next base: position 5,249 of record DAIMGK010000241.1, read on the forward strand.
TTCCTCCAGCGCTTTCAGCGTCAGGAATACCGGCTGCGGACAGGAAAGCCCGCGGGCGTCAACTTCTTTTGCCATTTTGTCCTCCTTAGTCAACCTTGTCGCGGTTGGTCAGACCGATGATCACACAGACGATCAGCCCGAAACAGACAGCGATCATGCCGTTTTTCGAAATACCGCCGACTTTCACGACACCGTCCACGACACTGTCCGCGGAACCGGCAAGACCGAAGTTGTGGCTGAACGCCGCACCGGTGATCATGCCGAGGACAAAAATGCCGGCATCCATATCACCTTCACCGCCAAGGAAAAGCTGACGTCCGGCACAGCCGCCTGCCAGTGTGTAAGCCAGCCCGGAAAGGATCATGCCCAGCAGATTCCAGATAAGATTGCTGTGTGAGATCGGCATCCCCTGATAACCGAACTTGAACTGTCCGTAAACCAGGTTGGTCAGGAAAGCGAATACGCCCAAAGCCAAAACACCGCTGATGAGATGAGTATCACGGAACATGACCACATCCCTGATTGCTCCGACAGTGCAGAAACGGGTACGCTGGGCAATGAATCCGATGATCAAACCCGCGCAGAGTGAGATGATCAGGGGAGCGTGCATGGACCCGGGTCCGCTTTCACTGTTGAAGATCGGGCCCGCGCCGTCAGCACCGAAACGGGGCTGCGTGACGGCAAGGAAAAGCAGCACGATCATGATCCCCGGGAAAGCCCAGCCGGCGGATTTTTTGCAGCTGTGGCTGCGGCCCAGGTTGTACCCGTTCTTCAGGAACTGGATACCGATCAGGATCCCGGCAGCCAGGCCGATCAGGCCCACCGCGCCGTTCATATCTCCTCCGGCAAAGCGGAACCAGGCACGCCAGGGGCACCCGAGGAACGCCAGCGCTCCGGTCATGGCAAAAAAGCCGAGAATGAAGCGGACGACCGGTGCGGAACCGCCGCGGGCTTTGAATTCATTGAAAAGCAGCGCGGCGATCAGAGATCCGAGAACAAACCCGATGATCTCGGGACGGATGTATTGCACAACAGCCGCGCGATGCAGGCCGAGCGCACCGGCAATATCCCGTTCAAAACAGGCGACACAGACGCCCATATTCTTCGGATTGCCGAATTTCTGAAGCGTCGGCCCGAGAATACCGATCACAGCGCCGGTGATAATGATACCGAGCCGTGAACTGAAAAAATCAGTAATTTTATCCTTCATTTGATTTTTCCCTTTCATATTTTCTGATCCGAATGATGTCCCAGCCGGGTATGAAATGTCACGGGAGCAAATCCGGCTTCATTCATCACAAAATTTGTGATCATTCTGAAACCTGATATCCCGATCAGGAGGCTGTATCCCGATCAAATAAATTTCACTATTTATTATATGAATATTCATTTATTTTGCAAGAAAAAGGATATAATTTTATGAAGATGAGCGCTTCGAAAGCGTGTGAGTCTTATTAAGAGCCTGATAACAATTATGCGGGGGTATGGGGGGGCGCAGCTCCTGTCCCGAATCTGATCGGACGAAGTCCGTACCTTATGGGACAGGTTTATAGC
>DAIMGK010000242.1:0-998 GCA_036723985.1 Flexilinea sp.
CCGGCCTGGAAAGATCATGAAGCAAAGTTCAGAAAGAACTGCGAAAAGCTGATCAAGCCGGAGGATACGCTGGTCCTGGTCGGCGATCACAGTTGGGGCAGAAAGCTTCCGGAATGTGAGAAGGATATGGAATATATCTGCTCACTGCCCGGAAAGAAAATCCCGCTTCGCGGGAATCATGATATGTTCTGGGACGCAAAGAAGACAGATGCACTGAACCAGCAGTTCGCAGGGTAACTGTTTTTTCTTCAGAATAACTATGCTTCTTACCAGGATTATGCTATTGTTGGCAGCAAGGGATACACATTCGAAGGACCGTTTTATGTGCGGAAAAACAAGATCGTTGGCTGGGATGGTGTTGCGGAATCATATGCAATAAAACGTATTGAACGGGAAATGGAGCGCCTGAGAGTTTCCTTTGAGGCAGCCAGAAAAGACGGTTACAGCCGTTTTATCATGTTCCTGCATTATCCGCCTACCAACGTAATGGAACGGAACAGTGATGGATTGCGTACCAGCACAAACCCTTCCTTCAGCCGATTGACGAACCATCGGCTGTAAAAGCGGGGATGTCTGTACGCTGACCGGTGTTGATGATCATGGCAGTTTCTCTCCGAAGATGGTCAGTTGATCCGGTTCCATATGGCATGGAAGGAATTGATTCTTCTCTTCTTTCCTTCTGTAATCAATGCTGCACCACTTTCCCGGATGCAAGTTCAAAATGACAGGCAACAATCCCCAGATCAACTTTTGTATAGGAACCGATCCCTTTGACGCGTATAAATGGTTCTCCGTCCCGGATGCTGAAGGCGAATTTCTGCTGGTTGACAGCGGTTGGCGCTTTCAGGGACGCGTCAATACCCTTTGCAAACCATGCCTGATCTGATCCCGATTCCGTCACGGCTTCCATTGTTTTGCTTTTCCGGGCATTGCCCTGCGTTTCGCCATAGCCAAGGGCGATCACCATGCAAAGCGTTTCTCCGTCCGGAATCAGTTCT
>DAIMGK010000242.1:1068-2831 GCA_036723985.1 Flexilinea sp.
CAAAGTCGGAATCTTTCTTCCCGGCCAGGACGATATAGTTCTTCACATTCCTGAAACTGCCGTAATGGGCCAGCCGGGAATCAAATCCGTTAGGATCATCATATCGAATAAAGAAGTGAAGTCCCGATTCCTGATTGCATTTCTCCACATACCAGTTCAGTTGCTGACGAGTTTCGTCAGCGATCGGTTCATTCCTGTAGGCCCGAACCGAATGCCGTGCATCAATGGCTTCAAGGGTTGTCATATTCATCATCCTCCATCGTTTCACCCTGCAAGGTCAGGGATTCCCCGCATATATCGGATCAGTCATGTTCATCGAAAAGAGCCCTGTATTCATACAGTTTCTTTGTAATCAGCGGTTTATTCGCAAGCCAGATATCCATCACTTTATTCGCTGTATGTCTGGCAAGATCATACTGATCCTGAGTAATGGCTCCGTCAGCCAAAGCAGCATCCAATTCTTCATTGTCTACGATTCGCGGTGTTCCATCGAGCAGCACAACAACATCCAGTAACAAATCGGAGAATACGGCGTCACCCTTTTTATCCACTTCATTGAGAAGTGTGATATCGATGTACTGTTGAAACAGGATATCATCACGGAACATGGCGGTCAGGGCAAAATGCCCGTCCTCCGGCACGAGTTCAAGCCACTGGTATCCTTTATCCGCAATACAGAGTGGCCCTTCAGGAGTCTCCACAAGATCAGGTTTTTCCAAACCTGTGAAAGTGATCAATCCGATTCCGCCCCGAAAATGCTCATCTCTGTGATACAGGCACACAAAGTCGCGATCCGAATCGGTGTACCACTCCTGCCTGTTCAGATGCTTCTGCTTAATCTTTGTCACGCTGTTCATCCTCCCAGAACAACCTTACGAGCTATGTTTGATTGATAACGAATCAAATATCAGATCCACCATTCCGGCGTCAGCTCTCCCAATGTCATGATTCGTTCCTGTTCGTAATCCATCATGATTTCGATAGCAACTGTAGTAATGCGATTCTCAATTTAAACGGTTTCATCTTGTACTTTACTCCAATCCAAAGCTATTTTGAACCAGTGAAAGTGTCTCTTCGATGCTTCTGCTTTCATCCCTGACGATTACCGGGAAACCGGAATGCAGAAATCGATCATAACGTTCCTGCGAATTAATCCGTTCAAGCACTTTCCGGTAGTTTTCCATCGCTGCCTCCGGATTAGATTCTTCCATAATCAATCGATACAGGAACTGCTTCTCACGATCAGGACGGTCGAAAAACCGACGCACTGAAATGCCGGGTTCAGCCAGCATAATCAGAACATGCCCCGGATTGGCCATCGTTTTCAGTGTCCCTAATGAAATATTGGTATCCACAAATACCGGTTTTCCCTGACTGGCCAAATTCGGTAAAATCCTCAGTTCCAGCGTCTCACACTCCCTGGCGACATGATCAAACCACGATTCATATTCCTCGGGTGTTCTGCGGATGAAGTCATGCCAGTCCTCAATGTCCCTGGTGTATGTTAGATTGGGAAATTCATCTCTGCTGAGTCCCGGCAGAAGCTGATTATGATAGTTCTCTCCACATTCAATGCCACCGTATTTCTCCGCCAGAAGGTGAACTATGGTGGATTTGCCGGCATAGGCTGTACCATTTATGAAGTACACATTTTCAAACATTACACTTTTCCTCGTCAGTTTTGTTCATATCCTCAACAATGCTCGCCGGTTTGACCGTCATTTCAACCCATGCAGGAATAAAACCGCTCTTTACCGCATTTC
>DAIMGK010000242.1:2841-4326 GCA_036723985.1 Flexilinea sp.
ACCTCCCCTTACACAGGGGAGGCACCGAGAAGGAACCGTTTCTCGGAAGGTCTTTATCTGTTTGTTTCCTGCAAACCGAAATCGTTATTCGTGATCCGCATTCATTTCGTCCGCCTTTGCGGACGGTTTTACGGTCATTTCTACCCATGCCGGCAAAAAGCCGCTCTTGATGGCGTTTCTGACAGATCGGATATTTGACCATGCGGAGCAATAGAAGGGAACCTTCCCGCGGGCGAGGATCTCCTTTGCAAGTTTGCCGGTCAAAGCGGAAGCGATACCCTGTCGTCTGTATTCCGGCAGCACATCCACTCCGATCTGCCACATATCATCGCAGTCTGCAGAACAGCCCGCCAGCCCCACCAATTTCCCCTGATCATAGGCTCCGATGCCCAATACATCCAGTTGCTTCCTGTCCTTGCATAGGGCATTACTCCATTCGGGTAGATACAGCTCCGCGAAATGCGTCTGCTCAAGCAGCCTTGTTTCATAACTGCAGGCCTCATCAGGAATCCTGTTCACATCCGGGAGATAATATTCCGCCATAAAGCAGACTTTGTGTCCCTTTTCAGCCAGGCGTTCATTCAGCCAGTGCATGTTTGGTGTTTCAAAGCAGTGATAAAACTCATATCTGCCAAGGTACTCAGAGACAATTCCAGACACCTCATCCGTTGTCGCAGCAACTATGTTGTTGCCGTACGACACCAGGTTGCAGGAAATCGGAAGCTTCAGGTACTCTCTTGCTTTCGCCCCCAAATGGAACGGAACGATGGTATTATTCGGAAGCAGGAAGCCTTCTGCCCTGCATCCCATATCCTCTGCGGATTGTTTCATTGCAATCTGCATTATATCTTGGTTCGTCATGCATTCTTCTCCTCAACACTCATCCCAAAGTCCACCCATGTTCCCCATGATAGATCATGAGCTTTGTCATAACTGAAATCTTCCCAGGAGCATTCATCGATGCCCTTCATCAGCGGCAAAGCGTTATTGATAAGAAAATCAACATGGCCGCTCTGTTCAATTACATGCGCTGCGAAACGCTCCAATGTGGTCTTGTCCGAAACGTCCCCGGCGAACCAGCTGCCAGGCTGGATATCAATAATGTGAACAGTAGCACCTTCATGGGTAAAAGCTTCCGCGATCGCCTTTCCGATCCCGTGCGCGCCACCGGTGACAACAGCAACTTTTCCGTCAAACTGTGCCATTGGAGTCCCTCGCTTTCTGTTTTTCGTCAATTCAAAGCATGACGGATCATTTTTCCAGATACCTCCCAGTCGTGGGAAGCAGGAGCATTATACCATCTCAGCACCAAAAGCGGTAGAAAAAAGAGCGCCGCAGCGCTCATAAATTCCTTGAAAAGATTGGTTATCCGGCATCTGGGAGCGGGATCATATGACAGCACGATCCCGGGATGCAGGATTGTAGAGGTAGACGATCAGCATGCTGTAGCAGAGATGACCGTAACCTCCATGCACCTGAATGGCG
>DAIMGK010000242.1:4336-6753 GCA_036723985.1 Flexilinea sp.
ATCGGATTGAGATCACGCAGCTCTGATCCTGTTCACGAAAGAAACGAAGCAACTGATACGGAGGTACACTTTTATTAGATACTTCGGGAGAAAAAGGATCCGAGTATTGATACTGTAATCATCTATCCAATGGAATAGTTGCACGTATCAACAGCGTGTTTTTTGAAGTCAATCTGGCAATTGTATTGCCATCATGTCTTTCAATCACTGCCTGTGCTATGGACAAACCAATCCCATAGCCGTTCTGCTTATCACGGCTTCTGGCTTCGTCTGCCCGATAGAAACGATCAAACAGCCGGTTACAGTTTTCCTCTGGCAGGGGTTGTGCAGGAGGATTTTCTGTCTCAATGACAGCATCCCTGCCATCACGATATGCCCTCAGATAAATCGTTCCGCCATCAGGCGTATACTTGACAGCATTGTCACACAAAATGGACACAACTCGATGAAGAGCAGATTCATCACCTCTGACTGGGATGTCTTTTTCTGCTTGACATTGAAAAGTTTTATTTTGGAATTCTGCCATCGCCTGATAAGGCTCCGCTGTTTCCAGAACAATATCCTTCAGATTAAGATCTTTCAATTCCATTGGTCTGTCTGTTTCATCTGCCCTGGAAAGATAGACCATATCTTCCACAAGGGTCCGCATCGAAGCGACCTGGTTTCGGGTACCGTCGATCCAGGGATTAGTCTGATCCTTCAGGGCCAGCACATCCATGTTGGCAGAGATAACAGCCAAAGGTGCTTTCAGTTCGTGGCTGGCGTCCGTAATAAATCGTTTCTGTTTCTGTTCATTACGGATAAATGGCTGAACAGCCTTTTTACTGAGCAGGGAAACGATCAGAAGCGAAAGAAGGATTCCAACAATACAGATGACAGCGGAAAACAGAAGTAAATTATGCGAGGCGGTCAGATAACTTTCGCAGTTCAGAAAGATCCATGAGGTCGTATTTCCTCGGGAAATAAACTGCTGAAAGCAGTAATCATCCACAAATCCGGATTCCCTGCCTGAATGAGCGGCGCGTTCCAGCAAGCTCTCCGCTTCCTCCCGGTTTATGGTTTCCATTCGTCCCTGATTAACGACTTGCAGAGCCCCGTCCTGTCCTGTTCTTCCGATAAAATACACTGATTGTGTCAGGACATTTTTCCTGTGTTTGTTCTTTCCGGCCCACTCATTGGCTTTTTCCAGGGAAATCATTCCGTCTGATTCGGCAAGAAATGAAATGGTTTCTCCGATTTCAGAGCGGACATTCAGCCAGTTCATGATATTGATCGCAGCAGCAACCAGAATAACCGCTGCCATCAGAGCGGCCATAGCGATCCAGATAAACTTAAGCCTCAGCTTGTGAATCATCTGTGGAATGTCCCTCCTCCAGTGAATACCCAACGCCGCGGACAGCGTTTATTTCGGCTTTTGTTCCCAGTTCGGCAAGTTTTTTTCTGAGCTGGGAAATGGTTACCCATAGGAGATTCATCTCCGTTTCATTATCCCATCCCCATACGCGGTTGATCAGCTGATCGACAGTAAAAACACGATGCGGATTTTCCATCAACATCTCCATCAGGCGAAATGCCTTGTTTCCCAGCCTGACAGAAGCCTCCCGGCAGTGCAAATCCATGGTGCCTTTATCCAGCGTCAGATCACCGAAGCGGACGGTCTCCGGCGCGTATACTTCATGGCGGCGGATAATCGCGCGGAGCCGGGCCAGCAGTTCACTGGTATTGAACGGCTTGGACAGATAATCATCCGCGCCGGTATCCAGTCCCGCGACCCGGTCCTCTACTTCTGCCCGGGCAGTCAGCATCAGGCAGGGGGTTGTAATCCCGTTACGGCGCAGCTCGCCGAGCACAGAGATGCCGCTCATCTCCGGCATCATCCAGTCCAGGATGATCCCGTCAAAACTCCCTGTTTCCGCCATCTCCAGCGCGTCCGAACCGTTATATACCGTTTCAACAGTATATCCTTCTTGCTCAAGAAGCGTCCGCGCCGCGCGGCACAGTTCCCGGTCATCATCCGCAAAAAGTATCCGCATCCTGTTTTTCCTCCATGACTATGATACCTTAAATCCATCTGTCCGTAAATGGAAAATACAAAGTCCCTATGCCGGTTTCCCGGCACAGGGAGGAAATTCACCTGTCAGGTTCCGCTGACATCAGGGGATACGGGTGCCTGCGGAACTGTGTTCTGCTGTGTTCCGTTCTGCTGCTGACCGAAACGGCCGTGACCGCCGCGTCCGCCTTTACCGCCGAATCCGTTCAGGCTGTTCGCATTGTCCTGGCCGTTCGTGAGGCCGTTGTTCCTGTTCTTCATGCGTCCACCTTTGCCGAAGCTGGCACCGTTCTGCAGATTTGTCAGCTGTTCGGCATAGTATTTGAGGATCAGGTCAGCCTGCTCCTGAGTCAGGCTTCCGGCAGCC
>DAIMGK010000243.1:0-6630 GCA_036723985.1 Flexilinea sp.
TTCATAATGTCTTTTGGACCTTTTTTACTTTTGACACCCAAACCAGAATTGAGCCGAAGGGAACCGTCACCCCTGCTAAGCAAACCGCCACCCCGGCTAAGGGAACCGTCATAACTGAAGGAACCATCACCCCTTTTCGTTCAGCGGAAACTTTCTTTCCATATTTATAAACCGGGGGGACAGTTCCCTCCGGCTCTGTGCAGAGCCTTCAGAAACCGTCCCCGGCGGAGAAGATAAATTTTTCACCTCTTTCTTTTTCTTTCAGCTTTTTTTATTTATAATTATGCGCATGGGTAGAGTTATTAATTCTGAAAGCGCCGGGAAAGACCGCGCCCGGCTGACAAAAACTGTCGTTATCGCGATCCGCGAACTGCTGAAGCAGAAGGAACCCGGAGACCTTTCACGGGATCTGATCGCCTGCGTGCTGCTCTCACTGGACGGGATCTATGAAACCGTAGACGCCTCCGTCGAAGCCTGGGAAAAGCGCGGGTACTGGCTGAAAGCGGACCGCTTCCGTATGGACTGGCAGTGGACGAACATCATCGCCGACAAAATGCGGCCGCTGGTATTGAGTGAAAATTACGGGGATCTGATCCCGCTGATGGTGCAGGTCCTTCAGGCACTGGAATCCGTAAAGGTATCGGAAAACCATCGGCTGGGTACGCCATGGACCGGGGCATGGGAGAGACTGCAAAGCTCTCAGGTGAAACGGAGCTGATTGTGCGCTACCCGATCCCGGAAAAATTCACGGAAACAGAGATCGTCGTCATCAATTCCAGGTTCATCGCCTCCGCGGCGCCTGTTTTTTCCAATGAAGAAGCCCGGGATTTCATCAACAGCATCAAGGCGAAATATCCCGATGCAACCCATCATGTCCCGGCATATGTGCTGGGGTACGGAAACTCGGTGAGCGCGTATTGCAGCGATGACGGTGAACCTTCCGGCAGCGCGGGCCGTCCGGTCCTTGCCGTACTGCAGGGCAGCGGGCTCGGAGACGCTGCCATTGTCGTCACCCGTTATTTCGGCGGCACGAAACTGGGGATCGGCGGGCTGGTACACGCCTACGGAGACGCCGCGAAGGAAGTCCTCGCGATCCTCCCCCGTGCGGAAAAAGTCCCGACCTACACCGTCATGATGGCGATCGAATACAGTTACTTCGAACGGGTCCGGCTGCTGCTGCAGAAATGGCGGGCGCTGACGCTGGACGAGGATTTCGGCGCGGATGTGATGATCACCGCCCGCTTTATCGAAGAAGCTCTGCCAAATTTTCAGGCAGAGCTGTCAGAACTGACCCGGGGACAGGTCCAGGCGGAAGTTATCGAATTTGAGCCGGAAACGATCATGCCCCTCGGAGCATTCGAAGGATAAACTCCGCCGCAATATCACTCCCGTTCACCGGCTGCGGGGCGGTCTTTCCCATCGCGAGCAGCTGCCTGATCTCTTCATTCAGATTGAACGACTCATAGTGTTCATGAGAGATCTCCAGTGTATTCGTCCTGCGCCGCAAAAAGTCAGCGGTCACACCGGCTTCCCGGAAATTGTCCCGTGAAATAAAGCCGAATGCCGCGCCCGACGCACAGACCTCCCCGATCGTACTGTATCCCGCTTTCCCGATCAGAAAATCCGCCGCATGCACCATATCCGGATGATAATACTCGGAATGATGCGGAAGCAGCACCTTATTTCCCACGTGTTCAACTTTTTCAAACGTACCCGGCAGCAGCAGCGTCACATTATCGGGAATTTCCGACCCCACCGCGAAATCCAGGTTTTCCGGGATCCCGCCCATGGAGATCAGGCCGAGGCGATGTTCTTCCGGAATTGACAGGGACCGGCGGAATTCAGCAGCTGTATGGCGGGGCCGCCGACTGGCCGGAGGGATAAAAACGTCCGGACGCGGCAGCGGATCACAAAGTGGATCCGACTGCATGCGGTAGTCCGGCTGAGCGAAGATCTCCCGCAGCCGCTCATTGATGGGAACGAAGGCGGGACATTCCGGTTCATACAGTTCGTAGATCCAGTCCCAGGTGAAGTTTTCAAACAGGAACACCGGCAGTCCGGCCCGTTTTCCCGTAACGATCCCCAGCGGCGATATGTCGCAGATCACAGCCTGCACGTCCAGCCTTTTCAAAAGCTCCGCCATTTCGGCGCTTTTCTCCGGGATGCTGTCCAGATACGCCGTCACGGTCTCCACCGATCGCGGGAGGTCATGTTCCATCGGGCTGCGCTGCACCAGGCCCACATCCACCGCGCCCGGGTGATAGGTATAGTTTGTCAGGAACGAATCCCGGAAAAACCATTCCTGTGTCCCGCTGAAGATCTCGAAATGAATATCCGGATCACACAGGTGCAGGGCTTCCATGATCGCGGAGGAACGGGACGCGTGACCAAATCCATGAGATGATATAAAATATGCAATATTCATAAACATTTCCATTATAATTCTGTAATTGTTACTTCGAAATGAAGTGCCAGGGGGAGGGCGGTTTTCGCTTGCTCTGAACAGAGTCAGCAGAACCCTCTCCACTGACACAGACATTGTGACTGTCAAAACATCTGCATCAAGTGCTTCTCCGGGTGACAGTTCCGCTTCCGCGTAACAATCTCTAATTAGCGGGATTGCCACACCGGACAGATGCCGGAGAATCATATAAGCCAATGCCAACATCATACCACAAAAACGGATCACAGAGTATACAGGATGAGAAACGATAAAGAAAAAATCAAAGAGATCTTCAACACTTACTGGCCGCTGGCTGCCAGCTGGCTGCTGATGGCAGCCGACACGCCGGCGATCACAGCCTTTATCAGCCGTATGAACGACCCGAAAAACGTCCTCGCGGCACACGGGACTGCCTATCCGCTGGTGCTGATCGTGGAAACCCCCGTCCTGATGCTGACCTCGGTCTCCCTTTCCCTTTGCGTAGACGGAAAAAACTACAGGCGCATCCGCATACTGATGGTGGGCATATGCATCCTTGTGACATTCCTGCACGCGCTGGTATGCGTCCCGCCGGTTTTCTCTTTCATTTTTACCCGTATTCTGAACACACCACCCGAACTGCTCCCCTACTGCCATGAAGAACTGCTCTTCGTCATCCCCTGGAGCGGGCTCATCGGGTACCGCCGTTTCAATCAGGGCGTGCTGATCCGCTGCGGAAGATCGAAACAGATCACCGTCGGTACGGTCCTGCGGGTCATCGGGATCTTCGGGACACTCTTTACCTGTCTCGCGCTGAAAGACCATATGACCGGTGCCCGGGCTGCCGGGCTCGCGCTGACTATCAGTGTCGCCGTCGAGTCTTTTTACAACGCATGGCAGGGGAACAAGACAGCCGGAGAAAAGCTGCTTCCGCTGGAAACGGATGAACCGCTGATCACCTGGAAACAGCTGGCTGATTTTACCCTCCCGCTGCTGCTGACGCATTTTCTGAATGAGAACTGGATGATCATCGGCAGCGCCGCCGTCAGCCGTATGATCGATCCGGTCACGTCCCTCGCGGTATGGCCGGTGATGACTTCGCTGATGATGCTGATCGAGTGCTGGGGATATGCCGTCAACGAGACAGCCCTTGCCCAGCTGCCGCATCCGGAAATGAGAAAACCGCTGGTTTCTTTTGTAGGGATAGTTACGGGATTCAGCTTCCTGCTTTTCCTGATATTCGCCCTGCCGCCGATGAACGGATGGTGGTATACGACGGTATCCTCGCTGAGGCCGGAACTGGCGGCGGTAAGCAAGACGGCTTTCCCGATCGCTTTCCTGATCCCGCTGATCTACCCTGCCCTGAATTACTATCAGGCGGTCCTGATGAACGGAAAGTGGACGCGGCCGATCTTCGAGAGCCTGCTGGTGTTTCTCGCGGTCATTTTCACCGTTCTGGGCATCGGTGTCCTTACGAACCGCTGGCTGGGTGTTTACGTGATCATGCTCGGCCGCAGCCTCGCCACCGGCGCCCAGGTCCTCTGGCTCCGTCACAGGGCGAAATTAGTCACTGGTCATTAGTCAATAGTTATTAGTTGATGGTTGATGGTTGGTGGTTGACAGATAATGGGTAACCGGTGACAGGATCCGGGTATCGGAGGTGCTGCAGGCTAACGACTATTGACTATTGACTAATAACTAATGACTATTGACTATAAACTTTCATCAAGGACGTGGTTTAGGAGAAGGCGGGTCAGTTTGCGGGGGCTTTTGGCGGGGATGCTGTTCCGGATGAGCCGGGCGGCTTTTTCTTTTGAAATGTGGGAAGCGGGACGGACGCAGACAGCGGAAAGCTTTTCCAGCAGAGCAGCGGCTTCCGGAGAGGGGTCGCTGTACAGGGGATGCCAGTCCGGCAGGGCTATCCCTTCCATCAGGCAGCGGTAGGCGCAGTTTTTCGGCATCCATCCGGCAATTTCCGGCAGCGATTCGGGAGAGACCTTCGTGCAGGTCGGCATCCGCCTGAACCGCTCCGGGTAACAGACACAGCGGATCGTCTCACGGTTCAAAAACGGACAGACCACCGAAGTATAAAAAACTTCTCCCGTGTCCTCATCACAGACTTTAAACAGGCAGCAGAGCCCGCAGTTATCGCAGAGCATCTCCCATTCATCTTCATTCAGCAGGTTTTTCCAGTTATTCATAGAAGTCAGACGTATGACGTAAGACGTTAGACGTTAGATCCGGGTGGCAGCAGACTTTCGAACAGCGCACAGAACGCATCGGGATCATCCATGGTCATCAGCCGCAGCATATCCTCACGGGTGACATCCATGCGGGATAAGTAGCGTTTGGCGAACTTCCGGAAGGTGATACAGCCCCACTGGTCGCCGTAATACTCCCGGTTGTATTGCAGATGTTTCTGGCAGGTTTCCCGGAACAGCGGCAGCGGGACATCCTGAAAATCATATCCCGCGAAGATCCAGGGATTCTGCAGAGCCGCCCGGCCGATCATCACCGCGTCGCAGCCGGTTTCCCGCATCATCCGTTCCGCGTCGGAGACCGTCACCACATCGCCGTTGCCCACCACCGGGATCCGGAGCGATTTTTTCAGCGCGGCAATGGCGTTCCAATCCGCGTGCCCGCCGTACTGCTGTTCCCGGGTCCGGGCATGCAGCGTCACCATCGCCGCACCGCCGTCCTCCGCCATTCTCCCGATCTCAAGGTAATTTTTCGAGGAATCATCCCATCCCAGGCGCATTTTGACCGTAAAAGGAGTTGATATTTGTCCAGACAACTCTGAAAAAATTTTGCTTATCTTGTCTGGACAACGCATTAATCCTGCCCCCGCACCCCGGTTTGAGACCTGCCGTGCCGAGCATCCCATATTGATATCAAAGATATCCGGATGGCATCGTTCTTCCAAAATGCAGGCTGCCCGCACCAGCCGTTCCGGATCATCATCAAAAAGCTGGAACACGATCGGCCGTTCGGAGGGATCAAAGGCGATCCGCTGGGGCAGGCCGGGCGTCTTGTGCACCACATCCAGCCCGTTGATAAATTCCGTGATGCTCAGCGGGGATCCCAGTTCCCGTGTGATCCTTCGGAAAGGCTCGTTGGTCCATCCGTCCAGCGGCGCCTGCAGCAGAGGACTGCCGACAGTCACGCTGCCGATCGAAAAGGGACGGAAGTATTTGTTCAGGAGTTGCAGACCAGCCATAATCCGTAGGCGTCGATATATTTTCCGTCTTTGGAATAACTGTCCGCGGCGGTAAGATCCTGCAGCGGGAGGATATAGGACCGGGAACCGTCGCTGACTTCCGCCATGACGCCCAGCGCTTTATCTACTCCGTTGAGCCCGGTCAGGCTGACGTGCTGGTTTTCGAGAAGTGTGCCGTTATCGGTCTCATCATAGGGGAAGCAGACCTTACATTTTACGGGGAAACGCATGGAGGCTTCCAGATATTCCTTCCAGCAGTCCATCGGGGTCTTTCCTTTGGGGTCCACCGGTTTTTCGAATGCTTTGACGATCAGTTTTCCTTCCCTGCCCAGGCCGTCCAGGAAAAGCCGGGTAAAGATCTCCTGCTTTTTCCATGCCAGTTCATGCTCATCCATAGTCTCGTCTGTCTGTTCCACGACACTCGCGGGCAGGATGTAGCTGGTCCAGCTGACTTCCTGGTCGAATGCGTCATAGAAATAATCATCGTCAAACCCATCCAGCGTTTCCGGCGTCCAATCCACCTGTATTTCATCGATGCTGTCCTTATCTGTGGGATCCGCATCATAGAGCATCCGCACGATGCCCTTTTTTCCCTGCAGATCGAGATCATTTTCATTCAGGAATGGCTCCCGTACCCGTATTATTTTTCCGATTTGAATATTTTCCATCTGTGGACTCCCTTTTTCGAAAGCCTGCTCAAAGGTTTCACTCTACCGGCCCGATGCCGGTCCATTTGCCCTTTAATTTTATCATAACCGCCGTCCCGGATCACAAATGAGGGACAGTTCTCACCCGGAGGAGGGGAGAGCGTCCGAAATGATCGGGTACGTCACGGGGACTGTACCCTTGGAGCATTATCCATACTCGCAAGGCCGCCTGTCGTTGTGCTTGGATCAATAGGTACCAATACCAAAGGTAACTTTACGCCCGGCCGGTTGTGTGGCTTCCGAGTCAAAAGTGAGTTTCCTCAGGGTACAGTCCCCTTCGGGTA
>DAIMGK010000244.1:0-6583 GCA_036723985.1 Flexilinea sp.
GGGGCTATGCCGACGGCGGACAGTTCACCAGCGAGTTCCCGGCCCATATGATGAGCCACGCGGCCCGGCTGAAGGTGAACCCTGAAAACCGGGTGGTGATGCACTGCCATCCGGCGAACCTGCTGGCCATGACCTATGTGCATGACCTGGATGAGAAACAGTTTACCCGCACCCTGTGGCAGATGTGCACGGAGTGCATTGTGGTATTCCCGGAAGGCGTCAATGTGCTGCCCTGGATGCTGTGCGGCACCAACGAGATCGGCGAGGCCACGGCGGAAAAGATGAAAACCGCCCGCCTGGTGGTCTGGAGCCAGCATGGCATCTACGGAGCGGGAAAGGACCTGGACGAGACCTTCGGCCTGATCGAAACGGCGGAAAAGGCCGCGGAGATTTACATGAAGATCGCGCATCTTCCCCGGGTCAACACGATTACGGACGATCAGATGCATTTGCTGGAAAAACGGTTCGGCGTCAAAGCGCGGGAAGGCTGGCTGGACTGACCGGAAAGAGAATAAAACGACCCCAAACCGGCAATATGAAAAAAACCCGGAAGCTTCTGATGAATCAGGCTCCCGGGTTTTTGACTGCTATTCGAACTCGATACCGCCAAACGCATCTTAAACATTTATGATTATGTTTGGTGTTTCGTGGTGTTCTGATTCCACTGATTGTCCATAAAGCATGGGCTATCAGATTTTCTGTTGCCAAATTGTTGCCACGTTTACATAGCAGCGGCAGCATACGGCTTGATCGTGGTGATGTCTCCATCCAGCTTTACAATCAGTTCCCGGACTTCAATATCGTTCTGCATATCCAGGAAAAACCGGTCTGACACTCCGAAGAAACGCCCCAGGCGGATGGAAGTGTCAGCGGTGATCTTTCTCCTGTTATGGAGAATGTCCTGGATCCTGGAAGTTGGCACATGAATGCTGTGCGCAAGTTTATACGCGGTCAGATTCATCGGAATCATGAATTCTTCCGTGAGGATTTCTCCCATGGTAGGCGTGGGAATACGATTGCTCATAGCGTTTCCTCCTTCCTGATGGTTTCATCAGTGATAATCGACAATCTCTACATCAAAGAAGTTATTGCCTTCGACCTGAAAGCAAATCCGGTACTGATCATTAATCCGAATGCTGTATTGTCCCTTCCGGTCTCCATCGAGTTTCTCCAGACGGTTTGCGGGCGGGACACGCAGATCCTCCAGGCATCCTGCATTGTCGATCATGATCAGTTTCCTCAATGCAACTGATTGAATGTTTTGCGGGAGTTTTCTGGAAAACGTCTGATTAAAGACCTTTTCCGTTTCCCTGTCAGCAAAGCATCTGATCATGAAAAGAGTATACACGAAATTCGTGTATACTGTCAACAGGAATTATGTTTTATTGTTACTTTTCTGCTGCCTTCATGAAGGCTGTACTGATCACTGCATAAATGATATATGTGATGAGCGTGCCGAAGCAGACGTCTGACAGGAAATGATTTGTCATGTGGATGCGGTTATAGCCGTAGACTGCCACAAACAGGCAGGCAATGACAAAGGCGGCCATGTTCTTCTTTGAACTCCGGTTCTTCATCGTGTCCGTGAGCATCGGCAGGGAGAACATCATGCTGGCAATGGTCATGTTTCCGCTGGGCCAGCTTTTGAAATTGTCATTGCTGCCTGCCAGGTTCGGAATCATCTGCCACCAGTTCCGGTATTCGGAAGCGGGATCCTCCAGGGTGATCAGGTACTTGTAGCGAGGGCGGGATGCCACCTGCTTGAGCCACAGGTTCACATTATCCGCCGCGATTCCGGCGATCAGGATGGCTGCGCCTACCGCAATGAGTTTATCAGGGTCCGCCTGATCCAGAAGCCGGATCACCACAAACGGGACCCAGGCATACAGCACGGCCCAGAACAGCCAGCTCAGCACGGAAAGGAAGGCGCCGGACTCACCGGCTGTATATCCGAACAGGGCGCGAACGGCTTTGCCGTTATAGCTGTTGGAGTAATAGACCGCCATAAAGCATCCCAGCAGCAGAAGGACCCAGGCCAGCAGACGGAACTTTTCGCCCTTTGCTTTCAGCCCGACGTACAGGCATGCGCCGGCAGCCGGATAGAGGCAGTAGGAAAAATAGGACCCGTAGGTGGCAAAGAAAGCTCCCAGATCTGTTTTGTTGGCCAGTGCCGCGTTGATGTCAAAATCGCGGAATGAACCCAGGATGATGCCGATGACACATACCGCGACCACCCCGCAAAAACAGGCTGCCGGAACGGCCATAACCGTTTTTTTCTTCATGATAACTATCCTCCTGCTTATGCAGCGCCTTCCTCTGCATAGAATTCATTTATCAGATCGGACAGCAGATCAAGGTTGTAGAAGTCCGAGTAATCCTGTTGCCCGTCAGCGTCGGTTTTAACCAGTTCCGCATCCGGTACGATTCCGGCGTCAATGACTTCTCCCGCGGCGTTTGTCAGCCTCATCTGATAGGCGGAGATGTGGTAAAAGAAACCATCCGCCGTGTTCAGTTCCAGGATTGTGCAGGCGCCGCCGCCGGAACGCTCACCCAGGGTCATGTATCCGAGATCTTTCATCATGGAGGGGAACAGGTTTCCGCAGGAGTAGGATTCCCTGCCGGCCAGCACCGCAAAGTTCAGATCATAGCAGACATCCGCGTCAGATTCATCGAATTTCCCGTCAAAGTTCCGGTCGACGAGAAAACGTTGGTCGATATTCTGCTCCTGCAGGACATTCTGGTATTTCAGCACACATTCCCGGTTGCCTGTAATCAGACTGTAGAGGGCCATCAGCACATCGGCGCTGCCGCCGCCGTTGGTACTCAGGTCAATGACAAAGTTTTTAATTTCAGGATCGGCCTGCGCCTTGTTCATGGCAGAAACCAGCCCCATAAACACGGTTTCGTCATAGTCGTCGAAGCTTCCGCCTTTGGCGTAGTACTCATACCAGGGGGCTTTGTCAGCCACAAAACCGTTCATGGAATACATGGCGGTATCGCCTTTGGTGAAGTAGTGGCCTTCTCCCAGCAATTCTTTCCGCAGGTCCAGGAGTCCGGTCAGGTTGGTTATGCCGTCGGGAATACGCGCCATCACGTCAGAGAAATCCGAGAAATAAGTGTCAAACAGGTTTTCCGCTGACAGCTTTTCAACCAGCCACGCGCGTTCCGGGTTCGTATATAGGTCGGCATGCGCCTGAATGGACAGGGAAGTATGTCCGCCGTCGTCCACCAGCATGCTCAGACGGGTCATACCCATGAAATAATCAACCCAGTCTGTACTCAGCAGCAGTTCCTTCGTGCGTGTGCCGGCAGGCCCGAAGTCCGCCAGCGCTTTGTCCAGGCCAACCTCTTCCAGCGCGGCGTCCTCACACAGGATTCCGCGGCCGGGGAAGCCATACAGGTTGTCGAAAACGAAACAGAGTTCGCTGTAGGTGAAAGCTGCCAGCTCCGCATCGCGTGTCTCTCTGTCCAGAATGGAATCAAAGTATTTCGGATCCCGTATATACATGAAGTCCATGTCGTTATCCATGTTAACATAGAGATTGACATTGTTAAAGCTGGAATAGATATAATCCATATTCGAAAACATATCGGACAGCGTACCAAGCGGGAAATAAACCTGTTCGTCGTCCGCCCGCAGGTCGATGCCGTAATCCCCGAACCGGAAGGTCACCGGCTTAGGCGCATTGGAGTACTCCGCCCCGATGACCCGGATAAAGGGATAGCCGTCCAGATAGATGTTTTCCATCCCTTCCTGGACCTGTCCCATGAGGTTGGTAAAGGCAGCATAATTGGCGGAGGTCAGCGTATCCGCTTTCACATCTACCTCGGCGCTGCCGCAGGGATTGGTGAGTGTATATTTTCCGTCTTCTGCCGGAGTGACGGTCATCGACTGTCCGGGCAGCATGACGGCGTAGTAATCTGCAATGCTCATATAGGCAATGGAACCGGCGTCAGCGTAGTAACGTACTGTCGCGGTTTCATCGGTAAGTTCGCTGCGGAAGACACCCACGGTCTTGTCCGTATAAGCGCCGGGCTCTGCGGCTGCGGCTTCACCGCTTTCGGCCAAGGCAGGGATTGCCAGTGCCAGCAGCATTACGATTGCCAGGATTGTTGAAAGCGTTTTTTTCATTGGTCTTTCTCCTTTTGATTTATTCGGGATCGGTGTTTTCGGCTCCTGCTTCATCTCCGGGGCGGGTTTTTTTGATCTCTCCGTAGAAGTTGACGATGATCGAGGTGATCAGCGCGACCACGATGATCCCGTAGATCCCGAGTACGACGGACATAGTGCGGCCCAGGTCCGTGACCGCGGTGATATCACCGAATCCGATCGTTGTCACCAGCGCGAAGCAGTACCAAAGCGCATCCTTATAGGAGGCGATACCTTCTTCCATAAACGTCAGGACCCAGGAGGAGGAAAGGATCAGCATCAGCAGGCCGAAGAGGATCTCCGCGGCATAGGTCCTGCGCACGATGTTCTGCAGCAGGTCCAGCCGGATATGCGAGAAGGCAAAGGACATGATATTGACCAGCGATAAATAGGCCGCCAGGGTGAGCGTACTGCCTTCGCCCAGGAAACAGGTGTCTTTATTCCACAGGTTGATGGTCATAAATATCACAAAACCGGCCAGTACGATATTCTGCAGGATATTGGCCCGTTTCGGCGTCTGTACAACGGACAGGATCCGTCCGGCCAGCACGATGACCACAAACAGTTTGCAGGCCCATTCGTGAGCTTGCGGAAACTGGTTTCGCAGCTGCAGCGGGATCACGCACAGGATCATGATGCACGCCGCGGCCAGGTCCAGTCCTTTCAGCGCCGGCGCGGGTTTCCGGTAGCGATTCCCGAGCGCCCGGAAAAGCCGCATCAGTCCGATCATCAGGAAGGCCAGCTGCAGGACTTTTACGAATTCATCACTGGAACCTGATGCCAATCCATAAGCGCTCATGATGCAGAAAGGAATACTCAGGAAAGTGAAGATCATTTCCGGAACGGTCAGGATCATCGGATGCCTTTCGATGCGGCCGGCAGGTTTCTTTTCTTTTTTCATACAGGTCCTCCGTTTTCTCCGCCCGATCCGGCTACAGGCTCAGCATCTGCGTGATCTGGGGCAGAATGGTTCTGATCATATCAATATCGATCTTTCGATCCTCTGTTACAAAATAGCTGATTCCCTGGTATACGGCTTCAAAGACCAGCAGGATGATGATCACGATGGCAGCCAGCGGGATCAATATGCTGATCAGCGGCTGCTTGGGAACTTTATTGTAGGAATACAGCAGTACGACCGGAGCGGCAAAGAGCAGGGGCCAGGACTGGCCGAAGCCAGCCGCTTTCGCCGCCAGCAGGCAGCTTACAAATTGTTCCGAATTCTCCACCGGGATTCCGGCTGTGCCTGCGATGATCCTTGATACCAGCCCCGCCAGGATGAAATCCAGGAACGTGGCGGCCACCATGGCGACCGCAAGACAGACGGAAAAATGGAATGCGTTCCGGTTCGTTTTGAGATACTCCAGATAATCCTCATGGGTGCGGCCGTTTTTCCGGAAGCGCAGCTCCCGCCCGCTCATATGGAGAGAAAGGAAGAGGAAGAGCAGGAAGGTCATCGGGGGCTTGACGGTCAGCAGCGGGAAAGACCAGAAGGGCAGGACGATATTACCCAGCGCACTTTGGATCTTGAGCCAGATCGACGCCGCTTCATAAGCAATGGGCAGCAGGGCAAACAGCCGCAGAACGATCACCTTTCTGCCGGTAAAGACCCGCTTTGGATGCGCGTTCAGGAAGTACATCGTCAGTGTACAGAGAAGCAGATCGATAAACAGGTTGAACGCAACGAAACCCTCACGGTTGTGTTCCGCAAAGAAATCATTCATCAGGGGCTGGAGCTGTTCCGGCTGCTTTACGACCTGGCTGGCCAGACCCACCACATAGCGCGAGAAAAAGAGCCAGGAAATGCCGTAGATCGCGGCTGCAGCCAGGCTGTTCCGCAGCAGCTGTTTTTTATATCCTTCGCTGTTGTTCAGGATCCGTGAGAAGTTCGCAATCAGCAGGAAGGGAAGCGGGAGCGGCACCAGATAAGTCAATATGCTCATCAGTGTTCCGGTGTCCTCGTACAGCTGGGGATTTTTGCTACTGCTGATAGCCAGGATCAGCCGAAGAACGGAAGCGACAATACAGGCCCAGCCCAGCGCCTGAAAGCCCTGGTAAGAGAGCGGCCCGCGGTATCTGATATCATCCGCGGCCGTGACCTCGTGCAGCCTTTTGATCCGGCGGCGTTTATCCGGCATCGCCGGTTTGGAAACGCTTGCTCCGACAGCCGGCAGATCTGGCTTTTCCGGCGCCTTTTTCGCGGCCGGGGCAGCTGTTTTCCGCGGCTGCGGGCCGGTGCTCTTTCCTTTTTGTTTTCTGCTCATTCTGTACAGTCTCCTTGCTTGTGCCCCTGACAATAAAGCGGAGCTGCCCCGCATCGTCTTTTCAGATCCTTTGAGACAGCTCCATGAAAACAGACAACTATGTGGTTACAGGTTTGCGGGAAGCGTTTGTCTGAATATCATCATACTCATTGAGCGTTCCGTATGTGTG
>DAIMGK010000245.1:0-6488 GCA_036723985.1 Flexilinea sp.
TGAGCTTGCTCAGCGCGTGGCCCCCGGCTAATTAAAACAAGGCGCGGGAAGAACTACGGCAGGCACAAATGATCCCGCTCCGCGCCTCTGCGAAGCACAGAACTCCGAAGGCATTTTCCCGAACTGTCGAAGTAAATATTTTCGATGTGTATCTCGTATTACTAATCGATGAGTTTAAGAAACTTATTGAAACGTAACAAAAAATTCCCCAACATGATTGTCGGAGAAAATAATATCCTAGACATTTAGACAGAGATCGAATGAGCCAGGCATAATTAATAAAATATTCTGGGGGTGCCGGGGGCCACGCGTGAGCTTGCTCAGCGTGTGGCCCCCGGCTAATTAACACAAGGCGCGGGAAGAACTCCGGCAGGCACAAACGATCCCGCTCCGCGCCTCTGCGAAGCATAGAATTCCGAAGGCATTTTGACGGTCTGGAAAAGTTATTTGCTTTATAACAAATAACTCGAATAGTTAAACTATCAAAAATATGATACTTGTTTACAAAAAAAATCACAGGACCTGCAGGCGGGCGGAATTTTCAATGACGGCCGCCCTCATATCCTTCCCGCGGACAGCGGACAATTCCTCAAGCGTCCGTTCCAGAGAATCCATGATCCCTCCGGAGGAGAAAATGATATCCCTTCCCGGCGGCAGGTCTGTTTCCAATAACAGCCGGTCCGCCGGCAGCTGGCGTGCGTATTCACGTCCGCGGCGGGTATGCAGCATCATCTCATTGACCGAAAACATACATCCGGACCTCACAGCCCTGTTCAGTTCTTCGCTTGAACCGGTAAACCAATGGAAAATACAGCGGCACGCGGCGAGGCAGCCTGTGCGTTCCAGCACGTCAAGTGTAAGCCCTGCCGCTTTTACCGAATGAAGAGAAAGGATCTTCGGACAGGCGGCATCACTCGTCTCAGCGCAGGCGGAGCATATGGTTTCAAAAATACCGGTCTGCATTTCCAGTGAGCCTTCCGGGACATGTTTCGGGGAAGCGTCCAAACCGATCTCACCGACATAACGCGTGCCCCGGATCAGTTCCGCGGCCAGCCTTGCGTCATCCGTATTACAGCGGCCGTCCGCCGCCCACCAGGGATGGAGCCCGACGCCGAGCCTTACATTCGGAATGCCGTTCAGCTTCGGGAATACCTGTTCATAATCCCGCGGAGCCACTGTCACCCCAAAGAATCCGAGCCCGGACTTTTCCGCTTCCTCTGCGATTTCCCGCGCGTTCCGCATAAAGTCCAGATGAATGTGCATATCCCAGAGCATCGACGTCATTCCAGGCCTGCCAGTGAACGGATCACATATCCGGCAAGCATCTGTCCCATGATAGGCGGATAATAACTCATCGTTCCCAGGATACAGGCTCCTTCCTTGAGAAAGCCGTGCTCATCGATGGCGTCGCGTTTCCCTTCCGGCTCCCGGGGCAGTTCATCGGAATAGAGGACCATGAGATCATGGATCCCGCGCTTGCGGCACAGTTTGCGGACAGCACGGGAAAGCGGATCATCCCGGGTCTCTTCGATCCGGGAAAAACGCAGACGGGTGGGGTCAAGTTTGTTGGCGCCTCCCATGGCAGATACCTCCGGAATTCCCTCTGCCTGGCACCAGGCGGCTATAGCCAGCTTCTGGGTCACAGTGTCTATGGCATCAACGACAAAATCAGGCCGCGGCAGGGCACTCAGCTGTTCTGCCGCTGTATCCTTGTCGATAAAAGTTTGAATGGCACACACCTCGCATAAGGGGTTGATGTCGTTCACCATCAGTTTCATGACTTCTGCCTTGGGCCTCCCGAGGGTGCTGTGAAAGGCAAGTGCCTGCCTGTTGATGTTGCTCGGCATCACTTTATCACGGTCCAGCAGGACGAGAGATCCGATCCCGCCCCGTGCCAGCGCTTCCGCGCAGGAAGAACCCACGCCGCCAAGCCCCAGTACCATCACCCGTGATCTCTGAAGGCGGGAGAGCGCTTCCTCCCCCATGATCAGTTTCAGTCTGTCAGCAGCTGTTTCCATTACGATTCCTTCTCTTTATGCCGTTCCGTTCATTCAGCGTCTGCCTTACCGGGGCGTTATGGAACGGATATATTCCTCACTGCTCATGACCTGTGTATGGATAGGAGAAAAAGCCCTTGCCAGCAGCAGAAGCGCCTCTTCATTTTCAGGCAGGCATCCCGATATACAGTCGTAAAGATAGACGACCTCATAACCGAGGTCGATCGCGTCCATCATGGTGGCAAGGATACAGCATTCCGCTACGACACCGGTCAGCACCAGTCTCTGTTTTCCGTGAAGCCTTGCCCTTACCTGTTCGCTGCAAAGGGAAGAATAGGTTTGTTTCACGATCACATTCTCATCGGTGGCAGCTTCTTTGATTGCGTCGCAAAGGTCACACAATACCGGATCCGCGTTGATATGGGCAAAGGCTTCATTGTATCTTTTCCAACAGCCAACCGGATCCTCCGGTGCCATGTATTTTGTCAGAATGGATGCCGGCGCATGGGGAGACTTTACGATCCGGAGCGTATTCTCCATCGATCGTTCGATCGTCGGGCAAGCCCACTCATTTCCGGGGAGATAGACGTTCTGAAAATCCACCAGGATCAGCAGGTCTTCGGCACTGTCATGATAAATCGTTTTTGTCTCGTTTTCTTCCATATTTCGCCTCCAGAACAAAAGAAATACCCTGTACAGCATCCCTTTTACCCTGATCATTTGTTTTCGAATACAACTATTATAACCGACGAAAGAAACAGCATCCCCGGCAGTTTGCGGGAATCATCCCGGACCGGACGGCGAGAAAATCATGTTATAATCAAAGAACACTTTACAAAGCTATTAAAGAATTCTCCCGTTGTATTCAGGGATAATTCACGGCAGCACGTTCTGAACGTTTTCAGCGGATAAAGGATCCAAAGTGAGTTTCCGGTATTTATGATGCAAAAGGAAAGATCAGCATGGGAAAAGCCATTCATATTGAATTAAATATATTATGTCTGCTGATTTTGCTTATGATCGCACGTCAGACACGTAAAAGCGTCAGCCAGCAGATGAATCGGGTGCTGTACCGCTATACGGTATACGGAATAACCTTTGCTTTGGCCCTGGATACGATATGGATGCTGATCGACGGAGAAATATTTCCCGGCGGGATCTTCCTGAATAAACTCGTGAACGCGCTTTTTCTCGGATTTGGAGCAATTTTTGCGTGCACCTGGTATCTTTATGTGCTTGAGACGCTGGGATATACGATATCAAAAAATCTCACATACCTGATCACAGCTCCGGGATTTGTATGCCTGCTCCTGAACCTCATCTCAATGAAAACCGGATGGATCTTTTATGTAACGGAAAACAATGTATATAAATGGGGACCGGGGTTTTGGCTGCAGCAGCTGATCATAGTTTCCCTGCTGCTCATTCCTTTGATCCATTTAACTATCTGTTTTTTCAGACGAAAGTCAAGAGCGGAAAAGAAATTGATCGGTAAACTGATCGGATTTTATATGGTCCCTGTGATCGGGACACTGGCAGCGCTCCCTTACGCAGGAATGCCCGGACCCTGGCCCTGTGCCGCCATTTCGATCGTGCTGATCTATATCGACAGTCAGGACGGTGAGATCCTCCGGGACAGTCTCACGGGACTGAATAACCGCAAGACACTGGATTCGACATTCGCGATTTATACGAAACAGATCACTGAGGTCAGAAACCTGTACGTGTTTCTCATGGATCTTGATCATTTCAAGGCGATCAACGATACATACGGCCATGTGGCAGGAGATCAGGCGCTGATCGCCGCGGCTGATATACTTACAAATGCGGTCAGCAGAATTCAGGGGATCGTGGTGCGTTATGGCGGTGATGAATTTCTTATCATGGGTTTTTTCTATGGCGATTCAAATGCCATGAGTTTCAAAAATCAGATCGTGGCCGATTTTGAAGCCTGGAACCTGGACCACGATGTGCCTTACAAGATCCTGATCAGTATCGGTTTCAGCCGTTACCGGGAAGGGCAGACTTTGGATGATGTCGTGAAAGCCGCTGACCAAAAACTTTACGAAGAAAAGGAAAAGCGGAAAAGCGGACGATAAAAAACTGCCGGTAACCGGTCGGGTTTCGGTACTGTTCCCCGGCCTGTTCCGTACATCTGCGAAAAAATAAAAAAATAATTTCGGAAAAAAACGGTATAATATGTTACAGTTTAATAGGCAATCGACTAATTCCCCGGGATAACAGGCACTTTCATTCAGCTGCCTTTCCTGTTCAAAAAGCTGACGCTCAGAGATCACAGTATGGAAAAATATCAGTACGATCCAAAAGTCAAAACCGATATGGAATCTTCCCCGATACCTTATGCTGTCTACCAGTTAGTGGACGGGCAGATCCTTACACTTATTATTTCCGAAGGTTTTCTGGATCTTTTCGGTTTTAAAAACCGTGAAACGGCGTATATGCTCATGGATAAGGACATGTATCGGAGTGCCCATCCGGAGGATGCCGCAAGAATAGCCGATATTGCATATCTTTTTGCGAAGGACGGCGGGAATTATGATGTCGTATACCGTACAAAAACGCTGAAAAGCAGCGATTACCGCATCGTTCATGCACAGGGAAAACGGATCCATGCGGACACAGGTGAACCTCTTTCCGTGGTCTGGTATACCGATGAAGGGGCATATGATCCGAAGAGTGACGGCTTTGACCGGAATTTGACGTCTTTATACAATCAGACATTGCGGGATACGGTCCGGCTGCAGGTCAATTATTATGATTCGCTGACCGGCCTTCCGAATATGACGTATTTTTTCCAATTCGCAGATTCGGAGCGGGAACGGATCCGGAAACGGAGAGAAGGTCCTGCCATCCTGTTTATAGACCTTAACGGAATGCGGTACTTCAACCGGAAATACGGTTTTACGGAAGGGAATAAACTTCTCCGGGAAATGGGGAGTGTCTTTTCGGCTTTTTTCGGCAACAGCTGCTGCTGCCGTATCGCACAGGATCATTTTGCGGTCATCACAAGCACCAGGGGCCTGAATGAGATACTGGAGAAGGTCCTTTTCGAATGTTCGCGTATTAACGGTGAAAAAAATGTCCCGGTCCGGATCGGGGTTTATCCGGATATCATCGAAAATGTAACCATCAGCACAGCGTGTGACAGAGCCAAGGCGGCATGCGATATCGACAGGAAGGCTTATAAGTCCGGATACCGCTATTTCAACGAGACCATGCTGAAAACCGCGGAAAAACAACAGCATATCATCAATAATCTGGACAGGGCGCTCGCGGAAAAATGGGTCAAAGTGTATTATCAGCCTATCATACGGGCGGCCAACGGAGAAGTCTGCAACGAAGAAGCACTGGCCCGCTGGATCGATCCGGAAAAAGGGATGATCTCTCCGGCTGATTTTATTCCTTATCTGGAAGATTCAAAACTGATCTATAAACTTGATCTGTATATCATCGAAGAGACTCTGAAGAAAATGAACCTTCTGACTGAGAAGGGTATGCGTATTGTTCCCTGCTCTGTCAATTTGTCCCGCTATGATTTTGAATCCTGTGACATGGTCGAAGAGATCCGGAAACGGGTGGATGAAGCCGGTGTCGACCGGAAAATGCTGAAGATCGAGATCACGGAAAGCGTGGTCGGAAGCAGCTTTGAAATGATCAAACAGCAGGTCGACCGCTTCCATGCCCTGGGCTTTGACGTATGGATGGATGATTTCGGCAGCGGTTATTCCTCTCTTGATGTTTTACAAAGCATCCATTTTGACCTGATCAAGCTGGATATGCGCTTTATGCAGCAGTTCAATAACGAGTACGAAAGCCGTGTTATCCTCACCGAACTGATAAAAATGGCGATCGGACTCGGGATCGACTCGATCGCGGAAGGTGTGGAGAAAGCTGAACAGATCGATTTTCTCCGCGAGGTCGGCTGTACCAAACTGCAGGGGTTTTATTATTCGAAACCTCTTCCGATGGAAGCGATCATGGAATCATATGAAAATGGATTGAAAATCGGATTCGAGAATCCTTTGGAAGCGGAATATTATGCCGCGCTCGGACGGATAAATCTCTATGATATGACTTCCGTGACTCGTGATGATCAGTTATCCCTGCATAATTATTTTGATACGCTCCCGATGGGGATCATCGAGTCGGATGGAGAACAGTATTCGCTGCTCCGCGCCAATAACACTTATCGGAATTTTCTGATCCGTATGTTTGGCACTGTGGAGATCGGGAAAAAGGTATCGTATCCCGATTACCTGGGGGGACCGGGCGGCGGATTTTTAAGCGCGATGAGACAGTGCGGACTTACCGGAGACCGGATGCTGATCGATGAAGAATTTCCGGATGGCTCTACGGTCCATGCTTTTGTCCGCCGGATCGCGGTAAATCCGGTCAACGGAATTGCTGCCCTGGGGGTGATCGTCCTGGCGGTCATGGATAAAAACAGCGGAAAATCCGGCACCACATATG
>DAIMGK010000246.1:0-6449 GCA_036723985.1 Flexilinea sp.
CGTTAATTATAATTTCAGACGGCTTTTTGTCTCTTCTTTCCTTTAATCAGCGTTTTCTTAAATCACGATAGAAATTATTCGGGAAATTTGTATAACTTAGCCGGGAACCACCCCTATCATCACCGCAATCTCGGCGTTGACAGATATTTTGAAGAATCTTCTTTACTTTGAATCTTTCCAGGATACCTCTGCCCCAAAAAAATGATTACTCACTTCGATCAGGAAGCGAAAAATCATTCATGTGCATGGGTATATATTTTTTGAATCTCCGGAGGAAGATTGTCGGGCAGCAATGAATGAATCCTTTCTTCATTTCCGTCCTGAATGGCTGTTTCATAATACCAGCATTTGTATTTCAGCATATCCTTTGTTTTTTGGAGGTTGTCCATCTCCTCTTCAACCTTTTTTAATCTGGTTTCAAACAATTGTTTGCGCTGCTGATAGGTAGCGCTGCCTTTGGTGGTCCATTCCATAAATTGTTTGATCTCACGGATCTCAAGCCCCGATGCTTTCAGGCACTCGATCACCCGCAGCGCTTCGATCTCATTATCACTGAATTTTCGTATTCCGGATTTCCGCTCCATGCCGGGAAACAGGCCTTCCCTGTCATAATATCGCAGCGTGGAAACAGGAATGTTGAACATTTCGGAAATCTGACCGATCGTATACATAAAATTGCCCCTCATATTTTTATAAACGAAGCTTGACTTAAAGTCAACTTTAGGTTTTACAATGCATATTGTACTATCGTGCACAACAAAATCAAAGAAAACATGAGGAATTTCGATATGATAAAAGCCGTAAAACTTGATCTTTCCCGGGAATGGGACAAAACCTATACAAAAAATGAAAATGCGGATCACAGCAAAGTGACGTTTGTGAACCGCTACGGGATAACGCTGGCAGCCGACATGTTTATTCCGAAAGCTGCGAAAGGAAAGCTGCCTGCTATCGCTGTATCTGGCCCGTTCGGTGCGGTTAAGGAGCAGTGCTCCGGTCTGTATGCCCAGACTATGGCTGCACGCGGTTTCCTCACGATCGCATTCGATCCTTCCTTCACCGGAGAAAGCGGCGGATATCCCCGTTACATGGCGTCTCCCGACATCAATACCGAGGACTTCATGGCGGCGGTAGATTTTCTCTCGCTGCATGAACTTGTTGATCCGGAACGTATCGGCATTATCGGCATCTGCGGCTGGGGCGGCATAGCTATCAATGCTGCCGCATTGGACACCCGTGTCAAAGCCACTGTAGCTTCCACTATGTACGATATGACCCGTGTCAATGCAAAAGGATATTTCGATTCCGAAGACAGCGAAGAAGCACGCTATGCAAAGAAAGCTGCCATGTGCGCCCAGAGGCTTGAAGACCTGAAAAACGGCGACTACAAGCTTGGCGGCGGAGTAGTCGATCCCCTGCCGGAGGATGCACCTTTCTTTGTGAAGGACTATTATGATTATTACAAGACCCCGCGGGGCTATCATCCCCGTTCCCTGAATTCCAACGGCGGCTGGAACATTATCGGGTGCGAGTCATTCATAAACCAGCCGATCCTCAAATATTCGAATGAGATCCGCAGCGCTGTCCTGCTGATCCATGGCGAGGATGCACATTCCTGTTATTTCAGCCGGGACGCCTATGCTGCCATGATCAATGGCAGCAGGCACACGGACAACAAAGAACTGATGATCATTCCCGGAGCTGTCCATACCGATCTCTATGATGGCGGCGGGAAAAATGCTATCCCCTTCGATAAGTTGGAAGCTTTTTTCACTGAATATCTGCAATAAAAGAAGGAGATTCATATGAGCAGTGTACTTGTTATTTCTACCAGCCTCCGGGCAAAAAGTAATTCCGATATTTTGACCGATCATTTGATTGCCGGGGCAAGAGATGCCGGACATCAGGTTGAGCACATCAGCCTGAAAGGGAAAAACATCAAATTCTGCATCGGCTGCCTTGCCTGCCAGAAAACACAAAAATGCATTCAAAAGGACGATGCCGTTGAGATCGCGGAAAAGGTAAAGAATGCTGACACACTGGTATTTGTTACTCCGATCTATTATTATGAGATGAGCGGTCAGATGAAGACCCTCCTGGACCGGATGAATCCGCTTTATACCTCGGATTACAAATTCCGGCGGGTGTATATGCTGTCAACGGCTGCAGAAGATGAAGAATACACTCCCGAAAAAGCGGTAAACGGTCTGCAGGGCTGGATCGACTGTTTCGAAAAAGCCGAGTTCGCCGGTACGCTCTTCTGCGGCGGCATCAATGACCCCGGAGAGGCTTTGGGAAAAGCGGCTGAGCTTGAAGAAGCCTTTCAGTTTGGAACAAAGATCCAATAGTATTTTGGGAACGGACAAGTTGTGACGATCAGAAAGCAGGTACCTTATGGAACGGAAGAACTTTTTCATCCTTTTCTTCGCATTGATTCTCATGATCTGCGGAACAGGGTTGGTTTTAGCTGAGGAACAAAACATGATTTATGCATATATCAACGAAGATGTGATCACCATCAAACCGGCAGAAAATTCATCGGCATCAGCCTTTATGGATCTGCTCCGGTCAGGTGATGTGACGGTCGTAATGCATGATTACGGCAGTTTTGAAAAGGTCGGATCCATCGGCGCAGCGCTGCCGCGGAATGATGAACCGATCACTACGGAACCGGGCGATGTGATCCTTTACCTGGGAACGGAGATCACGATCTACTATGATGTAAATCAATGGAATTTTACCCGTCTGGGAAAAGTACAAAATGTATCCCGGGAAGAATTGAGAACGATCCTCCGGGCAGGAGGGGAAAACATTTCGGCACGTTTCTCCCTGACACCGCCGGTTTCAAAGCAAACCGGTTCCTTTGACTTCAGTACCCATACGGTCCTTCTTAATAGCGGTTATGAGATGCCGATCATCGGTCTGGGTACCTGGACGCTCACCAATGAACAGGCAGAAAACAGTGTCTATCATGCGCTGAAAACCGGGATGCGTCTCATTGACACAGCCCGTTACTACCGCTGCGAAGCCGGCGTGGGGCGGGGACTGCAGCGAGCCATAGACGATGGGATCGTGACACGGGAAGAAGTTTTCATCACCAGCAAGATCATGCCGGGAGATTATGACCGGGCAGCGCAGGGGATCAATGATTCGCTTTCGGATCTCAATGTTGATTATATTGACCTGATGCTGATCCATCAGCCCGGTTGGAACGATGAAGCGGTCTATCGTGCAATGGAAGATGCGGTTGCCGCCGGAAAGATCCGCTCTATCGGTATTTCCAACTATTACACACGGGAAGCGGTAGATGAGGTTTTGTCTTACGCGCATATCATGCCGACATTGATCCAAAACGAAAATCATTTGTTTTATCAGAACACGGAAATCAGGGATTATGTAAGTCAATACGGTATCGTGATCGAATCCTGGTATCCCTTCGGCGGAAGAGGACATACGCAGGACCATTTCTCCGATCCCGTCATCAGCGGAATAGCCGCGGCTCATGGCAAAACTTCAGCACAGATCATCCTGCGCTGGCAGCTGCAGGACGGGTTCATCGCCATTCCCGGATCAGGTGATCCGGACCATATCGCCGAAAATTATGACATCTTTGACTTTGAATTATCAGATGGGGAGATGGACCAAATTCGCCGGCTTGACCGGCATCAGCGTTATGAGAGCTGGTAAATGACAGATCACTGACTGATCATAATATGATATGCAAACAATGATCGTTTATAATTGGAATAGGCTAATTACAGAACAATACAGGAGGATATCAAAATGAAGAATCTGGGATTTGGAATGATGAGACTGCCGGTACTCTCCGGACCGACAGATTTTGATTACGCACAGCTCAATAAAATGGTTGATGCGTTTCTTGCAGCCGGATACACTTATTTCGACACCAGTTATGTCTACCATAACGGTAAAAGCGAGGAAGCGACCCGGAAAGCTCTTGTGGAAAGACATCCGCGGGAAAGTTATACTGTAGCCACGAAATTCCCGACATTCATGCTGATACCGGAAGACAGGATCGAAGAGACATTTCAAAGCCAGCTGAATAACCTTGGGGTGGATTATATCGATTACTATCTGCTCCATAATATACAAACCGTCTACTATGACGGTTACGATGGTAACGGCGGTATCGTAAAAACTACAAATCTTTTTGATCACGCAAAGAAGTGGAAGGAAGAAGGAAAAATCCGTCATCTGGGCATTTCATTCCATTCTTCCGCGAAACTGCTGGACCGTGTCCTTTCCGAACATCCGGAGATCGAATTCGTACAGATCGCTTTAAATCCCATAGATTGGGACAGTGAGCTTGTACAGGCTGGTCACTGCTATGAAGTGATCCGTAAACATGGCCGGAAGGTCATCATTATGGAAGCCGTAAAGGGCGGCGGTCTGGCAAAACTGCCGGAAGAGGCGGAAACTTTGCTGAAGGCTGTTCATCCGGATTGGAGCATCGCTTCCTGGTCCTTACGGTTCTGTCTTGAGAAAGAAGATGTCATCGCTGTCCTCTCCGGTATGAGTACCCTGGAACAGATTCTTGATAATACAAAGACCAGCGATGAAGCAGAACCTCTTTCAGAGGAAGATAAGGTCGCTCTTTCACAGGCCATGCGGATCTACCGGGAAAGTGCTCCGATCCCGCAGAGCGAGATCGATCAATATAAGGGGCTCCTGTATCACGGTGTCCCGGTCTCTGCGATCCTGCAGGCCTACAGCATCTGCCAGATCCAGCCTGATCCCGGTTTCTCGGATGATAACAACTACCTGAAAAATGCGATAGCCGAAGCCGAACATGTGGATTTTCACAATGGGCTGGAAAAGCAGTCTGTTCTTACGGTCGACGGCAAAGACATAACGGATATGACGGAAAAAGCCGCAGCGTGGCTGACGGAACACAGTTTCTGATTCCTGACAGTTTATCATTATCATCTGCGCACAAAGAATAATGCTCCCTGTTATCGGTGATCATGCCGATAACAGGGAGCATTATGAAAATTTTATAATGCAGAATAATAAAAATCGGAGAAACCGGTTGACACGGTGTCAACTGTGGTGTACAATGCAATAGTTGACACCGTGTCAACCGCAATGTGCAAGGATGCGGAAAGGAAATGCAATGTTTATCGGAACACCTGAACTGATCGCACAAAGGCGGGAAGAGATCATCAATGCCTGCGAAAAGCTCTATCAGACGATGAGCTTCAAAGAAATCACGCTCAAAGAGATCGGAAATGAAACCTCATTCTCCCGGCCTGCCATCTACAACTACTTTCAGACAAAAGAAGAGATCTTTCTCGGCTTGTATGAATTGGAGTATAAGCGCTGGAATGAAGACCTTGAAAAGATCCTGGAAGAGAATGATCCGCTTACAAGGACTCAGATCGCGGAAAAGATTGCCCGCTCACTCGAAAAGAGAGAGCAGCTGCTGAAGCTGCTGTCCATGAATAATTACGATATGGAAGCCAACAGCCGGTTGGAACTGCTGACGACCTTCAAGGCTGCATACGGGAAATCCATGACGAACATTCGCGGCATTCTCTCCAAATTTTGTCCGGAGATGGGCAGAGAAGAACTGAACAGCTTTATTTACAATTTCTATCCGTTCATGTTTGGCATTTATCCGTATGCCAGGGTAACCGAAAAGCAGAAGACGGCAATGAAGGATGCACAAGTGGATTTTTCGGAACATTCGATTTATGAAATCACCTATAACTGCCTGGTCAGGCTGTTAGGTCAATAAGAAAGAGGAAAGATCAGGGGATGGTTTTGGGCTATGGCTGCGGAAGTCCTTCTATGACGAAGCGGAGCGGATATCCCAAACAGGCTTACCGTCTAGGCCTGAGCCTGTGAAGATCAGACGGAACAGCCGGAAAACGGCTGATGGACCAAAGGAGGAATTATGAGTAATAAATTAGTTGCATATTTCAGCGCCAGCGGCGTTACAAGATCTGTTGCGGAAAAGCTGGCGGATGAGATCGGCGCTGATCTGTTTGAGATCGTACCGGAAAAGCCTTATACCAATGCCGATCTGGACTGGCAGAACAGCCGAAGCCGCAGTTCGGTCGAAATGAAGGATCGGGATGCGCGTCCCGCGATCGCTTCAAAATTCGATGATATGTCCCGATATGATGTGATTTTTGTCGGTTTCCCCATCTGGTGGTACCGTGAACCGTCCATCATTGATACCTTTATGGAAGCTTATGATTTCAGCGGAAAAACGATCGTTCCCTTCGCGACCTCCGGCGGGAGCGGCCTCGGAGATGCTCCGAAAAACATGCAGGCTCTGGCCAAAGGCTCTAAAGTTGAAAATGGGAAGCGTTTTTCTGTAGTTGTCTCCGGGCAGGAACTGAGAGCCTGGGCTCAAAAGTATGATTAGGGAAACGCTGATTAATAACCATTTTTCGAATACTCAATAGCGGATAATTGCATTT
>DAIMGK010000247.1:0-6355 GCA_036723985.1 Flexilinea sp.
AGCAGGCGGTCGATGAAGCGGTGGCGGCGATCATGGCCCAGAGGCCGGAAAAAGCCCGGCCGGATCAAAAGCCATCCGGAAACGGTTTCAGGCCGGAAACGGAAAAGAGCGCGGTGGAGAAATGGAACGAGATCCTGGCGCTCAACGCTCCCCCGGATGAAAAACCTCCATCCGGTTCCGCTTCCCCAAAGCATGAACGGAAAAAGCGGAAAAAACAGAAACGATGACCGACTTATTTGAGAAAAAACAGGATTCCCGCCGGAAATCACCATTTCCGGCTGCCTGTGGTTAACGTTGACGCTGGTTGGTGGTTGATGGTTGGCGGTTGATGGCTGATGGCTGGTAGTTGGTAATCGGTAATTGGCAGCTGACGGTTACAGGGTTCAGGATACAGGATCCTGGTGTATGGGACCGAGCCTCGAAATAAATCCTCTGAACAGGATCCAATAATTCAAAAAGAGCCGGGAGCCGGGAAGGTGATCCTCCCCGCCGGCTCCCGGCTACTCTAAACTCTGAACTCTAAGCTCTTGTTACTCAATGTCGTCCAGCGGGAGTTTGTCGGTGATCTCGTCGATATATTCCGGAGACAGGCGGTCTTCCTTCGCGTAATTGGCGATCGTCTGCTTCAGTTTTCCGAGCGGGATCGTGTCATACTTGAAATTCTGGTCCTCGAGGATCTTCGTCTGCGGGTTGATGAAAACCAGCACCGGATGGATCTTGTCCTCCGGAAAATCGATTTCCCGGCTGATGAAATAATCCCGGACAGCGCCGATATATGTTTCGCAGTCCACATCCGGACGGCCGAGAGATTCCTGGCCGAAAAGTTTCATGAAGAAATTGGCTTTCTTCTGGGTCCAGCGGCCCTTCTTTTCATCGTAGCCGATCTCCCCGCCCTGGAAAAAGGGCATCAGGATGAAAGTCCCCGCGGTACCCACCAGCAGATGGTCGACCGGGTCCATATAATGATAGATGGAGAAGTTATTGCTGAGCCCTTTCAGCTTGACGTTGAAGATAGCGTCATTGCTCGGTTCGCGTCCCCATTTGGACGTGAAGGAGATGGATACCTGGGAGACCACAAAACCGACGATCAGCGCGATGAATGAAAGCGTGATGTATTTGGGCGAAAACGCCGCGACGGCGCCGGCGATCAGGATAGCGAAAGCCGCGAGGGTCGTATATTTGGAGATATTCTTGTACTTTTTCAGTTTCTTTTCGTTCGTGTAGATATACATGGTTTATGCCTCTCTTATTCGGATAATTTTGATTGCAGCGCGTCGCTGATGAGGGCGATCAGGTCCATGTCCGCGGCGGCTTTTGCCAGTTTCATGCCGTTGATCAATGCTGTGGAATTGGAACGGCCGTGTCCCACGAAGGACAGCCCGTCGATCCCCAGCAGCGGGGCGGCGCCGATCTCGTTCGGGTCCATCTTTGCTTTCAGGCCTTTGAAGACCGGTTTCGCGAGGAGCCCGGCGATTTTGCCGGGGATGGAGCTCATCAGTCCTTCCTTGAGAATATCTGTCAGCATTTTCGCTGCAGCTTCGGAAGACTTGATCAGCATGTTGCCCGTGAACCCGTCCGTGACCACAACGTCGGCCTTATCGTTGAAGACGTCTTTTGCCTCAACATTGCCGATGAAGTTGATGCCGCAATCCGTCAGCAGCGGGAAGGTATTGCGGGCCAGTTCATTGCCCTTGCCTTCTTCCTCGCCGTTGTTGAGCAGGCCGACTTTCGGGTTGCTGATCCCGCACATTTTTTCGGCGTAAACAGAACCCATGATGGCAAACTGCTGCAGAAATTCGGGACGGCAGTCGGCGTTGGCGCCGATGTCCAGCACGATGCAGTGCCCTTTCCGGGTCGGGAACAGTGTCGTCAGCGCGGGCCGGGCGACACCCTTGATCCGTCCCAGTTTGCGCAGGCTGGTGAACATGGCTGCCCCGGTGTTCCCGGCGGTAACAAAAGCTTTCGCCTGTCCTTCTTTGACCAGGTTCAGCCCGATCGCCATGGAGTTGTTCGGCTTGGCTTTGCTGCTTTTGACGGCTTTTTCACCCATTTCCAGGATATCTTCCGCGTGAACGACCTCGATCGGCAGGCCCGCGAAATCGCTTTCTGACGCGTGTTTGAAGATCACATCTTTATTTCCGACGAAGAATATCTTTTCGCCGGTGCTTTTTGCGAATTCAATGGCGGCGGCGATCTCCGGTACCGGATGGTCATCACTGCCCATAGCATCCAATACGATTGGCATTATCTTTCTCCTCAATCTAAAAGTGCTGTGACTATTATAAACGGAAAAATCACGAATCCGTATCCGTGACTCAGGATTCAGGATAGAGAGAAAAACAGCGGCCTTCAGGGGTCGGTTTTGACTGACTCAGCGGAGCTGAGTCAGTCAAAACCGACCCCTCGAACGTCTGCCGTATATTTTCCCGCAGTCCGGTTTTCGTTCCGGGACATAAAAATTTGATACAATAGTAACATCATTGGATTCCGGGTGCGGCTGCGTCACGCAGCTCTCTTCCGGGATCGTCCGATGAGCAATGCATCAGATGTAAAAGCGATCCCGCACATAAATTCCGCGGCAGGGAACCGTCACCGGAAAATGTGTATCCGGCGAAAGAGTTGATTCCCGGACAGTGACCGTCACCGATGGGCCCTTCTGATAAAAATCTGAAATTATACGAGTACGATATGATCAGTCTGTTTGAAAAAACCGTAATTCTGACCCCTTCCCATTCCAAAACGAATGTGGAGATCCCGATCTGTATCCGTGAGGATCACCCCGCGCTGCTGTTCCGCGTATCCTATTCCCCGAAATCCGTGGATGACATGGACCTCGCCAAAAAGGAGATCGAAGCCGCATTGCGGAAATATATCCCCGAAGACCGGCGGGAACAATACGGCAGCTGGGAAAACTACGCGCCCCTTGTCAGTCTGGTGACGCTCTCACTGGATCAGAACGGGCGCTATCTCGGCTGCGCTCACCGTCACGCGCCGGTCCAGAAACACATCCTGTCCGCCGGGTATTCTTCACCGGGATTTTACCGCTGCCCCCACACCGCCGGCGACTGGCGGGCGGTCATCAATGTCCATGCTGTTGTCAGCCCGGAGGTGCGTTATGAACTGGGCGTGTTTGCCCTTTCGGAAGAGGAGGCCGCCCGTGAACGTTTATAAGCCTTTCGAAATGCATACCCATACAGTCAACAGTGACGGCAGCTTTACGCTGGAAGAGCTGTGTGAAGCCGTAAAAGCCTGCGGCCTGGAAGGCTGCGCTTTGACAGATCACAACACCATGTCCGCTTTCGACGGGCTGCCGGATATCCCCGTCATCCATGGCATTCCGGTCATTAAAGGCATCGAATGGACGACATTCTACGGACATATGCTGGTCCTGCTGGCGGATGAATTCGTGGACTGGCGTTATGCCCGGCCGGAGACCATTGACGAATATATCCGTCAGGTGAAAGCGGTCAACGGCATCGTCGGCATTGCCCATCCCTTCGAAGTGGGGAGCCCGCTCTGCACCGGCTGCCATTGGGATTTTCAGGTGAAGGAATGGGAGAATGTGGATTACATCGAGGTCTGGTCCAAGGAAGAGCCGACTGTACAGTTCGATAATGTCCTTGCCTTTCAGATGTGGACCGATCTGCTGAACCGGGGATACCGTATCGCCATTACCGCCGGACGGGACTGGCACCGGGTGGAAGAACCGCGTCAGCACCAGGCAGCCACCTATATCGGCCTGCGGGACGGGATCGTCACACCCGAAAATGTCCGGGAGGCTTTCCGTAAAGGCAGGACCTGGATCACCGCGGGACCCGCGATCGGGTTCTCTCTCGCGGGAAGGGATGCCCGGTACGAACCCGGAGATACCCTGATCCCGGGGAATTATTCGGCGGATGTCGTTATTGACGACCGTCCCCGCAGGGATTTCTGGAGCCGGTTCGGCATCATTCCGCATATGGTGCGTGTCGTGATGAACGGCAGCCCGGTCTGTGAATTTTCCTGCGGCGGGTCCGGGCATTTCTCGAAGGAGATCAAAACCGTGCCGGGCTGGCTGCGCTGTGAACTGTACGGTGAAGCGCCGGGCGGTTCCGATAAACTGATCGGCTGTACCTCCCCGGTTTATGTTGTGTGATGTCCCGCTGGCCCTCACGGGAAGCCGCCCATTGGGAAATGACAGCTCCCTCCGGATCCATCCGGAGGGAGCTGTCTGAAGGAAAAAAATGTCTCTGTTATTCAGCTCCTTCATCGTGCACACTTCTTCCGGTGCCGGTTCCGGATCCGCCGAAGGTACCGTCACCTCCTGAACTGATATAATATTTTTAATTGTAATAAAAACAACAATTATTTTTTATTTTTTAACTTGCGTAAAAATAATTTTCAGTGTATTATTATAGAACGTTAGTCACCGGACGCTTTTATAGCGTTCTTTTTATGGTTATGGACGCGTATACCATTTGAGGTTAATATCATATGTTTTCAGTTGATGATCCATCCGCTGCATCTAAAGGTGCTCTATCAGACGGAGCTCATTCAAAAACGGAAAAAACACTGAACAGTATGTCGGGAGAGAAAAGGCCTCCGGTCATTTTTCTTTTCCTTCTTTTGCTGCTTTATGTTGCCGCGACTGTAATGGTCACAAAAACATCCACGTCGGACAGTGTTATTTTCATCAACAGACAGCCGGTCCCGCTCCGTATGCTTACCGGTGCTTTTTCGGCAATTTGCAATATCTGCAACATTCTGATGGTCCTTTATTTTAAAAGAACAGGATTTCTTATCTCCCTGACGCTTGTCGGGATACAGTTTCCTGCGATTTTTTTCAGATTATTTGTACAGCATAACTATACGACCATCTCAGGTTTCTTTTCAAATGTCCTGATCATCCTTACGATCTGCCTGATCCATACGAATAATGAAAACATCAAAGAATATCAGACCCAGCTTCGGGAACAGGCCGTTACGGACAGGCTTACCGGGCTTCCGAACAGGTTCGCCTGTACAGAGATCACCGGCGACCTGATAAAACGCGGAGAGAAATTCGCGCTTGCCGTGCTGAATCTGAACAATTTTAAGAATATCAACAATACCATGGGACAAAGTACGGGGAACGCGGTGCTGATCGAAATTGCCAGACAATGGAAGAAGATCGCGGATGAAGGAAAAACGGGGACCCTGGATTTTATTACTTATCAGGGAGCTGATGAGTATGCCCTCATTATCCGTAATTTCAACTCCGATGAAAATATCAGGAATTCCCTTGCCTGTTATGAGGATGTTCTGAAAAACAGGATCACCATCGATAATTGTGATTATTTCCTCACCGCGAATATCGGCTACGCCCTGTATCCGGAAGATGCGGATAACGGTGAGGATCTGTTAGCCTGTGCGTATTCCGCGCTCAATGAGGTCAGACGTTCCGATGACAATGACCGTATCTTCCGTTATTCCCCGGTTATTCTGAATACTGAGAAGATCCTGGAGACGGAACGTAAGATCCGATATGCGCTTGAGAATGATTCCGTTTTCTTCTATCTTCAGCCGCAGTATGATATTTCACACCGCCTGAGCGGTTTTGAGGCCCTTGCCCGTATCAGGGATGTCGACGGTTCTGTCCTCAGCCCCGGAGAGTTTATTCCGGTGGCCGAACAGGCGGGGCTCATCGATAAAGTGGATCACGCCGTATTTGTCGGCGCCGCGAATTTCTTCGGGGAACTGGTTCGGAAGACCCAAACGAATATAACGCTGA
This sequence comes from Flexilinea sp., assembly GCA_036723985.1. Classification (GTDB taxonomy): domain Bacteria; phylum Chloroflexota; class Anaerolineae; order Anaerolineales; family Anaerolineaceae; genus Flexilinea. The sequence continues at coordinate 5,750 of DAIMGK010000247.1, forward strand.
GTGTTAATATTTCGGTACGGCACCTGATGAAAAACGGTTTTCTCGATGAAGTCAGGAATGTCCTCGAAACCAGCGGTGTGCCCGCGAATCAGCTCGAAATCGAGATCACGGAATCCATCATCATTGATTCCGTGGAAAGGGCCCTGCAGCTCATCAATGAGATCAGAAAGCTGGGGGTCAAGATCGCGATCGATGATTTCGGCACCGGGTATTCTTCTCTGAGTTATTTGAACAACTTCCCCGCTGATATCCTGAAGGTGGATAAATCCTTTATCGACAAGATGAATTCCAATGACGCCTCCGAGCAGTATGTGGCGGCGATCATCTCCATCGGTCATGTGATGAATTTTGAGGTCATCTCAGAGGGTGTTGAAAATCCGGAACAGCTTGAAACGCTTCGCAGGATCGGATGCGACTTTATCCAGGGCTTTATCTGGGGCCGTCCGATGGCACCGGAAGCCGCTGAAGATCTGATAATGAGATCATTTGCGTGATCCGTCGGGAAATATCAGAACGGGTCATGGTCCGATGCTCCGGCACAGCATTGGCCCTGCGAAACCCGGGAATCGGATCATAATTCAGCGCAGCGGTTCCTTACGGCTCCCG
>DAIMGK010000248.1:0-402 GCA_036723985.1 Flexilinea sp.
CCGCGGCCGATTGCAAGCATCTGCTGTTCCCCGCCGGACAGGCTTCCGGCTTTCTGGCGAAGCCTTTCCCGCAGCACCGGAAACAGTTCAAACACATATTCCGTCCGTTCCCGGACCTTCTGCTTATCCCGGGTCAGCCAGCCGCCCATTTCCAGGTTTTCCGCCACGGTCAGCCTGCTGAAAACCTGCCGGCCTTCCGGTACATGGACGATTCCCGCGGAAACAATCTGCGAAGGTGACTTGCCGGTTATCTCCTCCCCGTTCAGGGTAATAACTCCGCTTTTTACCCGGACCAGGCCAGAGATTGCCCGCATGGTGGATGTCTTTCCGGCGCCGTTTGACCCGATCAGCGCCACGATTTCCTGGGTCTCCGCTGTCTTTAACAGCTCGCCCAGCGAAAGG
>DAIMGK010000248.1:412-3798 GCA_036723985.1 Flexilinea sp.
CCGATCAGCGATACGATTTCTCCTTCGCCGATTTCAAAGGAGATATCCCGGACAGCGTTGATCTTTTTGTAACTGATGCTCAGATTGCTGACTTTCAACATGGAATCCGCCCCTTTATGCCTGCTCTTTCCGGTGGACAATCCCGCCCAGATATGCGGAGATCACTTCTTCGGAATCATAGATCTGTCTTGGCGTCCCCTCCGCGATGATCCGTCCGGAAGCCATCACAAAAATATATTCGCACAGATTCATAACCACTTTCATATCATGTTCGATCAGCAGGATCGTCATCTCCGGATATGTCCTGTGGATCACGCGGATGTCATCCACCAGTTTCAGGCTTTCATGCGGATTCATGCCGGCCGCCGGCTCATCAAGCAGGAGCAGTTTCGGGCGTATAGCCAGGCATCTGGCAATTTCCAGCCGTCGCTGAAGTCCGTACGGAAGATTGTCCGCCTGGAAATCCTCATACCGTTCGATATCCATAATCATCAGGGCATCTTTTGCCCGTTCGGAAAAATCCTTTTCTTCCCGGCGGTATCGCGGCATGCAGGCCAGCATCTCAAACAGATTGTATTTCCGGGTGATCTGGCTTGCAGTGATCACGTTGTCCAGCACGGTCTGCCCGCTGAACAGGCGCAGGTTCTGGAACGTCCTGGCAATCCCGGCCTTTGCCCGGCCGGCGGCGTCTGTCCTCCCGATATCCTTCCCTTCGAAAAGGATCTCTCCCTCCGTGGGCGGAATACTGCCGGAGATCATATTGATCACCGTGCTTTTCCCGGCACCGTTTGTGCCGATGAGCCCGTAGATTCCGCCTTTTTCCAGTTCCATCCGGATATGGTCAACCGCCAGCACGCCTTTGAACTGCCGGGCCAGGTTCCGGACACTGAGAATCGTTTCAGCCATCTGTTTTCCCCTCTGTGCAGGCAGCCGGCGGCCGCCTGCGGATTCCTGAATCATCCGAAAAACCTGCGCCGGCAAGAGCGCAGGTTTTTCGTCGGAGCTGTTTTTATTCGGTGATCGCCCAGACTCTTGCCGGAAGTCCGGTCGCGCCTTCAATTCTGGGATAGGAAACGATCAGGACCGCGCCTGCGGGCGTTACCTGGTCCAGATTGGACAGCACTTCCACCTGAATCTTGTTCTGCTCCAGCACATATCTTTCACAGACCAGGTCACCTGCTGCCGCGGCCACGGTGGAAGCATCCGTATCCAGCGTTTCGTGTCCGTTTGCCGCTGCGTGGCGGGTCTCATAGATGTACTTCAGGGCCTCCAGGGACCAGCCCGGGAAGTTTTCAGAACCGTCTTCGGCCGCGCCGGACAGGGCGTTCATATCCGGCCAGTTTTTCGACCAGTCGGTCCGCAGCGCGACGAAAGCGCCGTCCGGAATATCGCCGTACTGCTTTTCATACGCTTTGATATCTTCCGCCGTGACCGCATAGTGCACGTCCTTTTTCACCTGCTCGGTAATATCGATCACCACCAGCGGGAAGATCAGATTATGTACGTCATACTTTTCGGAAAGGGCTGCGCCCTTCGCGAAATGCCCGGGGAAATCAATATGCGTACCGAACTGTCCCGGGAATCGGAAGGACTGGATCTGGCATTCCAGGATCGGATTGCCCCAGTCGAAGATCGTCTTCGAAAGCTCCACGGAGTTTTCCGGCATTCCGGACCAGTAAGGACTGTCGTTGTTCAGGGAATGGGACAGTTCCACCCACTTGTAATGCTTTGCGTTTTCCAGCGCGTTCCACAGTTTGTAATTTGCCATGATCCTTTCCCTCCGTCTTATTCATTCAGTTCTGTCCTTCTTAGATTTCCGGCACGACCGAGGTAACGTTCAGGCTCTCGCCGTCTTTGAACTGGTTGATGAATACCGTCTTGGTCGGCACGTTGCCGTTCGCGTAGCTGATGGTGCCGGTCAGGCCCGCAAAATCGGTCACCTGCGCAAGCGCGTTGCGAATGGAAGCAGGAGAATAATCCCCGCCTGCATACTTCTCCACCGCGTATTTTAGCAGGTAGACCGCGTCATAGGCCAGCGCGGCGAACGCGTTCTGCGGATCCTCGTTATACTTCGCGCGGTACGCGGCGATAAAGGCGTCCGTGACCGGATCAGCGTAATTCACATGGGTGCTGAAATAAGTGTTGTTGGAAGCCGCACCCGCGATCTGGGCCACGGAAAGATCGTCCAGGCCGTCACCGGAAAGCACGATGGAATCAATGCCTGCATCCGTGAAGCTTCCGAGGAAGACCGCGTCGGGCTGCGTGTCCAGCGCCTTGATCTGGTTGATCACCGGAGAGAAATCCGTGCTCGTGTTTTCGTCATATTCATATCCCAGGTCACCCTGGTCCAGGGAAAGGATCGTTCCGCCGAGCTCCTGAAAGTGCGCCTGGAAGAACGTGGACAGTGCGATCGTATATTCGTCCGTATTGTTGGTCAGCACATAGGCGGTCCGGACGCCCAGTTCCTTGAAAGCATATTCCGAAACCGCGGCGGCCTGTACGTTGTCACCGTAGGGAACGAGGAAAGCGGTATCACCGACCCGTTCCTGGGTGTAAGGCAGCGTGGAAACTGTCGCCAGGGATGGGATGCCGGATTCCTGTGCGATGATTCCGCAGGCAATATCGGTGTTGGGGTCATTCAGGCCGACCAGCACATCCACCTTGTCCTGCTCGATCAGTTTGTTGGTCAGGTTTGTCGCAGTCTGCAGATCGGATGTGGTGTCATAAATCACATATTCCACTTCGTGTCCGTCAATGCCGCCGGCGGCGTTGATCTCTTCCACTGCGAGCTCGAATCCCTTGGATCCTGCCACGTCATAGCTGTCAAACCAGCCGGTCAGGGCGAACAGTCCGCCGATTTTGATGTGATCCGTTCCCGCCAGCGCACCGCCGGCCAGTAATGTAATTGCCAGAGCGCCGACCAGGATGGCGCTGATGATTCTGTTCATTTTCTTTTTCCTTCTTTCTGTTTGTTTCGTCTGTTGTATATTTTATGTCCTGATTTTCCGTTGGATGATTCAGCCGCACATTCGGTTCCGGCTCAGCACCACGGCCTCCGGGCTGTATCGACATCGCATGGCCGGGACCCTCCTTTCGTTTGAATGCCATTAATCTACTGGTTAGATTGGTATTTGTCCAATACCGGAAATTGATACACTGTTATAGATTCATTCTATAGCTTAGGCATACAATCCTTTGCTGAAATAGCGGTCTCCGCGGTCCGGGAAAACCGTCACGATCGTTCCCTTTGCCCCGCTGTCCACCAGTTTCCGGACTGCGGCCAGGGCCGCGCCGGAAGAGGAACCGGCAAAGATCCCCTCGTGTTCGCCGACGATGGTCCCGCCGCGAATGGCATGGAGACCGATCTCATTTTTCTCCCGCTTTTT
>DAIMGK010000248.1:3808-4831 GCA_036723985.1 Flexilinea sp.
CCTTGATCACGCGGTCTACCAGGCTCATATCCATCGTATCCGCGATAAAGTCGTTTCCGACGCCTTCGATGTCATAGTCTCCGTGCTCGCCGCCGCCCATCGTGGAACCGACCGGATCGGCCAGCACGCCTGTGATTCCCGGCTTCCGTTCCTTGATGAAGCGGGCGATCCCGCTGTAGGTGCCGCCGCTGCCCGCGCCGGCCACAAAGAAGTCGATCCCTTGTCCCAGATCCTCCCAGATCTCCTTTCCCGTTGTCTCATAATGTGCCAGGGGATTGGCCATGTTATGGAACTGCTCCAGTGAGATTGCGCCGGGGATCGACGCTTTCAGCTCGTTTGCTTTTTCTTCTGCTCCCAGCATGCCACCTTCCCGGGGCGTGTTGATGATTTCTGCGCCGAGGGCGCGCATCAGTGTCTGCTTCTCCTGGGAAAACTTTGTGGGAACCACAAAGATGATCCGGTATCCCCGGTTCAGCGCCGCGAAGGCGATCCCGAGGCCCATGTTGCCGGCCGTCGCTTCCACGATCGTGCCGCCGGGTTTCAGCAGACCGCGCATCTCCGCGTCCTTCACCATATACAGTCCGGTACGGTCCTTCACGGAACCGCTGGGATTCCACAGTTCCAGCTTCGCGTAGACCTTCACGTCCTCCGGAAAACCGGAATAAGCCAGCCGCACCAGCGGCGTCCTGCCGATCAGTTCACGGGTGGATTCATAAAACGCCATCTTCATTCCCTCCTCATACCGCGCTGGCTTCGATAGCCTGTTCCAGGTCCGCCAGCAGATCGTCGATATGCTCAATACCGGTGGAAAGGCGGATCAGGTTATCCGTGATGCCGACCTTCTCCCGGATCTCCTTCGGAATGGACGCATGGGTCATGGTAGCCGGATGGCACACCAGACTTTCAACGCCGCCAAGGCTTTCCGCCAGAGCGATGAGTTTTAATGATTTGAAAAACTTGCGGATATCGTAATTTTCATATAATTCAAATAATTCGTTATATCCATTATAAGTTCCGATTATA
>DAIMGK010000248.1:4841-5618 GCA_036723985.1 Flexilinea sp.
ACGCATGGGTCATGGTCGCTGGATGGCAGACCAGGCTCTCTACACCGCCCAGGCTCTCCGCCAGGGCAATCAGCTTCAGAGACGCGACAAACTTCCGGTAATCGTGCCGGTCGTCCAGCACAAAGGAGATCATCACGCCGCCGTTCTTTGCCTGACGGTAGTTGATATCGTATCCCTGCGCGTCCGGCAGGCCGGGATAATACACCCTGTCCACCGCCGGATGATCCTTCAGGAACCGCGCCACCTTCTCCGCGTTCCCCACATGCCGGTCCATCCGCACGGCCAGCGTTTTGATGCCCCGGATGATCAGGAAAGAATCCTGAGGTCCGAGAACACCGCCGGTCGCGTTCTGGATAAAAGCCAGGCGCTCCGCCAGTTTCCCGTCCTTCACCGCCACCAGGCCGGCGACCACGTCGCTGTGCCCGCCCAGGTACTTCGTGCCGCTGTGCAGCACGATATCCGCGCCCAGCGTCAGGGGTTTCTGCAGATACGGCGTCATGAACGTGTTGTCCACGATCGAGAGGATGCCATGGCGCTTTGCGGTTTCGGCCACTCCGGCCAGATCAGTCACGGTCATCAGCGGATTCGCGGGACTCTCCACCAGGATCGCCTTCACGTCCGGCTGCACCGCCCTGTCCAGTGCCTGCAGGTCCTCCGTGTTCACAATGGCATAATGAAGATCAAACGCGCTGAACACCTTGTCCAGCACCCGGTATGTTCCCCCGTATACGTTGCTGGAGATCAGGATCCTGTCCCCGGCTCGGAACAGCGACAGCA
>DAIMGK010000248.1:5628-6310 GCA_036723985.1 Flexilinea sp.
CCGTGATCGCCGCCATGCCGGAAGCAAAGGCAAATCCGGCCGTTCCTTCCTCCAGTTCGGCGATCAGCCTTTCCAGCGCCGCGCGGGTAGGATTGCCGGTCCGGGCATACTCCCACGCCGGCTCCAGCCCAATCCCCTTCTGCTGAAAAGTGGACGTCTGGTAGATCGGGATGTTCACCGCCCCGGTCAGGGGATCGATCGTGTTTCCGCCGTGGATCAGTGCGGATTCCGTATGTTTGTATGATGCCATGTTCATTCCCTCCGTTTGATTGCAAAATAAAAAACCGGCACAGCCGCATTTCTGCTGGCCGATGCCGGTTGACAAGGCCCGGTGACAAAAATGCAGGCAGAGCACTGGGCTCCGCCTGCATCCGTTACTCAGTTTCAGTTCCAATCAGCAGATGAGCACAGCATGATCCTGACACACACAACACACCTGACAACAGAACCGTCCGTTGGCCATGATCATCCTGCGCACCTCCTTCGGAATGGATTAAGCGCATTTTACATACATTTGCCTACTATGTCAATGGGTAAATTGTATTCCGGTTGTTTTTTACCTCCTCATGCTCCCTGCACGAATTCGATGAATTCCTGTGCTTCCTCAAAGGTCTTCAGCCGCGCGGTATACATATACCGGCCCATCTGGGGCCAGTTCATCGGCGGCATCTCTTCCTGCATC
>DAIMGK010000249.1:0-6293 GCA_036723985.1 Flexilinea sp.
GGTAGGGATCATGTGGCCCGGTACTATCAGCATTACATCTCCGCGCCTGCCGGATGGCGGAACAGCTTTGTTTGCTTTACTGGCAATGGCTGGCGATCTTGGAGGCGCTTTCGGACCGAGTCTGGTCGGTGCCGTCACCCAGCATTCAGGGGACAATCTTCAATCAGGCATGCTGGTCGGAAGCATCTTTCCACTGATATTGATCATTGTCCTTGTGATTTTGAACAAGAACACGCTGAAAAAACAGAATGATTAGAAATATTTCACAATAAAAGGTAGATTTCATGAACCGAACACTTGATATGACAAAGGGAAATCCGACGAAGCTGCTGATCCGGCTCTCCATCCCCCTGATCCTGACAAACCTTGGACAGCAGCTGTACGGCATTGTCGACGCAATCATAGTCGGAAAGGGCGTGGGGGTGGACGCTTTCGCTGCACTTGGTGCCTGTGACTGGCTGGTCTGGCTGGTGCTGTGGAGCGTACAGGGACTTACCCAGGGGTTTTCAGCCTTGATCGCTCAGAGCTTCGGTTCCGGAGACAAGGGAAAAACACGCCGGGTCATCGGCTGCTGTGTCCGACTGTGTCTCATCATCGGAGTCATTATCACAACAGTCAGTATTCTTGCAGCGAAACCACTGCTTCGCCTTCTGAACACACCGGAACGGATAATGCATGATGCTGTCATGTATCTGAGCATGATATATGGCGGATCGCTGATCGTGCTGGGATATAACATGGCAGCCGCGATGCTGCGGGCAGTGGGAGACGGCAGAACCGCATTGACTGCCATGCTTATCGCAGGCGGAGCCAATATATGCCTGGATCTCCTGTTTGTCATGGGATTGGGATGGGGAATTGCCGGAGCCGCGGCAGCAACACTCCTCGCTCAACTGCTGGCGCTGGGATATTGCCTGGTTATTATTGCCGGGTCGCCCGCGCTTCGGCTGAAAAGAACGGATCTGGCCAGAGACAAGTCTATCGAAGCTGAACTCTGCCGTTTGGGAATACCGATGGCTTTTTCATCCGCGATCGTAGATATCGGGGGCATATTGGCACAATCTGTCATCAACACTTATGGGTATGTGTTTGTTGCGGGATGCACCGCGGCCAATAAGCTGCACGGAGCGCTCGACTGCTCTGCGGTGGCGCTCGGCTTTGCTTCTTCCACGTACATCGGCCAGAATTACGGCGCGGGCAGGCTGGATCGTGTGCGTGCAGGTATCCGCCGCGGGCTGGTGATCGCTCTTATAACAGGCGGTGTGATCTCCGTTTCCATGCTGTTGTTCGGGAAAAGCGCAGTGGGACTGTTCCTGTCGGCCGATGCGGAAAACGCAGCGGAAGCCATGAGCATAGCGCACCGGTATGTCATCGTTATGAGTTCAATGCTGATAGGAGCATACCTGATGAACCTGTATCGGTATTCACTGCAGGGCCTGGGAAATTCAACCGGGCCGATGCTGTCCGGGTTCTTTGAATTGGGTGCCCGTGTGTTCGTTGCCTTTGTATTTCCGCTGTTCATGGGGGAAAAAGGCCTGTTCTTTATGGATGGCGCAGCTTGGTGGGCGGCAGGTATATTTCAGATCATATGTTTCTACAGAACGCTCAGACAAAAGGAAGGTCATGGCTCTTCCATCTGACAGATAAGAATTGTGGATCCAGTTGTTCCGTTCCAGAGATTTATAAAAAAGGAACGCTATGTAAACCGTTCCCCGGTGAGAAACCGCGGAATTTTTACCTCCGGCTTCCCCTTGCTTACAGGAACCGGACCCTCGCGGCGTTATTTTTCATTTTTCATCTGTCTGCCTGACATGGGGTGCTTCAAAATCAAAAACGCCGAAAAAGTGTAGTATGAGCCTGGAAATTTATCTGCTCAACAACGTTTTTTCCTTTTCTGCTGCCGGGCAGATCGGTAAAAAATTAAAAGTCAATAGCCCGTTTCTATGTATGAAAATTGTTATCTGCCAAACTTTTTGTCGTGCAGCCTGCTGTTTGTTACGAATTTCTTCTTTCGCGGATCGCCTTCTGCCCGATAAACCATCAAACTTTTCAGATCGAATATCAAGCTCCGGACTGTTAGAAAATTCGGATCTTCATATTGATACATAAAGCCATATTCTCCTTTGAGAAGGCGTTTCGTGGCCTCCAGATAATCGTCTGTGATCTTGTCTGTAAAGCTGTCCATAACGATTTTATAGCGTTTTGCAGAATTATAATCATCACCTTTGGCATCGTCATAAGGAGCAAATTCGTCAGAAGTAAAACTATTGACCGTACATACGATGCTGCCGTTATCTGATGTCACAGCTTCACGAACTCTTTTCCCGGTTGGAGTACATTCAACAACAACCATATTCCCATTTTTATCTGCGAGCAGAATGTTGCAATTGGACGCTATCGGCAATTCCATAAGTAAAGACATGACCATTTCTGTATCACTTGCCTTTTCCAACAGGTATTGTTGGCGCTTGAAACTGATTTATCGCATAATTTTCAAATCAATAATTCAATAAAAGATTTTCAAATTTCAGAGTTGGCTTTTTCCCTTATCATTTTCATTTTTATCTGTGTTTTCACTCTCCTCTTTTTTGTTGGAACCAAATTCATGAGCTGCAATACCGGCAAGAAGATAAAGAAATTCATTTAAGCAGCTCAGTTTTTATATGGTTTGAAATAAGCGTGCTCCCAGAGTCTTGACAAGAATCCGATATCGGACTACAATATAAGTGTCCGATATCGGATTTTACAAGGAGGCTGCCTATGAAGACCGGGGATTACCTTATGAGTATTGCCAAACAGGAAAAGCAGTTTGATGCACTATATCGAAATGCCGGTGTGCTTTTCGGTCTGCCGGACTGTACCATGTGGATTCTATATTTTTTATCGACATCAGAAGATGAATTGTCCCAGCAGGACCTGATTGAGAAGATGATGTTCCCGAAGCAGACCATCAACTCTGCTGTCACAGGTTTGGCAAAGAAGGGTCTGGTCGAACTCACAATGATCCCGGGAACCCGAAACCGAAAGAGACTCACGCTGACTGAAGCCGGAAATGAGATGGCAAACAATACAGTCAGCAGAATGTATCAGGCTGAGCGCCGTGCGGTCGAGAAGATGGGTGCCGAACGAATGACACAGTATATAGAGTTGTACAGAGACTTTTTTACCTGCCTTCAGAAGGAATTTCAAAAGGATGGTCTGATCGATGGAACACAGGAATGATAATATCGAGATCATCGGCGCGTCCGAAAATAATCTGAAGCATATCGACGTGACGATCCCGAAAGGCAACCTGGTTGTTTTTGCGGGGGTATCCGGCTCCGGCAAGAGTTCCCTTGCCTTTGATACCGTTGCGGTGGAATCAAACCGTGAATGGCAGCAATCCTATCCGCTGTTCCTGCGGAACAAGATGCCGCATTACGACCGTCCGAAGGTAGATGAGATCCGCAATCTGACACCTGCCATTGTGGTAGACCAGCACGCTATCGGTGCGACCTCCCGTTCAACTGTTGGGACAGCAGTGGATGTAGCACCGCTCATGCGGCTTCTGTTTTCCCGTATCGGACAGCCTTCTGCAGGCGGCAGTATGGTGTATTCCTTCAACCATCCAGCCGGAATGTGTCCGGACTGTACCGGCATTGGGGAACGGCTGGAGCTGATTGAAGAATCTATGTTTGATCCGGAAAGGACGCTGGCCGAAGGAGCGATTCTGTTCAGCCAGTTTTCCGCAGGGTGGCAAGCCCACCTTTATCAAAACAATCCGCTTCTCGATCCCCATAAAAAACTGCGCAACTTTACGGATGAGGAATGGGAGACTCTGAAATACGGCTCAAAGGAACCGATCAAAGTTGGCATCAAATCCAATAATACAGGCCGTGTGGATATGGTGGAGTACGAGGGCGTATTTCCGCGTTTTGAGCGCGTCTACATGAAACGGGATATCACCAAATTGAAAAAGGGCCTTCAGGAAGAAATCATGTCCCATGTTCGTCACGGCTTATGCAGTACCTGTGGGGCTCCGGTTTGAATCCAAAGGCTCTCGCGTCGAAAATCAACGACAAAAACATTGTGGAATACATGGACATGACGGCGGCGGACTTGCTTCCGTTTTTGAAAACCATCGATGATCCCCGCGGCAGTTCACTGGCAAAACAGATCACAGAATATCTGGAACGCATGATCGATGTCGGCATCGGCTATCTTTCTCTCTCCCGCAAAACAGAAACGCTCTCCGGAGGCGAGGCGCAGCGGTTGAAAATGGTACGCAACCTCGGCGGCTATCTGAATAACATTACCTACATTTTCGATGAGCCCACGGCGTGTCTTCATCCTGCGGACGCAGAGCGCATTGGGCGAATGCTCTGCAGTCTGCGGGATAAGCACAACAACGTTCTCGTGGTGGAACATTCAAGGCAGATGTTTGAACTGGCGGATCATATCATAGAGCTTGGACCGAAGGCCGGATCGGAGGGTGGACAGGTGGTTTTTGAAGGAAGCTTGTCTGACTTGAAAGCAGCGGATACTCTGACTGCAGAAGCGCTTCGTAAAAAGATTGCTATTAACGAGAAGCCGCTGCCGTGGCAAGAAGGCTTTGAGATCACAGATGCACACTGCCACAACCTTAAGCATGTGAATGTCACGATCCCGAAGGGTATCCTGACAGCGGTGACCGGTGTGGCTGGTTCCGGCAAAAGCTCGCTGATGCGTTATGCTTTCCCGGAGCAATTCCCAGATGCCATTGTCATCGATCAGAAGCCCATTGGGACATCCATCCGCTCCACGCCTGCGACATATACCGGCGTCATGGATGAGATCAGAAAGGTTTTTGCAAAAGCTAACGGAGTCGGTGCAGGCTGGTTCAGCTTCAACTCGGAAGGCGGTTGTCCCATCTGCAAGGGAACCGGGCAGATCACTTATGACATGGCGTTTGCTGAACCGGTCGTTGTTCCCTGTGAGGAGTGCGGTGGTCATCGGTATAATCCCACTGCATTGTCTTATTGCTATAAAGGATTGAACATTGAAGAAGTGATGCAGCTTACCATTGCTCAGGCCTATGAGTTCTTCGACAACGCAAAGATCCGCAAACTCCTTCAGAGCATGATGGATGTAGGACTGGACTATCTTACTCTTGGTCAGCCCACCGGCACCCTGTCAGGTGGTGAAATACAGCATGTCAAGCTGGCAAGCGAACTGCACAAGCAAGGCCAGACCTATGTTTTGGACGAGCCCGGTACAGGCCTTCATGCGAAAGATATAGAAAAACTGCTGGTCTTGCTGCGTAAACTGGTTGAAGGCGGAAATAGCGTTATCATGGTAGAACACCGTCAGGAACTGATCGCGCAGTCGGACTGGATCATCGACATGGGACCGGATGGCGGTTCCGGTGGTGGAGAGGTGGTTTTTACTGGCACCCCGGAGGAAATTATAAAATGCGAGACTTCAAAAACAGGAAGATTTCTCAGTGTTTTATTATGAGCTGGGATAGTTGGACTCGAGGGGAGTTTTCGTTTTCCCCACCGCCATGGTAAATTTTGACACATTTGGTGAGTATAGTATTACGTGATAGATGGGATTTCGGAATGTATACCCATCTGGCACTCGATGACATACAAATAGAAAGGAATGGAATAATAAGGATTTAACGATTCTGTTTTCCATACGGACAGAACACAAAACAGCCTCTGACCGTATTCTGCAGAGGCTGTCATGATTGTCACTGGATTATGTTGTGCGACACAGAATTATGTTTGTGAGTGTGAACTATTCAGTCACTTTTATCCATTTTTTGAAGTGCCCTATCAACATCGCAGTGAAGCATGTGGAGAACAAGATTTGCCGGATGATTTCCGGCATCAGGTGTTACATGGATATGGGATAATGATTCGCATCAGGGAAAACATTATGCTTTGTTCTTCCATGTGATTAGCCGGGAAGCAAATTATTACCTGATCATTAGCTGTATATAAGTGAAATTGATCATCTAACAATTCAATCAGGAACCCCTGCTTCCGCAATTCCGAAAGCAGAAATGATCTGAATTCGGACAACGATAGCGCTGATCGAATTGAAACAGATGCTTGGAGAATGTAATATATCGATTGGAGGAGTTTGATATCCGATACCTCCATGGACAGACCTTTCCAGGCCTGATGATCCAGCCCTGTCCGTCATAATTATGTCTATATGTTTTGGATGAAAGATATCAACGTTTGGTTTAAAAAAAATTGTTAGGTCTGTAAAAACCAGGTGCCTAACAATCAGCGGGAATGACGGGGTTCGAACCCGCGATCTCG
>DAIMGK010000250.1:0-6269 GCA_036723985.1 Flexilinea sp.
CGTCAGTGAAGAGACCGAAGAAATATTCCGGACCGTAATGCAGGAAATGGCGGAAACCGAAACGGCGGGCGAACCGGAAACGGGAGCCGGAGAGATCAGCGAACAAATGATGCGGGACACACTGATGGGAGCGGGTGTGATCACGGGAAACCGGGAGCTTTACGAAATTGCTGAATCGGCAGGAAGCGAAGAGCTCCGTTCCGTCTGGGACGACTTTATCCGGATCGAGGCACAATACGGCTATCCCACGCTGACCGCGATGCGGAAGGTGGAAGAAAGCCTGTACGACCCGCCGCCGGATGAGGAAGATCCCATCCCTCTTGACGAAGCCCGGATCCCGGAACCCGCGTACTGTGAGTAATAAGTGATCAGTGGCCGGTGGCCGGGGGTCAGTGGTACTGATAAAACACGTAATGATGAGCCCAAAAAGGCATAAAGATCAGAAAATAAGCCGAAAACCGGAGGATTTCGGCTGCTTTCCGTTGGGGTCGGTTCTCCCACGGGGACGGTTCTCCCGAGGCGAAGGCCGAGAGGAACCGTCCCGGCGCATTCGGAAAGTCAGGCATATCGTTTTTTGCCGGTCGTAAATTTGAAGTCGGGTTGGGAACAACAGGCATACTTTTCCAAATACTTGAGTACCCTGCTCTGTGAGGCATGAGCCTTGCTCATTCGATTCAGAGCAGGAGCTTCGCTCCCCGGCATTCGTCTCGTGAGGCCCCACCCCACTGTTGTCTGCTTGACATTTTCCGGTTTTAAAAGTATAATTTGTATAACTAATCATACTATCCAACCGGGTCATGGGAAGCACATGATCCGGAAGTTACGAGGTAAAAAATGGCAGCACAGAACGGGAAATACGCATGGACAGCCACAGTCGGGGAAAAGGGACAGATCGTCATCCCGAAACAGGCAAGGGAAATCTTTGACATAAAACCGGGGGATACCCTTCTGCTCCTCGGAGACGAACAGCGGGGGATCGCCATCCCTCCGAAAGGCGCTTTCACGGAACTCTTTTCCGCGGCGTTTGACGGGAAGAAAGAGGAAGAGGACCAATGAAGATCGCATGGTTCTGTATTCCCGCCCACGGGCATACCAATCCCACGCTGGGACTGGTGAAGGAGATGACGGACGCCGGCCATCAGGTGTTCTACTTCTCATTTGAGCAGTTCCGGGAGAAGATCGAGCGTGCCGGCGCCTGTTTCATCAGCTGCGATGGTTACAATTTTGAGATGGAAGACAAGGAAAACGCGGACCGTGTCGGCAAAGACAAGGCCTTCGCCTCAGAGCTGCTGGTCTCTTCCACGCTGGCGCTGGATGAAATGACCACAGAGAAGATCCGGGAGATCCGACCGGACATCGTCGTATCCGATTCCGTCGCTTTCTGGGGCAAGCTGGTGGCAATGAAACATCAGCTGCCTTACGTTTCATCCACGACGACATTCGCCTTCAACAGATATTCCGCCCAATACATGAAGCACGGCATCGGGGAGACGGTAAAAATGCTGTTCACCATGCCGAAGATCAACAAACAGATCGCCCGGCTGCGGGAAAAGGGCTATCCGGTCAAAGGCTTTCTGGATATCATTCAGAATGACAATGATACCAACACCATCGTCTATACCTCAAAATACTTTCAGCCCCGTTCGGAGACATTCTCCGACCGTTATCATTTCATCGGCCCCATGATCCGCCCCATCACGGCCCCGTTTGAAAAAACAGCGGAAAAGACCGTCTACATTTCCATGGGCACGGTCAACCAGAACCGAGAGTTTTACCGGAACTGCATCCACGCGCTGGGACAGGCGGACTGGCAGGTCATCCTCTCCATGGGAACGAATCCGGAACGTTTCGAGAATGTCCCGCCGAATATCCAGATCTATGAATCTGTGGACCAGATGGCTGCCTTATCCATCGCGGACGCCTTCATCACCCATTGCGGCATGAATTCCGCATCCGAAGGCCTGTATTTCCGGGTCCCCCTGGTGCTCTTTCCGCAGACACCGGAACAGGGCGCCGTGGCAAAAAGAACGGAAGAACTCAGTGCCGGCGTCAGTCTGAAGTCGATCTCAGAGGAGGATATCCTGTCCGCCGTCAAACTGGTGCTGGATGATCCCGTGTATAAGGAAAATGCCGGAAAGATCTCCGACAGTTTCCGCGCAAGCGGCGGCGTCACCGAAGCCCGCGCCTTTCTGGAAAGCCTGGCGAAATGAGTCAGTGGGGAGGGTTTTCGCTGACTCAGAATTGAGTCAGCAGAACTGTCCCCACTGACTCTTACTGTGCTATAATTAAATCAGCCTACAATACTACAGGAGGATACTAATGGACGAGAAAGAAATCATTCTGAACGCGATGCGTGAAGCAGGGGAACCGCTGAATGCCGGAAAGGTCGCCGAACTTACCGGACTGGACCGCAAGGTTGTTGATAAGGCATTTGCCGCCATGAAGAAAGACGGCTCGATCGTCTCCCCCGTCCGCTGCAAATGGGAACCGGCGGAAAAATAATCCCGCTGATCAAATTTTCAAAACGCAAGGCCTTTCCCGGCCTTGTGTTTCTTTAAGGGGAAAGCGCGGTGCATCTATCGGTTACGCGAACCATGAGGGGACGGTTACGCGGAACTGTCCACATCACTGTCACATGTGTATTCCGTGAGGGGTGTTTGTGATAAAATGAAATACGGGGGGATCGATCATATCAGGAACATGATTTATGAGAAAAAAATCAACAGAAGAGATCCTTGCGGAATCCTTTCATGAATTAGCGGCGGTAAAAAGGGCGGACAAGATCACAGTCAACGAAATCGTCCGGAATTGCGGGATGTCGCCGGCGACATTCTACCGGCATTTTCGGGACAAGTATGATCTGATCGGCTGGATCTACGGAAAAAGGTGCGAAGAGATTTTTTCACCGTTTAACGGCACTGAAGACAGCCAAAAGGCGGTCGCGGCAGCCTGGGTGCGTTTCTGCGTGGAGAACAAAATCTTTCTGCTCAACCTGATCCAGAATACCAAAGGATATGATTCCTTTCTCAACAGTATGCTCAGGGAACATATCCGGATCATCGAAAACGATATCATTTCCGTAGCCGGTGAGGACGCGCTGACAGAAAAGATCCATATGATGGTATATCTCCACTCTTCCGGCGTGATCAGGCTCATGTACGCATGGCTGCTGGGGAAAGTACCCGCATCGCAGGATGAACTTGCGGAGTCGATCCATGAGACCTTGCCGAAATCGGTCAGCCGCCTCCTTGCACCACTTAAAAATATTAAGTGACCGCCGTTATCAGCGGATGAGCCAAATTGATCGCAGGATCCTGTGTCAGTGTCCTGCTTTTTTTCCGGGAATTCCGGGCAGTATCCCGACCGTCCCCATTCAGCGAAATTCCGGCGGGATCCCGATGATCCTGATCATCTTTCAAGCCGATCGATCATTTTCTTCTGACTGTTTTCCCGCCGCTGACAGCGTGTGATCCGGTTAAAAGCACAAATTTTTTGCATTGGTATGGTCCGCGCGGCCCCGGATATCAGATGCGGAGCGGTGCCTGAGAGCCGGATCATAATTCAGCGCCGCGGGTCCTTCCGAACCACGCTTTCGTAAAAGCAGGATCAACCATTCCCGCGCCTTGCGGAACATATGATTTCGCCCGCGGAAAATAAACAGGAAATGATCTCTTACAGACTGTCACACCGTCAGGGATGGTTTCTCTATCAAATGATAGTCTCTCAGGGTAACGTGTCCGCGGAAGAGAAACCATCCCGGGCACAAAATTCAAATATCTGGCGGTCTTCCATTTGAGAATTTTTTTATTTTTTTATCATAATGAGAGATTCAGGAATTTTTCTATATAGCAGTGCGCTGCAACATCATTATAATTATCAGTGGAAATAATAAAGTTCTGGAAATTTGTTCAGACTGTGACCGTTAACAATGCCGCAGCAGAAAAAAGAGACATTCCTCTATAGAAATCATTGATAATCGTCTCTTTTTTTATTCCCCAAATGGTCTTTCCCCTACTGAGGCAAAGGATCCGAAGACATAGTATGAGCAGACAGCACATAAAGGCTTTATTATTTCCTTTTTTTCATATTCTGCCAACCGGGATGCCGACAGGGACAGTAACGGGAACGGTTACTGTCCGCGGGATGGAACCGCCGCCCTTTTTCTCCGGATCCCTCCGACGAAGACGGCCGCGGCCCTGTTGATGGAGCTGTCACTGTGCATTCAGGAAGGGGCGTTTGTGATACAATTCATTTCTGAGGATCATAAAAGATGAGGAACATCATTTATGAAAAAGAGATCAACAGAAGAGATCCTTGCGGAATCCTTTCATGAATTAACGGCGAATGAAAAAGCCGACAAGATCACAGTCAACGATATCGTCCGGAATTGCGGGTTGTCACCGGCGACGTTCTACCGGCATTTTCAGAACAAGTATGATCTGATCGCCTGGATCTACGGACAAAAATTCCGGATGATATTTACGCAATTCGACGGTTCTGTCAACAATCGTTATGAGATAGTGCGCACGTGGGTCAATTTCTGTGAAAAGAACAAAACCTTTCTGCTCAATATGATCCAAAATACCGGGGGGTATGATTCCTTCCTCCCCTGTATGGTCAGGGAGCATGTCAGGACCGTCGAGGATACCATCATTTCCGTTTCCGGCGAGAATGTGCTGACGGAAAAGAACCGTATGCAGTTATACCTCCACTCTTTCGGCGTGGTCAAACTCATGACCGCCTGGCTGGAGGGAGAAATATCCGCATCGCCGGATGAACTGACAGAATCGATCGTTGAGACTTTCCCGAAGCCGATCATCCGCCTTCTTGAGCACTGATAAAAAGGCGGCTGCCGTCATAAGCGGATGAGACAAAAATGAATGCCGGATCCGGTGTCAGGACCGTGGGTATTCCCTTGAAAACCGGAGGATTATCCCGATCATCCCGAATTTTTCCCGGCGCGTGCAGTGTGCGATCGTTTCCCGGCTGCGGAATTCAAAAACAAATCATGCTCCTGTTATAGACAACTTTCTCAGATTGTTTCAAAATGAGAAGAATTCTCTTATTTCTTTCCTGCGCTGCGAAAAAAAACATTATAATAAACTATGGAAATAGTAAGGTTCTGGAAATGCAATCAAACTGTGACTTTTAAAAATGCTGAAGCAAAAAATAGAGACTGTTCTTTAAAATCATAGAAATATGTCTCTTGTATTCCCCAAATAATCTTTACCCCACCAAAGCACAGAATTTTAATAGCACAGTATGAAAAGGCAAAACAAAAGAACTTTACTGTTTCTTTTTTGCAGCGATTCGGAACCCGCGATTGGGTCGGTTTCCATCCTGTTTTTTCAGGTGCTTTTCCCGGGGACAGTTCCGCTGACGCGCAGCCGTCCCCGTTTGCAGGATATGAGCAGTTCGGATGAACACCGTCAGCGTCTGTCAATTTCCCACCCCCGAAGAGAGGGGTTTACTACAAAATTGAGAACGTATCGGCAAGCATCCTGAGGAACGATTTTATATGAAAAAGAAAACGACAAAAGAGATCCTCGCGGAATCCTTTCAGGAGATCGCGGCGGTAAAAAAAGCCAACAGAATCACGGTCAGCGATATCGTCCGGAATTGCGGGATGTCTCCCGCGACCTTTTACCGGCATTTTCAGGATAAATATGATCTGATCGCGTGGATCTATAAACAATGGTGTGAGGAGATCTTTCACCGGTTCGACGGCAGTCCCGACAGGAAAGAGCAGATCTATGCCGCCTGGGTCCGTCTCTGCTGGGAGAAGAAAGAATTTCTGAAAAATCTTATCGAAAACACCGATGGGTATGATTCTTTTATCCAGCGAATGGTCGATGTAGATGTCCGGCTTATCGAAAATGATATTATTTCCCCGGACAGCAGAAACGCACTGACAGAAAAAGTCCATCTGAAGATATACCTGTATTCTGCCGGTATGGCCCGGCTGATGAGCGACTGGCTGCGGGGAAAGACCTCAGCGACGCCTGATGAGATCACCGAAGTGTTTTTGGAAATGATACCGGTTTCGCTGGACCCGCTCTTTACCTCCCGCAGCACTTCTCCTGAACGCAGGATGTGATGTAAGATCCTGCCGGCTCCCTTTCCTTTTTTCAGCCGGGACCGCATCATGTGAGCCGGTATCCATTGAAAAACTTCCTTGTTCCCTTTTTTACGACAGGCACGGTTTTCGCAGGCTCAGAATTGAGCCGCGGGAAACCGCTGCCGCTTTTCCTCATATCGGGCAGAGAACA
>DAIMGK010000251.1:0-3128 GCA_036723985.1 Flexilinea sp.
GACATCTCCCGACGGAATATGAATGGGAGAAGGCTGCCCGCGGTACTGACGGCAGGATCTATCCGTGGGGTGAGGAAGAACCTTCACTTGAAAATGATCTGGCGAATGTGCCCTACTATGTGGATGAGAATGGCAACGGATATGACCTGTTCCCGGCCGGGTCCTTCCCCAAGGGACAAAGTCCTTACGGGGTGATGGATATGGCGGGGAATGTCTGGGAATGGACTTCCACCTGGTACAGTGTGAATTATTATGAAACGCTTGCGGCAGAAGAAGAACTCAGCGGGGCGGTCATAAAGAATCCGAGAGGGCCGGAAAACGGAAGCTCCCAGGTGATCCGCGGCGGGTCTACCGCTCAGACGGAAGTGAACAATTATCCTTCCTATATGCGATGTGCGAACCGCAGCTACCTGAATATGAACAGCAATTATTATGTCGGATTCCGCTGCATGGTTCCGGATCTCGGAGACACTGCCCCGGAAGAGGCGGAACTGCCCGCTGAATCCGGCGAACCCGGTGAACCCGGCCCGAGACCGTAAGCGGTAAACGCGGAAAACAGATGAGGAATGGCCGCTTATGCGGCCTTCTCTTTTGAATGGTGTGAGGAGGGACGGTCATTATCCGGAGGATGGAATCGTCACCGGGGGAAATGCGCCCGATATGGGGACAGAACTCAAAGTGAATTGCAGCAAAGGAACAAAGAATGGAAAAACTTCGAATCGTTTATATGGGATCACCGGAAATAGCGGTTCCCTCACTCAGAGCTTTAGCGGAACATTACAACGTAGTCGGTGTGGTAACACAGCCGGACCGGGAAGCGGGACGGGGAAAAAAGATCGTTCCGCCGCCTGTAAAAACAGCTTCGGAGGCATTGGACATTCCGGTCATTCAGCCGGAAAGGATGAAAGTCCCGGGTACCTTTGAACAGCTTCAGGCATGGGCCCCGGACCTTATCGTTGTGATGGCGTTCGGGCAGATCCTGCGGAAAAATGTGCTGGAACTGCCGCGGCTTGGATGTTTAAATGCCCATGCGTCTTTACTTCCCCGGTGGAGAGGGGCTTCCCCGATCCAGGCATCGATCCTTAACGGCGATACTGTCAGCGGAGTCACCATCATGCAGATGGATCCCGGAATTGACACGGGACCGATGCTCGTGTCACGGGAGATCAGCATTGACGATGAGGATACGACCGTTACGCTTTCCGAAAAAATGGCGGAACTGGCAGCGGAACTGCTGATCGAAACCATCCCCGGCTATGCGGAGGGTTCGATCCTGCCGCGGCCCCAGCCGGAAGAAGGCGCCTGTTATACCGGGATGATCAGCAAACAGGACGGGATCCTTGACTTTTCCCAGCCGGTGCAGACGCTGGTGCGGAAGGTGCGGGCTTATAACCCGTGGCCCTGCGCTTCGTTTGCTATTGACGGAGATTTCTTTAAGGTTTACCGTGCGCACAGCAGCGGGAATCCGGGACAGCTGCCAGCCGGAATGAGGATTGTTTGCGGAGGGTTTCCTGCAATTGCCGCAGCGGACGGACTGCTGGTGCTGGATGAACTTCAGGCTCCCGGGAAAAAAGCCATGCCCGGAAAAGCTTTTCTGAGCGGGTACCGGAAGTGGGAACAGGCAGCGTAAGGAGCGGCGGAATGAAGATATTATGTTTTGGCGCGGGAGCGATCGGTTCTTATATCGCCGGAAGCCTTGCCCTGATCGGCAATCCGCTGGTTTATATCGAACAGGAACGCTTTATCCCCAATCTTCTGCAGAACGGTGTCCGGATCGAAGACATTCACGGCGAAAAGCTGCACCTGAAGCGTTTTGAAGCTTATGGATCGGCGGATGAGGCCTTTGAAAAGCATGATTTCGACCTGGTGATCACCGCGGTCAAAGGATTCAATACGGATGATGTCATAACAGCGCTGAAGCCTCACGCGGCACGGATCCCCGCGATCCTGAGCCTGCAGAACGGCGTGGAAAACGAAGGAAAATATGCCGATGCTTTCGGAGAAGATAAGGTCATTCCCTGCAGTGTCTGTACAGCCATCAGCCGGGGAGAGCAGGGTTCTATTCGTGTAGAAAAGCTCCGGGGGATCGGGATCGCCGATACCCATCCGATCTGTGAGGAGCTGGTGAGGGAGTGCTGTGAGGCAGGACTGAAGGCGAAGCTGATGCCGGACGGGCCGGCGATGAAGTGGTCGAAACTGATTTCCAACCTGCTCTCGAACGCGGCGTCCGCGATCTTCAATATGACACCCGCGGAAGTTTTCGCGGATCCGGACGGGTTTCAGCTGGAAATGAAGCAGATCCGTGAAACGCTGACTGTGATGCGCGGGCTGGATATCGCGCCGGTCAATATTCCGGGTGTTCCGGTGAAAGCGCTGTGCTTCGCCGTACAATGGCTCCCTGCTTTTATTACCCGGCCGATCCTTGTCAAGGCTGTCGGCGGAGGACGGGGCGGGAAAATGCCGTCATTTTATATTGATCTTTATGCCGGCAGGAAGGAAAGCGAAGTGGAGTTCCTGAATGGCGCGGTGGTGCGTTACGGCGAAAAACTCGGCATCGCGGCACCGGTCAACCGTGCCTATTATGAGACGCTGACCAAACTGGCGCAGGGAGAACTTCCGCTGGATTCCTTTGCCAAATCTCCGAAGAAATTCCGGGAGGAATTCGGCTGCTGATATTGATAATAATTTTACGGTTCACTTATATTTCTCTTATGATTCAGTGTTATGCTAAACTTATATTTTATAACAATTGCCGGATTAGACATATTTACCGGCATGCGGAAAGGAAATGGTTATGAAACATACAAAAAAACTGTCTTTTATACTTACTCTCCTGATCGTGGCTGTACTTACGTCCGCAGTGGTCCCGGTCTTTGCGGATAATACGAAAGCTGAAGCGATCAATGAGGCAAAAGCTTCATTTTCTGATCTTTATGAAGCGATCAACCCCTCTGTTGTCTATGTCTATGTAGCCAAGGATGCCGGAAACAGCGGTACGGCTTATAACATGGATGAATTTGAATTTGATTTCGGCGATATCTTCGGACCTGAGCTTGAACGTTTCTTCCGTGATAACCGTGAGAATGAGGAACAGAATCAGAAAAAGGAAAAGGAACAGGAAAAGGAAC
>DAIMGK010000251.1:3228-4781 GCA_036723985.1 Flexilinea sp.
AGGAAAAGGAACAGGAAAAGGAACCGAATCTTACCTATGGTTCCGGAACC
Organism: Flexilinea sp.; assembly: GCA_036723985.1. Classification (GTDB taxonomy): domain Bacteria; phylum Chloroflexota; class Anaerolineae; order Anaerolineales; family Anaerolineaceae; genus Flexilinea. The sequence goes on from DAIMGK010000251.1 coordinate 3,279, forward strand.
GGTTTTGTCTGGGATGAAGCAGGCCATATTGTTACCAACAACCATGTTATTGAAGATGCTGTGGAAGTGACCATCACTTACTCTGACGGGATCCAGCGGAAGGCTGAAGTTATCGGAGCCGATCCGGACAGCGACCTTGCAGTTCTGGCAGTCGAAAACCCCAAAGAAGGTCTGACGCCTGTAACAGTGGGTGATTCAGCTGCTTTGAAGCCGGGCGATCTGGCTGCTGCCATCGGCAATCCTCTGGGACAGACCGGTACCATGACACAGGGCATTATCTCCGCTATCGGACGCAGTTATTCCGTAGGCGGCGACGATAACGGCAACTATACGATCCCTGATGTTATTCAGACGGATGCCTCTATCAACCCCGGAAACTCGGGCGGTGTACTGATCAACGTTGATGGTGAAGTTGTGGGTGTGGTGATGGCTTTCTCTTCTTACTCTTATTCATCGGCAGGTATCGGTTACGCGATCCCGTCCAACCTGGTGAAGCGGGTGATCCCGTCACTGATCGAAAACGGTGTATATCAGCACCCCTGGATCGGCATGAGCGGTTCAGCCCTGACACCGGAGATCAACGAACTGCTCGAACTTGACCATGATCAGCGCGGTGCGTTTATCCAGAACGTCACATCCGGAAGCCCTGCCGATAAAGCCGGGATCCGCGGCGGGAAAGAGGAGATAGAAGTCACCAAGGGTTATGTCATCTCAGCCGGAGGAGATATCATCACAAAGATCAATGAACGTGATGTAAAGGGCATGGATGATATCATCGCCTACCTGAGTTCCAATACTTCCATCGGTGATACCATTACCCTGCATGTGCTCCGCGACGGTGAAGAACTGGATATCGACCTGACACTGGCTGCCCGTCCGAATCCCGCACAGCGTGCCGCTGCCAGCAAAGCTTCGGAATCTGACGAAGAACCATCCCAGGAGACCGGGAAAGCGACACTGGGTGTCTATATCTCCGAACTGACAGCCGATACCCTGGAGCAAATGGGACTGCCGGAAGATACGGAAGGCGTTCTTGTTAACTCTGTCATTGAAGACAGCGCTGCGGAAGACGCGGGTATCGAAGAATATGATGTGATCACTAAGATCGATGACGCGGAAGTCTCCAGTGTTGCCGAGCTGAAAGCCGAGATCGACAGCCATCTGCCGGGTGAACGTGTGACACTCACCGTGATCCGGGACGGAGTAACCAGGGAGTTCCGCCTGACCCTCGGAAATACACTGGCAAGATAAAATAGTCAAAGGTCTTTAAGTCATTAGCTGATAGTGACAGATCTCAAACTAACATACAAAAATGAAAAAACGTCCGGATTTTTCCGGACGTTTTTTATTCGTTAATACAGGATCATCTCTTCTGCCCGTAATATTCAGGCTTACTAAGCCAGGCCGGAGCCGTCCCCGCAGACAACCTGATAAGGAAAAAACCATCAGCTGCCATCTGCCAACCATCAAGACTAACGGCTGACAACGAACAACTAATGACTA
>DAIMGK010000251.1:4881-6249 GCA_036723985.1 Flexilinea sp.
TGACTATTGACTAACAACTAACAACTAACAACTAATTACTGTTCTCAAGCAGTTTTTCACTGGCGTAAAACTCTTTGGTCGTGAGCGGGTCGTCGGTGAAAATGGCGTCAATACCCATCTCATACAGGCTGCGGATCTCATTCTGGTCATTGATGGTGTATGCACGGACTTTTCTTCCGCACTGCTGTTCCCGGTGTATCAGGGACGGGCTGACATCTGTATAAAAAGGATGCAGTGCGTCTACGGATACGGAATGGTTCAGCAGATATCGGGCAAAGAGGCCTTTGATCCCTTTGCCTGCCAGCAGCCCGCAGGAAATGCCCGGATTAATGTCTTTTACATAGGCAAGGTTATTAAAACGGAAAGAGGAGAGGATCACAGAATCTATCAGATCATATTTTTCGACCAGCTCCACAACCGCATTGGCAAGTGTCCGTTCATCTCCTTCGTCATAGTTGCAAAGTTCCACATTCAGCAGCAGTTTTCCGCCCAGTGCCGCAAAAACTTCTTCCAGCATCGGGACTCGTTCTCTTTCGAAGACTACTCCCTTTTTGATACCGGCATCCAGACTGAGGATCTCGGCCAGGGTCAATTCTCTGACTTTTCCTTTTCCGTTGGTGGTGCGGTCCACCGTCGGGTCATGCATGATCACGATCTGACCATCCGCGGTAAGGCGGGCATCCAATTCAATTCCGTCTGCGTTGGCTTCCAGCGCTTTACGGAAGGCAGTCATTGTGTTTTCGGGATATTGTGAAGAGAAACCTCTGTGGGCGAAAATCTGCATCTGTCACCTCGTTTGATGGGGAGCAAAATCCGGAAACAGCAAGATCATTGTTCCCGATGGTCAGTAGAGTATAATTATTACACAAATTTGAAAAATTCCCTTTGCTCAATTACAAAAATACGTGTATCGTTTGGAACGGGCGGCAGGACACGGGGTCCGGCCGGCTGCAATATCGCCGTCAGAAAGGAAATGATTCATTCACAGAAAATACTTAAATGGATACGCAAATTACTCACTGATATTCTGACAATAATTAATCACTGCTGCGTCCTGACCAAAAAATCTGAAATCTGTTTTAGAGGGATGTTACCATCGGCTCAAAATTGAGCCGGAGGTGACTGTCCCGCTCTATATCTGAACTCTCAACTCTGAACTCTGAACTCTTAAAATTAAAATCCGTCTGTTGATGAAAGACGGATAGAACTGTTCCGGGCTTTCGGCTGCCCCCTTGCGGGGGGCAGCCGAAGCATTATTATAATTCGTCGGAATCAGTCTTGCTGAGATTTATTTCGGAGCAGCGACACAGCGGGTGTTGTTGTGATCGGAGAAGACGCTGCCGGTGATATAGAATCCATAGTCAAGGA
>DAIMGK010000252.1:0-6222 GCA_036723985.1 Flexilinea sp.
GGGAAATCTGGAACTGCTGGATACGAAGCTGGGTGTTCACTGCGAAGAAAGCAGTTATACGGGCAGGGTATCTTTCCCGTTGATTGGGAATATGAAGCTGTCGAACACAGCAGCCATACTCATCCGGAGCCTGCCCGATGAAGCAGAAATCATTGACGGATGAGACAGAACGGATGACGACCAATGGGAGAAAAACAAATGCAGCGGGTAATCAGATCAATGGAAGCAAAGTATCTTCAGCCATCCCTGGACCTGGTGGAAGATGTGTTTACCAGGTGGGACAGCGCCGAAGAAGGAAAAACGGTCCGGAAGCTTGTGGAGGAAATACGCTCCGGGAAGTATTATCTGCCCGGACTGGAACTGATCATGACAGACGAAACGGACCGGATTCTCGGATATGTTATGTTTTCGCGGTTCCATATTGAAGGAAAATATGAAGATGAGCTGCTGATCCTGACGCCGGTCGCGGTCAGGACAGAATACCAGCGGCAGCATATTTCAAAGGAACTGATCGAATACGGCTTTGAGAAAGCAGCCGGCATGGGATACAAAGCTGTTCTGGTGGAGGGAAACCCGAAGAACTATAATCCGCGCGGGTTTGTCACATCTGCCGATCATGGAATCGTCGCCGGGCCTGGAATCCATCTTCCGCATGTTTCCTGCCTGATGATCAAAGAACTGGTACCCGGCGCACTGGAGCATATTCACGGAACGGTTGACTATTCATTCTATGAAACGCTTCGGGAAGAATCATGATGGCGCAGAATACCGAAAATAGCGGCAAGGGAAATGAATCTGTTTCCGGATGATGAAGCGTAAAAGAACAACGGCATTCCGCTGCCGCCGGTATGCCCGCTGAAAGTTTTTACTTTCCCGGTACAGCCATTGGATATCATAACAGGAGGTCCCATAATGATTATAAGCAAAACAAAATATGAGGCTTCAGAAGATGAAATCAGGGAATTGTTTTCTTTTCACAAAGCGGGGAATGTGCTTGATATAGCCGCGCTTGGAAACGGAGAATTCAATGCGGCATACAAAGTAACATGTGATAATGGTGTAAACTGCGTATTAAAGATAGCTCCCCCGGAGGATGCCAGGGTTCTCAGTTATGAAAAAAACATGATGAAATCAGAGGTCTTCTGGTATTCGAAAATGCATGAAAAGACTGACATCCTCTGCCCTGAAGTCTATGTTTCCGATTTTTCAAAAGAAATCATAAAAAGCGACTGTTTTATTATGGAGATGATGCCGGGAGAACCATTGTGGGCGATGAACTTCTCCGGTGAGGAATACGAAACAGTTCAAAAGCAGAAAATCTGCATGCTCACGAAAATACACAGGATCGCAAATGACAGGTACGGCTACATACAGACGGGACTTATGATTTCATGGTATGAGGCCTTAAAAAACATGGCGCTCAGTCTGGTCGCCGACTGTAAAAACCTTGGCCATGACACACCTGACGGTGAGAAATTTATTCGTTTCATTGACAGGCATGAAAAGCTGCTTGGATCAATCCCCTGCAGAATGGTAAACTTTGACTTGTGGGACAGCAATGTGCTCTATAACGTAAGGACAGGGAAAATCTGCTGGATCGACCCGGAACGCGGCTTTTGGGGTGATCCGGTTGCGGATTTTTTAACACTTGGACCGGGGCCGAAAGCACCGCTTGCGGCAAAAAAGAAGGAACTCGATACTTATAATGAGATGGCTCAGGAAAAAATCTTCCTGACAGAGGAAACAGAGATCAGATACGCTCTCGCGGTTTGCTATCTGGCACTTATTGAAGAAGTTGAAAAGTATGTCCGATATGAACCGGATAATCCCACTTACATCAGAAACACTGTTGATTCAAGAGAAATGTATGACATGGCATTCGGGCTTCTTTGACTGGTTCCGGGTTGCTGCCTTGAAAACCCTGTGCCTGAAATACGATGGAGTGAGTGATAATGAAAGAACATGATATTCAGCAGCGCCTGGCTGCATTCATAGGACAGGAAACAGAATACTGGGATTTCTGGGGCGCCATTCGCATTGTAAAAGACGGAAAGATTCTCTGGGAGACCAGCCGGGGATACTCCTGCGCTGAGTTCGGCGTGAAGAACACCATGTCCACCCGGTTTACCATCGCATCGGTGTCAAAGCAGTTTACCGCTTTTGCGGTAATGCTTCTGTATGACAGGGGACTTTTGTCGCTGGACGAAGACGCGAATGCCTTTCTCCCGGAAGACATGCATATTCCTGCCGGGATTACCGTTCATGATCTTCTTGCCCATACGTCCGGACTGTATAACTTCTACAACTTCGAAGATAATTTCTACATCGGGGAGGACAGGCTGCCCTATGACCGGAAAGCCTTCCTCAGCAAATGGATCCTGAAACAGCCGGTGAACGTTCCGGGAGAATCATTCAATTACAACAATTCAAATTACAATCTGCTGGCCTGGATCATTGAATACGTATCAAAGCAGTCGTACGCGGAATTTCTGTGTGAGAATATATTCCTTCCTCTCGGGATGGTCAGCACGGTTTTTGACGACGGCGTGGCCGTCCACGAAAACAAAGCAAATAACTATATGCACGATTACGGGAAAACAGTTCGTGTACCGTATGTCAATAACCTGTTCCTGACGGGTGCCGGGGCGCTGGTCTCGGATTGTGACGATCTGCAGAAGTGGTATGAATGCCTGAAGCAGGGGAAACTGCTGTCCGCAAAAGCTTATAAACGATATTTCGCTGAAAACATGAATCATTACTGCTACGGACTGGAACGGCATGACCGGAACGGCGTAACGATGTATGCCCATGGTGGTGATGCCAACGGGATTGCCGCGTATACACAGTATTTCTTTGAGGACGATATCTGCATCATCATTCTTTCCAACAACGAATCGCTGAACCAGTACCGGCTGGGAGAAGGCGTTGCTGGCATTCTGTACGGAAAAGAACCGAAACATGCGGTGCAACCGGAAGAGGTACCTGTTTCGGAGGAGGATCTCCGGAAGTTTACCGGCACATATCTTCCCGGCAAAATCCATATTGAAATGAAAAACGGGACCCTGTACCTGGTGCGGGTGAACCAGAACATCCATATTGAACTGTACTGTATCGGTCCCAATACATTTATCCGCAGGCACGAGGAGCAGAGCTATACGCACAATCTGCTGCCGGAAGGCGCTGAAAAGCCGGCTGTATGGGGATATGAACTGATCAGCAAGGCATTTATGTAAGTCTCCGCGGCGGATCCGGACGCACAGCTCCCGCAAAGTGTCGTCGGATGCGTGTAAGGTTTGGCGAAATGATACGGAAAGGCCCTGAAATGCAGCCGGTCGTTGGATCTGTTTGCTGCGACAGGTCAGGATTTGTGAGGTGGATAATGAAAGCTGAATGGGTTGATGGTTTTGAAATCAGGGTAACAGCTGAAAAGGGCGAAACCGTAATATCTGCAAACAGAGAAGGAATGCTCTCGCTGGCAAAGCAGCTCAGGATGCTTGCGGATAGAGTACCGGGAGATCATATTCATTATGATGAGAATAATTCTCTTGAAGAAGGCTCAGCAGTAATGATCATTGAAAGAATTTAACGATTCCGGTTTGTCCGGATAGCTGTTGGAAAGAAATATCGGAAAGCCCTTTTGAAATTCACGACCGTGATGATGGAGAACCAGCCATGAAAAGATGTGCACAGGGCGATCTGACCGGAATACTGGATTTTTATCAGCTGGTAATCAATGAAACGGAAGACATGCCTGTTCATGCTCGCCGGGTTTAAGGGCAGCATCCGACGGAAGAAATGATTACAGACTATGTCCGCCAGGGAAACATGTACTGTTCTGAAGACGGAACAGATATTACGGCTGCCGTAGCCGTAACTCCTTATCAGACGGATGATTACCATGAAATTGACTGGCAGGCCGCATTGAAGGATGACGAGGTTGCCGTTGTGCATATTCTCGCTGTAAACCCGCACTTCCGGAATCATGGCTGCGCAAAAGCCATGATGCGGAAAGTAATCAGCCTTGCAGACAGTAAGGGACTGAAAGCTGTCAGGCTGGATGCTCTCGCCTGCAATGTCCCTGCTCACCGGCTGTATGAGTCTCTCGGTTTTCAGAAACGGGATGTCCGCCACTGGTATGCAGAGAACACCGGGTGGGTGGATTTTTATCTGTTTGAATTTCTTCTTTAAAAACAGAATTCCCTGTTGACTCTCCCCTAAGGGGATCCTCTACAGTGTGAAATGAAAGCGGAAAGGAGGGTATCGAAATGCTGAAGATCGGAGATTTTTCCAGGCTGTCCCATCTGACAGTAAAGGCACTGAGGTTTTATGAGAAGGAAAAGATCCTGATTCCCGCGTCCGTTGACGAATGGACCGGCTACAGGTTCTATGAAACCAGCCAGCTTGAGGATGCAGCCAGGATCAAAGCCTGCCGCCAGCTGGATCTGTCAATCGATGAGATCCGGGCGATCATGTCAGGCGCCGACATGATGCAGGTGCTGTCCGATAAAGCAAAAGCGCTGTCTGATCAACGCGAAAAGATCGATGCCATCCTTTCCAGAATCCATCACATTCTGGAGGACAAAGAGATGAAGTATCAGGTAACAGAAAAAGTCATTCCGGCAGCGATTATTTTCTATTCGGAGACCGTGCTGGAAAACTACAGCGACATCATGCAGTGGATTCCTTCCCTGGGCGAGGAATGCAGAAAACTGAATCCGGATCTCCGCTGTACGGAACCGGAATATGAATTCTGTGAGTACCCGGACGGCGAATACAAAGAGCATGATATCCAGATCCGGCATAACCAGGCTGTAACAGCCCGGGGCGTTGAGAATGATATTATCCGGTTCCGGGACATCCCGGAGACGAAGGTGCTGAGCATCTATCACAAAGGGCCTTACGATAACATCGGAGAAGCCTATGCCTTTATCATGAAATACGCGGAAGAGAACGGCTATCAGCCTGCCGGCCTGACCAGGGAATGCTATATTGACGGAATCTGGAACAAGGAAAGCGCTGACGATTGGCTGACAGAAATTCAGCTGCCGGTTCGCTGAGCGAAGAAGCGGAGGACAGAAGATGGCTTTCGATTTCAAAAAGGAATACAAGGAGTTTTATATGCCGGCGGCCAGACCGTCCATTGTGACGGTTCCGCCCATGAACTACATTGCTGTCCGCGGCGAAGGGGATCCCAACGCAGAAGACGGCGCGTACAAACAGGCGATCGGCCTGCTCTATGGGATTGCCTTCACGATTAAGATGAGCAAAAAGGGTGATCACCGGATCGAAGGCTTTTTTGATTATGTGGTTCCTCCGCTGGAAGGTTTCTGGTGGCAGGATGGCGTTAAGTGGATCGACTATGCCCGTAAAGATCGGTTTCAGTGGATCTCCGTCATCCGGCTGCCGGATTTTGTGACAAAGAAGGATTTTGACTGGGCTGTGGCAGAAGCAACGCGCAAAAAGAAAACGGATTTTTCCAGGGCAGAGTTCCTGACCTGTGATGAAGGCCTGTGTGTACAGTGTCTGCACATCGGATCCTATGATGATGAACCGGCCACAGTGGAACAAATGCACCGGTATATGGAGGAACTGGGCTATGCGCTCGATATCACAGAGCAACGTCTGCATCACGAGATCTATCTGAGCGATGTCCGAAAGGTCGCACCAGAGAAACTGAAAACAGTGATCCGCCATCCGATCAGGCTCAGACAATGATCATCGCCCGTGACATATGATAATATTGAGCTCGGAAGCCAGCAAGCGCTTGTTAAAATATCTTTTGAGTTAAACGGCTATCGACAAATCGGAATTTGGGGGCGGATGATATGAAGTGTAAACTGTTGGCAGAAGAAAATCTTGCGCTGATGCTCGACTTTATTGATGATGGGAACACGAAATATGATGAGGCCGTGCTGAAGTCGTTTATCAATGAAAAGAACGCATACGGCTATATTGCTGTACACAACGGAAAAGCAATCGGATTTGCTTACGGCTATGTTCTGAATGAGCCGGACGGGCAAAAAGTATACTATCTGCACGCAATTGACGTTATGGAAGGATGGCAGAATCAAGGTTATGGAACGGAACTTGTCCGTTTTATTCACAAACATTCAAAAACCCTGGGCTGCCGCAAAATGTTTCTGCTTACTTATAAACACAATGCTTCCGCCTGCAGGTGTTATGAGAAAGCAGGAGGGATCTGTAATGCCGCTTCCGATGATA
>DAIMGK010000253.1:0-6204 GCA_036723985.1 Flexilinea sp.
ACCCCTCAGCATCCGGCAGACTGTCATCAACGAAGAAAAACGGATCGCCTTTAACCTCCTGCATGAATCTCCCCTTTACCAGCTCGTGGATGAGGATACAGACCGGCTGGATATCATGATCATCGGTTTCGGCAGGATGGGAATGGAACTATTGAAAGCGGTCTCCTGGGCGGGCTGTTTTCCCGATACAGATACAAACATTCACGTAATCGGCGAAGATGCCATCGAAAACGGGAAAAGGCTGCTTTCGGAATGTCCTGAACTGGGTATTGATCTGCGGCATGAAGGCGGTTTCCTGGATCCCGCCGGGGGAGAGCAGCTCAATCCGGACGCGCCGGTTTACTATTATTCCACGGAGATCGCCGGTCCCGAGTTTGATGAGGTCATCCGAAATCTGGCGCACTGCCGGTATATTGTCGCGGCCTGTGATGATGACGCGGACACACTGCATGCCGCGCTGCATGCCTGGCGGCTGATCAAACAGGAAAACCATAAACATAAGATCAGGACTGCCGCTCCCGTGATCCATGTCCGGATCAGAAACGATAAAAAAAAGCAGATGTTTTCATCAAAAGAGGACGGCTTCATTTTCAAAAATTTCAAATGCTTCGGGAATTACGCGGAGATCTATTCCGCGAACGGAGCCGGACGGCAGGGACTTGAACACCTGGCAATGCGGGCCTGCAATTTATACGGGGATGAGCACCGGGGAGCGGACGGGAAAGAAAAATATATTAATCTTCCCGAAGCGGAGAAAAACGCGAACATTGCCGCCTCGCTGCATATTCTTTACAAACTGCACTTATTGAAGCATATTAAAGCGGTGAAGCAGGATGAAAACCTTTTCGAAGGTGAACAGGAAAGGATCACAGCGGAAAACCGGAGTGTCTTCGCCGAGTCGATTTCCGAAGCGGAACTCCTGAAGACCACGGAATGGGAGCATACCCGCTGGCAGGCATATATGCGGACCGAAGGATTTATCCACACCCCGTATGACGCCATTAAGGACATCTTTGATCAATATAAAGATGAAAAATTTGAAGACGCTGTCAGGATGACCTTTAATGAACTGCTCGAAGCCCGCAGCCATCCCTGTATCGGCGAAACCGAAACCTATCTGAAACAAGTCAGCCTGCTTCTCGGCGATCCCAACGATCCGTACTATTTCCTCAAAAACAACCGCCGCTTCGTCAATTCCATCCCCGACATCCTCGGCGGCGCCTATAAACTTGTCCCTGCGAAAAAGGAGTGATCCATGAAATACGTCCCGCCCAAAGTATTTGACATTACAAAAAAACGCCCCGCTGTCCTTCTGGTCGGCAACGGTCTGAACCGCTGCATGGGAGATACGAACACTTGGCTGAACGCAATTTTGCGTCTGACAAAAGATGATGGAGTTCTGGATTCCGATAAAGACATGAATTATTCCATTCGTGCCACTGTTACAACAGATGAAAACGAGACGGATCGATGGAAAAAATATGCTGAACTTTTTGGCAAAGAATTTAAATATATCGATAACCCTCTGCTGAAAAATCTTCTGCAAATCCCTTTCGATGCCGTTTTGACGACCAATTACACCTATGAGTTGGAAAATTCAATCGATCCGTTATATACAGAATCAGACGATAAAGAAGATTTTGTTTGTATAACAGCAGCTAACCATATTCCAGAAGATAAACAGCCGGATTCAATTCGTTTGCTGAATACCTTTAACTGTATTTCGAATGGTACTCGTGATGTAAATATATGGCATATTCACGGCGAAGTCAGAGAACCCTGTTCGATGATTTTGACACACGAGGAATATGGCAGACTGGTTTATGAACTGGTTGCCAATGAGCAAGCTAAGCGGAAATCAAATATCATCTGTTTTGACTCCTGGATCGATTATTTTCTTTATGGTGATCTTTATGTATTAGGACAAGGAATCGATTTCGCTGAATTTGATCTTTGGTGGTTACTGAGCCGCCGTCATCGTGAAGGAGAACGAGCCGGAAAAGCGTTCTTTTACAGTCCTCAGGAAAAAGGCAATGTATTTACAAAAATTGAAGATGCGCTTGATCAAATCGGGATGAAGATCGACCATTGCGGTATCATGCTCAAGGACAGAAAAAAAACTTCTTCTGAAGAGATGAACAATATTTACATTAGCTTTTATGAAAAAGCAATTGAAAGGATTCAAAAGCGGGTCCTTTCACCGTTACCTCCGGAAACAGAGAAATTAATAGATTATAAAGCTTCATTTTTGAAAGCTGATTCCCGAATAAACCATTTGCGATTACTTTGTCAATTATATCAATCTGATGTCTTTGTTCCTGTTTATTATTCATCATTGTTTATACAAGGCTATCCCAATCTCAGAAAGATCTATCCATATAAATATAAGTTATCTGATGGAAGTATTGGTATTTTTATTTATTCAACTGTAGAGGACTTTCAGGGCAACCTGGAAAAAAATGATGAGATAAAAAAAATGTCTGGAAAAGATGCATTTAAGTTGATAATGGATTCTCCTGATGTTTCTGTATTTTGTCTTGATTATGATTCCGGCAGAATTTGGACGGAAAAATCACAACTTGAATATTTCCTGAAAAATATTGATAAAATGGATCAGTTCCTTGCTAAAGCTGAAGAAAGAGACAGACAGCGGCGCAGAAAAAATGCCAGAAAGGCATCAGAATCAGCACATTTGGTTCAATCATTCATTGCCAATTGTTCTTTTGCCAACTCTTTAGAGGAATTCCAACTGGATTTAGACTATTGGGGATATTTTAATTACGAATGTGTCTTTTATGATGAAGAATTCATGTGGACATCTCCAAAATGGGCAAAGCTGGGTGATATTGTGTTTTTTTATCACACAAAAAAGGCGCTTATCAACATTGCAAGTTTACAGAAAAAATTAAAAACGCAGAAAGAAACCATGTCTCCGGAAAGATATGATACTCTTGAACATGGGCTCAAACGCGCACGGGAAAATTTTGAAAAATTTGGCGGGAAGATATTCGCAATTGGTCAGGTTTGTGAGAATTTCGAAGAAACAGCCGATGATGATCCATTTGGTATTGATGATAATGAACTCAATCATTGGGGGTCGAGGAATTATGTGTGCATGAGTAATATCTGCATACTTGATAATCCTGTATCCATGGAAGAGTTTTCTGATTTTATCGTTCTTTCTCCGGGCGGCAGTTACACGATGGTTTTAGGAGAACAATTTGAAAAACTTCGTGAGCTGATTCTCGAAAAAAATAAAGATCAGGAAAATATCCCTTATTATTTCCGCAAAAGTTTGGCTTTAAAATTTACCCTATCTGACATGAATGACTGTAACTGGATGCAGCTTGATAATGCGGTTCGCAAAGAATTTACATGGAAAACACAATTTCAGAGTTATTATACTGATTTTTTGCTGAAGGCAATTGGTGATACAAAGAAAAACTGGCGCAGATGCAGGTTTACAAAAAATGGTGTTGAAAATGATGCCTGTATGGATCAGATCATCTCATTTAATAGAAAATATTTAGCTGTAAGAATATTGTTCCCAAACCTCAGCGAAAAAATATCATATGGCAATTTTGAGAAATACTGTTCCCCAATTGAGATCTTCTTGGATAAGGATAAAAAAGTCGATGTAAATCAGGTATATGCTGAAAATGTCCTGGTTATCGATACGGAAAAAATTTCACTTTATGACGCTAAAACTCACTCGCTATCAATAATTCAGCTATTGGATGATCTTAGAACCGTTGATGATATAACCAAGCTGAAAGACAAGCTGAGCGCAGCATTGTCAGGATTGGAAATTCAGGATGATCTGCCGGAGAATAATTTTGTTGAAACATCTGATGAATCGGAAAAAGTTCTTGGATCTTCGGAAGCAGTTTCTTCTGAAGAAAGCAATTCTGCAGATGAGGACGTTCGCGATAGTGATGCTGTTGCCATTGCGGATGAAAATAGTGAGAAATTTGATAGTTCGTACCTTGGGTGTATTTATATGCCGGTCGATTATCCTGTGACTCCAGTCGGATGGCAGGAGTATTGCCTTCCTTCCAATAAAGCGGAGATCGCGCGGCGGGCGGTGATGATCGTGGAAGGCGAAGGGGTGATCCGGCGGGATCTGCTGGTCGAAAGGCTGCGATCCTCATTCGGGGTGAAGAACAGCTTTAAAGTAGCCGAAGCGACCGAGAAGGCGCTGAAGGCAGCGAAGATCAGGACGACAAAGGTGAAAGGCGTCCAATATTGCTGGGCGTCGGATATCGATCCGAAGTCCTATACCGGCTTCCGCTATCATGGGGACGTAAAACGCAGGGATGATGAACTGCCGCTGCCGGAAATACGCAATGCGGTGGTTCGGACGCTGATGGATAACGGGCCGCTGGATGAAGATGATCTGCTTGTGCAGACCGCCCGGACCTTTGGTTATCAGCGGCTCGGGCCGAACCTGAGGATACGTCTGGCTGAGGGCATCGATCATGCCGTTTCCGACCGCCTGATCCGGCTGAATAAACAGAGAAAATACGAATTGCGGGATCAGTGACCAAACGGGGCCGGTTTTGCGTTGACCCAGGATCAAATTGAAGCGGCGAAGCTCCTGTACTGTATTTGTCGGGCGTTCCTGATATTACAAGGCAGGTATTATTTTCGGCATATGAATCGGCGGGGCAGGTTGAGGCTGAATGAACCGGGGGGACAGTTCCCTCCGGCTCTGTGCAGAGCCTTCGGAAACCGTCCCCAAACGCGGAAACCGTCCCCGACCGATGGGAAAGGAGAGTATAATGGCGGATTCACCGACCGTAAAGATCAGCAAAAAATATTTCGACAGTCTTGCGAAACTGCCGCCGGATATACAGGTCAGGTTTTCTGTTGCCGCGATGAAATTCTTTCAAGATCCCAATAATCCGGGACTGTACGTCAAGCCATGGATCAGCGGCGGCAAGGCAAGCAATATCAGTGAATTCCGCGTCAGCGATTACTATCGCTGTCTGTTCCGGGATCTGGGCCACAGCATCTACCTGTTTCTCTATGCCTGCGGGCATAATGAAACCAACAATAACAAAAAGATGAAGGGGATTCTGGGCGCTGAGGCGGAATCTGTTGATCCGGATCTGCTGCCGGACGAAGAAACGATCAATGAGATCGTTGGCGAGATTGAAAGAGTGCTGACACCGGAGGAACAGAAACAGCCTGGGCTGTTTGACGGGCTTTCTGAAAGCGCGATGCGCCAGCTGCGTATTCCGGAGCCTTTATTCAAACCGGTGCGTGTCATCCGCACAAGGGAACAGCTGGAATTTCTCTCCAATATTCTGCCTGAAAATGTATATCACGCGTTGGATTTTCTCTCGCTCGGAGACAGTGTGAATGACGTTATCCTAACGCTTTTCGGAACGGAAGATCCTGAGGAGGAAAAGGATCCGGGGAAGAAGGAAACCGCCGGAACAGGGTTCATTTCGATCAGCAATCCGGAAGATTTCGAACGGTATCTGGCAGCGCCGTTGGAGGCCTGGCGTATTTACCTGCATCCGGAACAGCGGCGGCTTTCCCAAAAGGTATTTTCCGGTCCGGCGAAGGTGACCGGCGGAGCGGGGACGGGAAAGACTGTCACCGCCATGCACCGGGCAAAATGGCTGGCGGAGCATCTGCCGGAAGGGGCAAAGATCCTCTTTACCACCTACACAAAGAACCTGGCGGAGGATATCAGTGAAAACCTGGACCGTCTGATCACGGACAAAGCGGTGCGGGACCGCATCGAGGTCTGCCATCTGGACAGCTGGGCAGTGAATTATTTCAATTCTCTGCGAAATCCTGAACATGTCGCGTACGACAATATTCTGGAGAAGGTATGGGAAGCGGCGTACATGCGGAATACCGATCCGGGACTGTCACCGGATTTCTTTAAGGATGAATGGGAACGGGTCGTGCTGCGCTATGAAGTGTTTGACCGGGACGGATACCGGACGGTTTCCCGGGCAGGACGGCCGGCACTTGCCGGCGGCGCGGAAGGACGCGGCAAGGTGTGGCAGGTATTTCAGGCCTTCATTGACCTGTGCGCGAAAAAGCGTCATCTGGATATCGGCAGGCTGATGATCAAATGCCGTCAGCAGATCGAAGAACAGGGGGTGCCGCTTTATGATGCCATCGTCGTGGATGAAGGGCAGGATCTGCGGGTCCAGGCGTATAAACTGCTTCGGGCGATGGCGG
>DAIMGK010000254.1:0-6196 GCA_036723985.1 Flexilinea sp.
GCGTATAACGCGAAATAAAATCCTTCCCGCTTTGTTTGTAAGATTTGGGGGTATCCGTCAGTCCCCCGATCTCGATCGTGTTTCCCCTTACAACAGCGGTGACGCTCTCGTTATCCAGAAGAATGACGCCGGTTTCCCGCAGAGCTTCCCGGATAGGGGTATTGTAAGCTCTGATCTGATCCACTTCATGGTTTCCGAGAACATAATAAACCGGCGCGATCTTCAGCAGTTCCCGGCACAGATCGATGACCGGTTCATACTCCGGGCTCCAATTATTTACCATGTCCCCGGTGACCGCGATCAGGTCCGGTCCCTTATCCCGAACCGCGGCGATCAGATCAGCGTTATCTGTCCCGAATTCCCGCAGATGCAGGTCCGAGATCTGCACGATCCGGACCGGATCCGTTATCTTATCGCTGCGGATCTGATAGTCCGTTACATTGAATTGTCCGTTTGCGGAAAGCAGCAGTCCGGATAAGAACACCATCAGTTCATACATAAACTTCCGGAGCCCTTCCGATTGCTGTGTTAAATATACGATCTCTATCATATTTCCTGTCTTGTTATTTCTTCAAATAAAACCCGTCTATAAGCATTCTGCAGGACGCCGGACTGTAAATCCGTATTCGCGTCTTCCTGCATCATTCCCATTATACCAAAGAACACCGGTACAGCGCCGGTGTTCCTTCACATCATATATTTTCTAACAAATCAGGTCCCGCACTCTCCGCAGCCTGAAACCTGTTCACGGATCACTCCGGGTTCCATCAGCTTCAGGATCCCGAATCTACTGAACACGGTATGTTATGGTGTACTCACGTCCGGCTCAGTCCCGCATAAATTCATAACGCTGAATGCGGATCCCAGCTACAGCACTTTCCGCAGAAAATCCTGCAGCCGCGGGTTTTGCGGGTTTCCGAAGAGACTGTCCGGATCGCCCTGTTCCAGGAATTGTCCGTCATCCATGAACATCACCCGGTCCGCCACCTCGTGCGCGAAACGCATTTCGTGAGTCACGATGACCATCGTCATCCCGTCCGCCGCCAGTTCCCGCATGACTTCGAGAACTTCGCCGACCATTTCCGGATCCAGCGCTGAGGTAGGCTCGTCAAAAAGCATGATCTGGGGTTTCATACAGAGCGCCCGGGCAATGGCGACACGCTGTTTCTGCCCGCCGGAAAGCTGATCCGGATAGGATTCTGCCTTATCCGAAAGGCCGACACGGTCCAGCATCTTCAGCGCCATGGCTTTCGCGTCTTCTTTCGAAGCGATCTTCAGGTCCACCGGCGCAAGCATCAGGTTCTGCAGCACATTCATGTTATTGAAGAGATTGAAGTGCTGGAACACCATCCCGATGTTCCGCCGGACCTTATTGATATCGACGCCTTTTTCCGTGATCGTGTGACCGTTCACGACAATGGTACCGCCGGTGCAGATCTCCAGCCGGTTCAGACAGCGCAGAAAAGTGGATTTCCCGCCGCCGCTGGGGCCGATGATGCAGACCACCTCCCCTTCATAGACATCCAGGGAGACGCCGCGGATGACCTCCAGCTTGCCGAAATTCATGCAGAGGTCCTGAACACTGATGATCGTATTCTTAGAGGCTCCGTCTTCCACGCTTCAGCCTCCTTTCCACGACCTTCGCCGCCTGCTGCAGGATCAGGATAACGATAAGATACATAATGCCGACAATAGCCCAGGTTTGGAAGGACATGAATGTTTTTGATACCACGTTCTTCGCGGTATTGACCAGTTCCGGAAATCCGATGACCGAAAGGATCGAGGTATCTTTGAGTGTAATGATGAACTGATTGATGATACTTGGGATCATGGTCCGGATTGCCTGCGGAAGTACGACCCGCTGCATGGACCGCCAGTAGGGGAGTCCCAGAGAACGGGCCGCTTCCATCTGTCCGATATCGACGGATTCGATACCCGCGCGGATGATCTCCGCCATATACGCGCCGCAATTCAGCGCCAGACAGATCGTCCCCGCCTGCAGCGCGGTCAGCGTCAGCCCGCCGATCTTCAGGATGGTGTTCCAGAGATAGGGAATGCCGAAATAAATAAAATAGGCAAGGACGATCATCGGGACACCGCGGATCAGGTTTACAAAGACAAGGGCGAATCCCTTGCTAACCTTGTTGTGGAGCACACTCATGATACCCACGATCATACCGATAATACAGGCAAAGAACAGACCGTACAGCGCCAGCAGCAGCGTCTGCCCCATCGCCTTCATTAAAAGCAGTCCGTAGGTTGAGAGGATCTTACTCAAAGGTCAAAGCCTCCTGTTCAAAAAAAGACGGAAGGCACCCGAGTCTCAAGTGCCTTCCGGTTGTGTCAATTGAGGCTATTCACCCAGATGCTTCTTCAGGATCTCGTCATAGGTCCCGTTTTCTTTGATGTTCGCGAGACCGGCGTTGAACAGGTCGACCAGTTCCTGCATATCCGGGGAGAAGACGGCGAAACCGTAGTCGGCGCCTTCGTTGGCTGTACCGTCAACGAGCTTGAGCGGTACTTCGTTGGATTTGATGTAGTCAGCCATGATCGGGGTGTCGTCAAAGCAGGCGGCAGCCTGTCCGCCGATGACGGACTGGTAAACGTCCGGGGAGCTTTCCAGGTAGATCACGTCGAATTTGTAAGTATCCTTCAGGCTTTCGGCGTATTCGGCGCTCATGGTGCCGATCTTTACCGCGACAGCCTTGCCCGCCAGATCTTCGAATCCGGCAATGGCGGAATCAACGGCGACAGCCATGGACTGGGTGGCGTTGTAGTAACCGTCGGAGAAGATCCAGCCGTTTTCCTTGCGGGCTTCGGTGATGGACGCGCCGGCGATCATGCCGTCCGCCTGGCCTGCCTGGCACGCGGCGATGGAAGCGTCCCAGCCGAGGGCGGTCAGTGTGTAGTCAAAACCCTGGTCCGCGGCGATGGCAGCCAGAATGTCCACATCGATCCCGACCATTTCGCCGTTTTCGTCGGCGTATTCAAACGGGCGGAAAGCTGTATCGGTTACGATGGAGTATTCCACCGGTTCTGCGGAAACAGCGCTTAAGCTGAGCAGAAGACAAAAGACAAGTGTCAGAAATACAAATTTTTTCATGATAATTTCCTCCATTTAAAAAATTTGATTGCGTATTCCGCTATTATACCCATTCCCGCCGAATCATGACAAATATCACATAAAATTTGTGAGTACTTAAGGGGAGAGTTCTGATGTAGTGCATACCGGGGACGGTTATCCCGAGGCGCCCCGCCGCTGGGGGGAACCGTCACCAAGCTTTCGGAGCGGTATGCCGATTTGTTCCTATTCCGACCTTATAATTTGACGGGCAAAAAGATTGAATTTATATGGAAAGGATCCTGTTGATCAACACACGTTCCCATTTCGGTCTCACAATTACGAACAGCGGAATACGATAGGTATAACTCTCCGAACTGCGGGGTGACGGTTTCCCTCGGTATTCACCTCGGGTGAACCGTCCCCGACTTTCCACGGGGTGGATCTCCCGTTGATCAACAAATGTCCCTATTTCGGTTTCACATTTACGCCAGACGGGATACGATAAGTATAACTCTCCGAACTGCGGGGTGACGGTTCCCCTCGGTATTCACCTCGGGTGAACCGTCCCCGACTTTCCACCGACTTTCGAAAGGATGATATTTATGACTGAAATCCTCTCTTTGACGCACCCGGGTATCTGAGATATAATTCTCCTTACACAGAAACAAATATGAGGAGGAAAAATGAAAAGGAAGTTTTTATTTCTGATCGTATTATCGCTCTTATTCTGCGTATTGATCCCTGTACGCGCGCAGGAGACCGCCGCGAAGGAAACACGGAAGTTTGTTGATGACTTTCAGCATGAAGTGGTCATCCCCTCCCCGGTGACTTCCATCGTCACACTGGCTCCGTCACTGACCGAAATCGCCGCGTCCTTATCCGCTGAGGATCTGATCGCCGCCGTCGATTGCAATTCGGACTACCCCCTCTCCGTTAAAGAACTGCCCGCCGTGACCGGTCCCGACTGGTCCATCGATTATGAGCGGCTGGCGGAACTGAAACCGGACCTGGTCCTGGTTTCCGAAATGACCTCTCCGGAGGAGGCCCGCGCGATCGGGGATCTGGGACCGGCCGTATTCCGCTTCAAAAACCCCGCCGATTTCCAGGGGGTATTCGAATCGATCCTCGTATTCGGTGAGCTGATCGGCAGGGATGCGGAAGCGGAAAATCTGACCGCCGCCCTCGAGGATAGGATCGCGGAGATCGAAGCGCGGATGGAAAACGCGGAAGACGCTCCCCGGGTGTTTTATGTGATCGACGCCGCCGATCCGGAGAGGCCCTGGACCGCCGGCAAAGGCAGCTTCCTGTCGAAGATGATCCGCATGTCCGGCGGCATAAACCTGGGCGACGCCCTGGACGGTGAATGGGGTCAAATGAACCTTGAAGATCTCGCCGCCGCCGATCCGCAGGTCATTCTGACGGGGAGTTCCATGTCCGGTTCCTCCGCGGAATCCCTTTCGGAACTCCCCGGCTGGAGCGGACTCGCCGCCGTCCGGAACGGCATGGTCTTCGGGATCGACGACGATCTCCTGACCCGTTCCGGTCCCCGCCTTGTGGACGGCTTCGAGCTCCTCGCCCACACCCTTCGCCCCGACCTCTTTGCCGGAAAATGATTACTCGGGGGCTGTCCCCTGAAGGGGGACTGTACCCCCGGAGCATCATTCTGACTCGGAAGACCAATCGTCGGTTAGGTTCGGTCGATAGGGAACCGGATATCCAAAGTCTCCGGTGCCTGTTCTCATCCGATCATCATTCAGACGCGGAAGACCGGCTGCCATTGATGTCGAATCGGTTGAGCTTAATGCCAAAGAAAATCATAGATCCGGTAGTTTTTCCCTGTTTCCGGGTCGAAATAATAATAATCCAAGGGTACAGTCCCAATCAAAGGAGGAAAAACCAATGAAGCGAATGTTTTTATTACTGTTGACCATATGCATGTGCGCAGGCATATTCACCGGCACAGCCTTCTGCGAAGAAACTGCCGAAGAGCTCCTCAAGGCCGGCAAAGAAGCGCTGAACGAGAAGGATTACGACAAAGCCATGGAATCCTTTCTCCAAGCCGCGGATCTGGGCAGCGCGGAGGCTCTGAACAGAATCGGCAACATGCATGCCTCCGGCCAGGGCGTGGAACAATCCTATGAAAACGGGCTGGGATATTATCTCCGTGCCGCGGCAAAAGGCTATCCGCGGGCTTTTTATAACCTCGGCATCATGTATGCTTACGGCTGGGGCGTGGAACGGTCTGAAGATCACGCCGACGCGTATTTTCAGCTCCTGAAATACACGGATGACGCCGAATATATAGATTTTATCGGCGAGTGTTATGATATGGGCTATGGCGTGGACCGGAACTATGAAAAGGCGATGGAATACTATCTGGTCTCGGCAGATAAGGGTTTTCCGAAAGCGCTTGTCAACCTGGGCGATCTCTATGTGCAGGGCCATGGCGTGGAAGTGTCCTGTGAAAAGGCGATGGAATACTATCATCGCGCGGAAGAGATGGGCACTCCCTATGTGTCGTATAGTCTGGGCTGGATGAATGAGAATGGACAGTGCGTGGAACAGTCTAATGATAAGGCTGCCGAATATTACCGGCTTTCAGCGGAACAGGGCTTTCCGGGCGGATGGGTAAGTCTGGGAAATCTATATGAGAGGGGTTCAGAACCATCCTATGAAGAAGCGGCGGAATGCTACCGGCTCGCGGCAGAGCAGGGGGAAGAGACAGGGCAGTACCGTCTCGGGTATTTGTATGAGAAGGGACTGGGCGGGGAACAGTCTTATGAAAAAGCCGCCGAATATTACATCCTTGCCGCGGCCCGGGGTTCTGCGGACGCCGCCGACAGTCTGGCCCGGCTTGCCGAAGAAGGCCATTATTCTCCGGAAGAATAATGAAAGGGACAAAGGTACCGGGTGAAGCCGTTCCCTTCCGGGACAATTTCATCCGGTACCATCTGGCCCTGTTTCTTTTCGAAATTCAAGCTCAGACTGTTACCTGTTTTCTAAATCCCTGATAACTGACTCCTATGCCATCTCTCTAAACTCTGAACGCTGAATTCAAGGGACAATCACCTCCGACTCAGGTTTGAGTCTGCTGTGACTGTCCCGCATCTGAAATCTGAGCTTTCAACTCTG
>DAIMGK010000255.1:0-6113 GCA_036723985.1 Flexilinea sp.
ACAGGAGCTTCGCCCCCCATACCCCCGCTTAAGAAGGTATCAGGCTCTTTATTAGCCGTTGAGATTGAAAAGAACATACCAGACCTTACGGTTATTATTTCTCCACAAAACATTTTGCGGTTTGTTTTCGAGTGCATAAAATACATCAAGCCCGATCGTATCCCTGCGGTATCTGCATTCGCCCAGGATCAGATTATTCCCATCGGGATCGATCGCTGCGATATCAATTTCAGTAGGATGGTCCCAATAACGGCCGAGGCGTGAAAAATAAAACGGCCATTTGCCTTCGGCATACATTTCCCACATTTTTTCCCGGCAGATATCCGCATAGACAAAGGCGATCTGATTGCTTACCAGGCTTTTTTGATTTTTATCCATGGCGATTTTTGTCTGTCCGCTTTCAATAAAACTGCGGTTGGGATAAATAAAGGCGAACCAGAAGCGAAGATAGTTATTCTTTGATGATTTCATGGTGGTTTTCATTAATTATTATGGTATAAATGAAATTGCAGAGTTCCGGTAAATTGATCATGGAACTGAAAACTGATTCCGGACAACATGAGACGTAATTACACTGTCCGCAGGTTCTCGGACTATTTACCGGTTTATGCGGGTATCCAGCAACAAATTAGATAAGGAGTATGCATATGGCAGCGAAAAAAAAGGATTCTCTGATTGATGTCGCCGCAGAACTGATCGAAAGAAGCGGTATTACACTGGAAGATGTAGTCGAATTTGCATCGAAAGCTATTTCCGATTCTTCAAAGAAGAGTAGGAAATCCAGTAAAAAAGAAAGCAAAGAAGGCTTGCTTTCCCTGATTACTGAATTAATCGGATTTCCCCAGATAAGCGAAAAAACCTATTGGGCTATTCGTGACAGTTTTCAGAAAAATGTTCCGGATGATGTCACTGTTGCGGCTCTGACAGATGTGACCGGCCTGAAAGACGATGAAGTCAGCAATTATGTGGTTCCTGCATTGGGCCTGCTGGGTTTGCTAAAGGATGGAAAACCGACGTCCAAACTGAAATCCTGGCTGAAGGACTCAAAATATGTTGAGACCTGTCTCGACATTGCCGAAGAAGTGTATCCGGAAACTTTGAGAAAGCTGGGATGCAAAACAGAAGAAGAGCAGAAGGATGCTCTGAACTGGTTCGTGAAAAACGCCAAAGTTTCCAAATCTACAGCAAAGAAAATGCTGGGGGTCTATATGCTTCTGTCTGACCCGAAGCTGAAAAAAGATGCGGATGAAAAGGCGACTGCCGCATCAAAAGGATTGGAATTAAAAATGAAGAAGTCTTCTGAGCCGGAAACATCACATTGATTCACTAAGGAAACGCTGATTAATTGCCCATTATAAAAACCCCGGAGTATGGGGGTGGGGTTTCACCCCCAAAAATCTTCCGGCGCGCCGACACGGCGCTGTAGGAAAAACAATAACATTCAGCGCGCCGGCGCACGAACACTCTTTAATCAGTGTTTCCTTAGACTCACACGCTTTCGCGGAGGTCACCTTTATCTTTGTAAAGATATTCATTCAGAAATTATTCTTTTCTTTTGAATTTCCTATCAGATCGCTGATGTCAAAATTGACTGACGTCATGGTGAAATCGGGACGGGTATGGAAAGGTTCTTCCAGGTATGTGGTCTTTGTATTTGTCCCGTCGACTTCGACCAATGCCAAGATATAACTGTCCGGTTTGTTGAGGCCGGTCAGTATCTCGTTTTTGGAAACGGTGACTGTAGAAGCCCCTTTCACACGTCCTTTGACTTCAATGAAGCGCAGGTGTCCATCCGGTGTTCGGGATTCAACGTCGTAACCGACATTTTCTTTGCTGATGTCCCGCGGTGTATTTCCGAGAGAGCGCTCGATGGCCATGACGGCATTCATCCCTGCCATCTCGATCCGTTTCCGGTCATCGTATCCCCAATCCACCGAAGTCTCGGCGATACTGCTCCCATTCGCCTGAGCCAGCAGTCCGGCAGGGATCACCAGAGCTCCGCCGGTGATGAGCGGCGGGGCCGCGGAGATCATGCGTTCCTTTTCCAGTGTATCCATGCGCTGTTTCAGCCGCAGCTGCAGTTCGTCCGCGTGCCGTGAACACTTCTGGCTGTTGAGTTTTGCATTGACCTTCCCGGCATCCTCTTTTTGTTTCAGTTCCGATGCCCGGTAATCCCAATACTGGATCTCCGCCGTCAGCCGTTCTTTGACGGCTTTCGCCGTTTTATCGATCCTGGCGTTATTGCGGTCCCGGACTTCCGCCATATGCCGCGGGATCAGATGTTCCACCGCGTACGAGATCGCTTTGTCCTCGATATCCCCGTTCAGCCATTGCTGTGTTTTGAGCCAGGGCCGGATCCAGTCCAGTTCTTCCGGCTCTGCCGCACGGTAATCCAGATAAGGCGCGAATCCCGCGTTCCGTGCGCTCCCGTCCTCAAGCAATTCCACAAAATGAACATGCTGGGAAATGACCCTGCGGGACCCTTCGGCAGTCAGCGTTCCGTCCTGAATTTTATCTTCCACATAGAAAAGCAGACGCGGCTGCGTTCCGGGGTCGTTTTCGTCAATTAAAACAGAACCGCGCTTCCCGACATCATAAAACTTTTCCCGGATCAGGTCTTCCACCGCTTCCAGCAGGGGATGTCCGGGACAAAGCAGCGCCGCGTTGGGAAGGCCGGGTACAGACGTATATTTCTTCTCAAAACAAACCCGTTCATATCGGGTCAGTACCGGTTCCCCGAAACCGATGAGCATATCCCGGTTCCGGACCTCATAGGGGACCCGGACGATCTCCCAGCGTCCTTCCTCTTTTCTGCGGACCTGCCCTCCCAGGTAGCGGAAAGCCTCCATAAAGAACGATTCGATGAAATATGGCTGGAGCTTATGGGCCTCGGCGCGTTCCATCTCTTCCCGGATCCGCATGACTTTGCTCAGGTCCATGCTGTCATCGGTCAGGGCCCGTTCTTCCAGTAACTCACGCAGTTTTTCCCGGTCCAGTGAATTATCAACGGTCTGCTCCAGTCTCGCCCGGACTTTCGGATCATTGCCATAGCGGATGGCATCGATCAGCAGGTCCCGCAATGCGCGGTTGTCAAAATTGACTTTACCCAGAATATCAAATACCTTTCCGCCTAAAGCACTTCGTTCTTCTTCGAGCTTTCGGAAAAGATGCTGGAAGACTTCGCCCTCCCGGGTATCGCGGGCTACCAGGTTCCAAAGATGGCAGACTTCGGTTTGACCGATACGATGGATCCGTCCGAAACGCTGTTCCAACCGGTTCGGGTTCCAGGGAAGGTCATAATTGACCATCAGATGTGCCCGCTGCAGGTTTACACCCTCACCGGCGGCATCCGTAGCGATCAGGATACGGACACCTTTGTCATACTTAAAGAGCTCTTCCACCTTTTTCCGTTCATCCCGCAGCATCCCGCCATGGATCGTGACGACCGTTTCCGGGCTGCCGAGGAGCGAGCATATTTTTTCAGTCAGATAATTCAGCGTGTCTTTGTGTTCGGTAAAAATGATCAGCTTTTCCCGCTGCCCGCCGGCGGTGAACAGTTTTTCGTTATCCTGAAGCAGTGCGGACAGTTCTTCCCATTTGCGGTCCGTGCCGCTTACCCGGACACTGTTGGCGATGGATTCCAGACGCTTCAATGTAGCGATCTCGGCTTCCAGTTCCGCGATCGTCCGGGCAGCTGTGGCCTGATCATTGAGAGCGTTTTCTGCTTCTTCGATCTCATCATTGGTGTAATCATCCTCATCAAAATCATTGTCCAGCGTCAATGGAGTCAACGCGGCCTGTTTTGTCTGGCCCAGGCTTGAGTCAGCAGAACATGCCGCCTTGACTCCTTCCGCTTTGACTCTTATCCTTTCCTCCGCCAGACGGTTTTCCAGCTTCTGCCGTCTGCGGCTAAGGCTCTGATAGATCGCTTCCGGAGAAGAGGCGAGGCGGCGCTGCAGGATCGTCAGCGCGAATCCGACGGTGGTGCGACGTTCTCCGTCCAGCTGATCTGCCCGGTTGAACTCTTCGCGCACGTATTCTGTCACTTCGTTATAGAGCAGCGTCTCCATGGGAGATAGGTCATAACTGACCGTATAAGCCAGACGTTCCGGGAACAGCGGTTTGCCGTCAAATTTGAGCAGATCTTCCTTGACCAGGCGCCGCATCACATCAGAGACATTGATGGACTGATTCGCGCTCCGGGTCACACCTTCAAAGCGGTCCGCGTCCACAAGCGCAAGGAATAATTGAAAATCCTCATTTTTCCCGTTATGCGGCGTAGCAGTCAGCAGCAGGAAATGGCGTGTGATCTCGGAAAGCAGTTTTCCCAACTGATAGCGGCGGGTGTATTTCACTTCACCGGCCCAGACAGTGGCGGACATCTTATGTGCTTCATCCACCACGACCAGATCCCAATCCGTAACGCGCAGTTTTTCCTGAAGCTGGTCATTGCGTGCCAGTTTATCCAGCCGGGCAATACAGTAATTGATTTCGGAAAAGGCATTGCCGGATACCGCGGATTCGATCCGGTCATTGGTCAGTATCTCAAAACGCAGATGGAATTTTTCATACAGCTCATCCTGCCACTGTTCAGCAAGAGATCCGGGACATACGATCATACAGCGTTTCAGGTCACCCCGTGCGATCAGCTCTTTCAGCAGCAAGCCGGTCATGATGGTTTTCCCGGCACCGGGATCATCCGCCAGGACATAGCGCAGCGGAAGGCGCGGCAGCATTTCTTCATAAACCGCAGAGATCTGGTGCGGAAGAGGCTCAACAGAAGAGGTGTGAACAGCCAGATACGGATCGAACAGATGAGCAAGATGAATACGGTTGGCTTCGGAATAGAGTTTTAATTTCTCTCCATCCGCGTCAAAACTCCATGGAAGTGATGCTTCCTGAAGTGAAAGCCGGGGTTCATCCTCCCGATAAAGCAGCATACCACCGTAATTCCCATTCTGATCCTTGAATGTAATATCCAATACACCGGATCCGCGCCATTTGGCACTTTGAATTTCTACTGCCTGATTCGGTACCAAACCTAATACTTTACTGTCAACAACGATCTCTTCCAGTTTTGCCATTCTCCACACCCTTACCGTCATTTTAAGAATAGATATGTTTGTAATTATATTTTATCGTTAATTGACAAAATTTATCTCTCAATGGGGTCGTTTTCGGCGGGCTCACCCGCGAGGCAGGGGAATCGGCCACACAATTTTCAGCCTGAACGTACAGGCTCCCGTCATCATTCTTTCAGCAGAATAAGCTGATCCGACGCTTTCACGATCCGGACAATAACTGCACTATAAGGAGTATACTCAATAAGTTTGTCTCACTGAATAAGATCCGATCTCAATTCCTCACCAGATAAAGGGAAGGACTTTGTGGCGGACACGGGTCTTGTAGTCGGTATAGCCGGGGAGGGCGGATTCAAGGAGATGCTCTTCGTTACGGATGCGCTTCGCGATGATGGGGATGTAGAGCAGCATGACGGCAAAGGAGACGGGGGAAGCAAGGACCAGGGGCATGGAAAGAAACAGGAGAAGGGTGCTCATGTACATCGGGTGACGGACGATGCCGTAAAGGCCGGTGTCGATCACTTTCTGATCCTCCTGCACTTCGATCGTCCGGGAGAGCCAGGTGTTTTCCCTCAGGACTTCAGCATATAAGGCATAAGCGAAGAGAAAGACAGCGGCTGCCGCATAGGAGACCCGGGCAGGGAGCATGATCCATCTGAACCGGAAATTCAGACCGGCAATGATGAAGGCGGCAAGGAATATCAGCCCGCTCAGCAGGACAACGGTTTGCTGTTCGGTCTGCTCCTCTTTCGCGTTCAGCCTTTTCCGGAGCAGATCCGGATTTTTTCTCAGGAGGATCGCTCCGGCAACAAACATCGGTACGAAGAGGATGCCGATCAGCAGCCAGCCCTGCCAATAGGAAAAAGATCCTGCCGGCAGAAAGAGCAATATGCCGACCAGAAGCAGCCCTGTCAGAAATGCTGTCAGTGCCCGGAAAAACAGTTTTTGATCCACGCTTTTATCCCTTTCACCGGGACAGTTCGTTTCCCGCAGCACGACTTTTCCGAGGCGGCTGCAGCACGTATGCCTTCC
>DAIMGK010000256.1:0-1645 GCA_036723985.1 Flexilinea sp.
CGAACGACATCGTTCTCCCAGGTGGGTTTACATTCTCCCCATTCTTCTCTGCCATCTCGCAACAAAATAAGGTTTAACATCAAGGTCTGAAAGATATTGTCACCGACTGCATGTATAAAGCCTAAATTTCCCAACCACCCAAGCATCCGATTTATAGATTGCTTTCCTTGGTCATCATAAGATTGCAAATGTATTAACCATCTGGAGGCTTCTGCTATAGAAAGTTGATCAAATTCACCATTCAATTTTGATGCTTTTAATTCTGTATATTTTTCTGAATCTACGGCTGATTGAGGTACCTGATAAAACGGATGTTCAGGGTCAAACATATCAAATCTGTTTTTCCATTTTTCAAAATATTTTTCGATGGGTCTCATGGGGAAATAACCCATATCCCACAAAGTCTTCCATCTTGCCCGGGCATTACGGACTGTTATTTGGTTTTCATTTCCTTGTTCATCCATTCGTGAAAAAACAGTATGCAGAATGGCTAGTAAAAAACGTAACATTGCGGCATTCTGCGTTTCTGTTTCTCCGGCGAGTGACTTGTAATGATTAGCATCTCGAAATAATTCGAATAATGAAACCGTCTTTATCTGACAATCCCGGTCAAGAACACATATCCATTCCTCATCCCATAAGTTGAAGCTTTTGATTTCACTCATAAAATGTCAACTCTCCTTCTCTTTTGAATACAATAATCCTTTATTATGGTCGTAACGTAAATGATAGCCTATCAAATCAGTTTCACAGTTTTCATCAAGAAACAAAATCAATTTTCCTTTCAGCCAACTCGAATTCTGCCATAAAGGATTTTCTGTTTGATTTCTATGAGATAATTCCGTTATTACATCGTTAACCCGAATCATGAAAATATACGGCAAATTAATGATTTGAGCAGCAATTCTTCTTTCAAGTTTCGAATTATTAATTACATTTGAAAGTGCTATTTTATATTTTTCTTCGGAATCAATAAATTCAGCATAATCATCTTTACGTCTCATCAAAAGAACCTGAATAGAATCAATACCATCTCTTACAGTCGCTTCAGCTTCTGTGTCCCATTGCAGATCAGGTGCATTTCGAGACCATAAATCAACAATACTATTATATTCGAATAAATCTAACTCATCCGGAGCAGGATCAATTATTTGAAATAAACCAGCCTTGTTTTTTTTATTCTTAATTTCGTTTATGTAATCTTGATATACCTTTGAATTTTTAGAAATGTCATCTTTAGGTTCAGAATACGCAGCCTGAACCAGTTTTGAAATATCATTCGGAATCGATATAACTTCAGGTAATAATTCTTCCGTTGTTTTCAGAAGCCATTCAGCATATATTTTATGTGCCGAATCACTTGCCGGAAGGACAAAGCATTGAGCATTTTTCAGCTTTTCCGGACGATCAGGATCATGATCTTTATGCCGATGCAGCCGTCCAATCCTTTGCAGAAGCAGATCCATCGGGCATAATTCCGTGATCAGTACATCAAAATCCAAATCCAATGATTGCTCAAGAACCTGTGTTCCGATTATGATCACCTTTTCACCGGGTTTTCTGGGCGCTTCCCTGCCAAGTAATTCCAGAAGATTTTCTTCATATTTTGCACGAGCCGGAGCCAAAAATTGAGAATGAAAAAAAT
>DAIMGK010000256.1:1733-6099 GCA_036723985.1 Flexilinea sp.
GCAATTCCTCATAAAGATTTTGTGAAGCTTTCACTGTATTCACAATAATTCCGGCATAACCGCCATCTGAAAGTTTTTCTTTCAGGCAGTCAATAATACTGTCATCCGACAATTTTGAAATATATACCGGATGTTCCTTGTCTTTTTCTATGTCTTCATGAGCCTGAAAAACGGTTGTTCCATCCGTCCAGGTGATCAGCGGATATTCTTCAGAGGTTTCCCATTCATTTTCTGTCTGCTGTATTTTTCCATCAAGATAGGCATTAATCAATTCTTTACGGCGGGAAGCCGGCAGCGTCGCGGACAGGATGATAACCGGCGTCCCATAGGAACCGAGCCATTGCAGGGTTCGATCCATGAACCGATTCATATAAGCATCATAGGCATGGCATTCATCCAGAATAACTACTTTTCCTGCCAATCCCAAATGCCGAAGCATAACATGCTTTTTTGCCAATGCTGCCATCAGCATCTGGTCAACTGTCCCTATAACGAAATTTGCCAGCAACGCCTGCTTTTTACCATTGAACCACGAGTGGACGATCAGTTTTCCTTCTTCATCATCCTCGATGAGAGAATCTTTACTGCTGTTGAAAAGAGTTTTTATTTCCTGATATTTTTCATTGAGTTCAGCCATACTATGAGCTAAACGAATTGCCATAACGGCATTTTCTTCTTTTGTTCTTTTCTCTGCCCATTTTTCCAGTCTTTTGAAAATTCCATTTGCTGTTGCCTGAGTGGGAAGTCCAAAGAAAAGGCCTCCGCAGCCAAAACTTGAGTCTAATCGTTCCGCAGCTGATAAAGCGGCTTCTGTTTTTCCGCAACCCATCGGCGCTTCCAGAATGTAAATGCCGGGATTTTCTGCATTTTGAATGATATCAAGAAATCTTTGCTGAATTTTATACGGCTGTTTATCAAATAATTCTGTAAATCGTTTCTCATCCAGATCATAATGGCTTGGACGCCATTGTTCAGGTAAGGCAATTAGTTTCCAGATCTTATCATAATCACGAACAAAACCAGAAGAATCATCACCCCATTCGATCAGCGGAAAATAGTCCGTGTTGCTTGCGAGCCAGTCAGCCATGATAAGCAAACCGGTCATCAGCATTTCAGCAGGTTTATCCAACTGCGGCAGCTCTTCCACTGAGGAATATCCGGCTTTGGCGAGCGAATAATCAAGCCACTCTTTATGGATATTTTCCCAAATTTCGTCATTATCGTCATAATAACAATCAGAGCGGTCATAAATATCATATTCCGCGTCATAATATTCATCCATCGATGGCGGTTTACCATGATGAGAACCTACTGTTACGGCTATTCCGGGTGGACAGTCATATTTCAGAAGAATACACATCCCCATATAGGCATGCGGTTTATTCTCCTGAAATGATGAAATTGTGAGTCCGAGACTTTCAAGATATTGTTTAGTTTCAGATAAAAATTCTGATTTAGGAGAAGACTTCTTAATATGATCAAAAAATACCGGGGTCATTTTTCCGATATCATGAGTCAAACCGATGAAAATTCCCAAACGTTCGATATCAGGGATATTCCGGCTGATGATTTCCGGAATCCAGTTTTTTATCAATAAATGCATCATTTCTGCAGTATCTTCCAGATGCATCCAGACAGGGAGCCATTTGGATGGAGCATTTTTATCGGTTTTTCCGGGAAGATACCGGATGATCCGGTTTTGTTCGTAAGGTTTCATGGTTTCCTTTATGAGTGTGATCTTATATTGACCGAGGACTTGAAACAATTATATCCCCAATATTTAAAATGCACAATGGGCATATGTTTATAAGTCCTGATAATTGTACTCATTTCGGAAGCTGTTCATAAACTTCTCATGGGGATGGCTGTAATCTGACAAAGGGAGAAGCTCCTGATGCGTATAGGATCAGGCGGGGACGACTGCATCACGAGGGGAAGAGAACTGTCTCCTTTTCAGGGTCTGTCTGCGGGGACGGTTACGGCTTCGAATGCAATTGAAGCGGTGACAGTTCCGCGCGCTTTGGGGCGAAATCGTTGGGCATGGCATCGGGCGGTTGGAATAAGGTTTGGGGATCGGGAGATCGTGGCGCGCGGAACTGTCACCGTTTTGGCCGCGGGAGCGGCTCGGGGACTCAAAGGGGACTGTACCCCGGGGTAACTCTTTCCCGACTCGGAAGCCAATTTTTTAAGCCGAGGCGTATGAACAGGCCGGGTATTTCTCACCCTACCGTGACAGTTGGAGAGAGAGCAGTCTTCCGAGTCGGAATGACGATCCGAGGGTACAGCGTGAGCAACTCCGTAAGGAACGGACTTCGTCCGGTATATATTCGCGTTGGAGCTTCGGCCCCTTCGGATACTCCCGGGGGGCAGTTTGGGGTCGGAAGCAGAGCTTCGTCCGGTTCTGAGACTGTCACAGGGCGGAGAGTCTGTCGGCGCAGCGGGCGAACCAGTCGGGGTAGTGGAGGTGGTTCCGGTCGATATCCATGACGGTTTTCAGGAAAATGCTCTCATTCATATCCCCGTGTTCCAGGGAAGCGAGGCTCAGGCGGACACGGAAGAACCAATACCAGGCAGCCAGGAGGGCGGCTTCGTGGCGGAGGATATCAGAGGCGGTCAGCCCGTCATTCGTATATTGCCGAAACTGTTTGAAGGAATCCGAAAACACGCAGTGGACCATAAAGTTTTCCTCGAGCCACGGATGAGCTTCAAGAAAAGGGCCGCAGATCTCAGCGCCTTTTCGGCAGTTCCCGGCAAGCAGCGCGGCATATCCGGAAGCCCCGCCCGCGAGTCTGCGCATGAACTCCGCGGCGTTCTGCGCCGGTTTTTCCATGGATCCGTTCAGCGGGTCAAATACTTCGGTAAATTCTTCCATCGACCCGGCGGTCACGGAGAAGATCCGCCCAAGGTCCGGAGCGGTAAATGCCGGACGGGTGGGAGTTTTTCCATCGGGAGAAGGAGTATCCAAGCCCGCCAGAAAGGCGACCGCACTGGTCACGCGGTCGCGGAAGGGGACTTTCCGGTCCTGCAGGATCCCGCACAGGGAGGCGATCAGCCGGCCGCGGCGGCGCAGCAGATCCGCCGCCCCGGGATCTCCGATCATCTCTGTTTCCAGCCATTCCATACCGGGATCAATGTCGGCCTCAAAATGGGTGAAGGATACCGGCTCCTCAGGCAGAAGGGCAAGGCGGGCGCATTCCGTACAGGAAAGGCAGGCGCTCAGACAGACATTCCCGTCGATCTCCCAAAAGGTCCTCGGGTAGAAATAACAGGTGTCACAGAGGATAGAGGCGCCGTATTTTTTCTGCAGGCGGCACTCGGCATTCTCGTTGAGGAAGGGACAGCGGCGGTCCGGCTGCTGCAGCAGGCGGAGGCGGTATACCATGCCGGGCTGCCTGGTTCCCGGACGGCGGAGGCGGACACCGAGGAGCAAACGGTCCATGACCGCCTGCAGCTCCGGGTCATCCAGCCGGCGGAACCGCTCGGCGTGTGCCGGGTCCACATCGATATCCCACTGCTGGCAGCAGGTCTCCGGACAATCTCCGGCGATGCAGACGAAATTCTCCATCCATGCCGGCGCAAATACTGTTCTTCGGTCGTATTGTTCCATTTATCGGTTCTCCAGGGTTTCGATCCGGCAAGCCGTTCCGGACCGTCCTTTAATTATCATCGAAATTTTGAATTTGGGGAGAGATCAGAGATTAGCGTTCGGAGTTCAGATATAGAGGCGCGGGTGATCGGGAAGATGAACCGCCAACCAACCACCTTCACTAATCATCAATCATTTTTCATTTTTCAGTTATAATCATGTTCGCGGGAGTAGTATGCTTTGCTGACCGGACAGAGAAGGGGGATGGGCTGAGAACCCCGGCGGTATCAGGAAGCGGAAGTCGCCCGCCGCAGATGACCGAAGAAAGTTCAGGGAATGAGTAGAACGGTCCGGCACAGTCCGTTATCATGCTGCACGAGTGCCCGGGAGGGATCCCGGGAACTGAGGTGGTACCGCGGAAGTTTGGCTTTCGTCCTCAATAAGGGGCGGAGGCTTTTATTTTTTATATGAATCAATGATGAGTCAGCGGGGAGACGGGGTCTTCGGATGCAGGACTCACGGGAAAGAGTATGCGAGAGGCTGGTTCCCTTGACGCAAGGCTCACGGGAAAGAGTATGCGGGGGCTGGTTCCTTGACGCAAGGCTCACGGGAAAGAGTTAACAAGGGGCGGGGTTCTCCGAGTCAAGACTCGAGGAAAGGAGTCAGTGGGGGGGCTGGTTCTCTGACGCAAGACTCACGGGAAAGAGTCAGCGGGGTCAGGTCCCCTTGACTCAATACTGGTTTGGGTGTCAAAAGTAAAAAAGGTCCAAAAGACATTAT
>DAIMGK010000257.1:0-6043 GCA_036723985.1 Flexilinea sp.
TGTTACCATAAAGCTGTCGGGATATCACGGAACTGCCCACTCTGACTCAATACTGAGTCAAGGGCTCAACTCTGAACTCTGAACTCTGAGCAGAAGGTTTCAGATCCGGACTTTTACGACGACTTTCCTCACGGGGGCCGGATCACCGGCGGCGATGCCGGGCGCGTGAGCATCCTGGGGGAACAGCACAATGAAATAACCATTGCCGATCTTCACATTTGTCAGCGGACCGTGATAAAGCCAGAAATCCTTTTCCGGATTGGCAGTGACTTCTTCCGTCATATCAGACAAAGCACCGACACCGACCAGTTCTTCACCGGAGAGCGGATATTGGATATCGATATATGCCTTATGTGCCTCAGGCGTATCATTTATTTCTTTGCTCTGATAGCTTTGGACCATAAAATAAAGGTCATCGCCTTCCACTTCATACCGTCCGGGTTCCATCGCGGAAAAATCCGTCGTTTTCAGCAGCCGCAGCCCTTTCGCCAGCCGTTCGCTGATGGGGGCATAGGTTTCCAGATGGTCAATTTTATCAAGTATCATGTTTTTTCTCCTTCTGTTTCCGCTGCGCGGTAATTATGAAAACCGATCGGAGAGTCTCATTGTCTCTTTCAGGATCGTTTTTTCTTCACTTAATTTTAGCATGAAACATTCCGTATGCCGTGAACATTTCGCCCGGGAAACGAGGAGCGGAGTTCACAGCTTACAGCGCCGGATCCGCTCGCTGTCCGGAAAGAAAATATGCAGCAATTAGAGGACGGGGACGGTCCTCCTCCCGATGTACGAGGGAACTGTCCTCCTGCTGTTCGGAAAGGAAAGCCTGTCTTTTTTCCTCCGGACGAAAGAATGAAGTCAGTTTGGGAACAAGGAGCATATATGGGCTGTTCAGCGTGAGGCATCTGCTCTGTAAGGTGTAAACTTCGATCATTTGATTTACCGCAGGAGATCCGTCCCGGGCCTGTGCGCGTTGTATCCAACGGGGAACAGCCGGTTTCCTCCGATCCCGGCTCAGTTTTTATATCAATTGTCTGATTAAATCTCTATAACTCTAAGCTCTCAGCTCTCAACTCTGAACTCTGCCTTACCCGCTGTCCTCTTCCCGCGGCTCCGGATATTGACTTTCTCGATTGAGAGCGGCGGAAAAGATAGCTGCCAGCCTCGTATTCCTCCAGCGATAATCAGGAGCGGTGATCATCTCCATTATGCCTCCGGAGGGGAAATCATCGGAAAGCGGAGTCCGCTTTTTGTCTGATTCGGAATGCGGAACTTCAGTCAATGCGGAATTATTCTCTTCCGCTCGGGCTGATTCGGAATTATCCATCACGGACACAACAATACCCATTATGTTATCATCTTCCGACAGTGATCCTTCCGCATCGTTTCCGGCAGTTTGCTGACCACCGGCCGCCGGCCGCTGATCACTTTCCTGATCCTGCTGACCGCTGCCTGCTGACTGTTGACCGCTTTCCTGACAACTGATCTCCGGATCCTGCATCCTGATTCCTGGATCCTGATCACTGACAGCCGGCCGCTGACCGCTGATCGCTTCCGAAAGAAGCGGAAAAGCCGGGGCGTTATGGAACGCCGGCGGGTCCATATGGGCTCTCGTATATTCTCTTGCCCCGCTTTTTTCGGAAAACGCGTTTCCGTGGATCACAGGGTTCCAGTCTTCTTTTTCGTAATACATTTTGAAATGATAGTTGTAGATCCTGACTTCCGTGGAACGGAGCCGCTGGAGCAGGTTGTAATAACGGAACTGCATGTCCAGCAGATCATCGGTAAGTTCATGTTTCCCCTCGACGTTTTCCGTCAGGGCGGTATCCAGCTTGCGGAAGTTAAAGGACGCCATCCGGTAGAGTTTTTCCGTGGACAGCTGCCGCAGCTGTGGGAAAGACTGCTTCTTCTTCTCCAGCGCGATCTTCGTCAGGCAGGCGCTGCCCAGGTATTTGATCCCCCGCTCCAGCATGGCGCAGGCTTTCAGGTATTTGGATGAATGTCGGTTGTAAAGGACAGTCTGGTCAAAGATCAGCTCGACCCTTGAGAGCATCCGCTCCGACAGTTCCCCGAACCCGAGGGGATCCGTGCTGAACGCGTCGATGGTCTCAAACGGCAGCCCGTCATCGTCCGCGGCCACTTCCGCGGCGGTGACTGTTTCCGTCAAAAACCTGTTCATTTCATCGATCGTGCTCTGCATTTTTGTCCTTTCCGTAAGCGGCCCGTAAATAAGTTTCCGCTTTCCGGATCAATCCTTGATCCTCGATTATCAATCATCGATCCTGCTACTACCTACCATCTACTACCTACCATCTACCACCTTGATCCTCGATCCTGATTTACATAGAGTTTACAGCAATATCGAACAAAAGTAAACCGTCAACATTGAGGGTTGACAAATTAAAAAAAATATGGTAGCGAAATAGAACAAAGGAAAAGGAAAAAAGTAAAAGGTTATAGGGATAGGGAAACCTATCACCTACAACCTTTTATCTATAACCTATATCTGTATCCTGCATCTATGGACAGGAAAGGTATTGCCGGTAAGTATTAATGTTGCCGGCAACCACGCTGTTTTTCGGAGCGTCTATTATCAGATCACAATTGCAGCCTGAAACGAAATCCTCCGCGACGGAGATATTGTCGCCGTTTTCGAAATGGATGATTTTCAGATTCGGGCTGGATGCAAAAGCGCGGCTTCCTATTTCCGCAACACCGGAGGGTATATAGATCGCATCCGCGGCGATTCCAGTGAAAGCCTCCCCGCTGATCACGTTCATAAACGGCGGCAGCAACAGAATATCATCTTCCGTGATCTCCAAGATATCATAAACAACCCATGTCCCGGCCATTGAGGCAGGTGTATAGGCGGTAAAGAGATTGGACTGTTTCAGGGTCCCAATTGGCAGCGGATCTGAAGCGGAAACACCCTGATCCATGTAGATCCACGGTCCATCATATGACGGAAGGGAATCAAAGATATTGATCCCAAGCGTATTTTCCCCCAATGTCAGGGCAGTTAAATTATCGCATCCGGAAAAGGCAGAACCCTTTTCTGTTACGTTTGAAGTATCCCAGCCGCTGAGATCCAGACCGGTCAATCCGGTGCATCCGAAGAACATCCTGTATATGTCAGTCACATTAGTCGTATTCCAGCTGCTGACATTCAGATCGGTCAACCCGGAGCATCCGTAAAACATTGAGTTAGTGTAGATCGCATCAGCAGTATTCCAGCCGCTGAGGTCCAGACCGGTCAATCCGGTACATCCGTAGAACATCCAATTCATATCGGTCACATTGGCTGTATTGAAACCGCTGACATTCAGGCTGGTCAATTCGGAACACCCGCTGAACATTCTGTTCATGGAAGTAACATTGGAAGTGTCCCAATTACTGATATCTAATCTTGTCAATGCGGCACAGCCATCGAACATCAGATAAAAGCTGGTAATTTGAGAAACGTCTAAGTTGTTCAGGTCCATTTCCTGGACATAAGCCGCCGACTTGAAACTGGGAGGATAAACGATGCTTGAGTTCATCGGAGCGTCGATCACAACTTTGGAGATATCCGCATCAGTTCTGAAAACATCAGCACAATTTGCCTGAAATATTGCACTTGAAGCATCATTTTCTTTCGTAAAAGTAATCGTTCCGTTTTGAATGGCGTATTCAACGTTCGTTCCACAGCTCCCGAAGGTTACATTCCCTTCCACCCATTGGGCATAAAGCGTCACATTGGCATCTGTTGTATAATTTGTTCCCGGCCAATATGATGTACCTGTACCGTCAGCCTTTGTATTCCAGTTTTTAAAGCTGTAGCCTGCCCGGACCGGTATTGTGCTGTTGATCGTGAGATCTTCCTTATAGTATTTTGTCTGGCCGGACGGAGCGCCGGTACCGCCGTTGGCGTTATAATTCACGCTGTATTCGGCTTTGACAAAAGTCCATCTTTGATTGTCATTCCAGTATCTTGGGAAAACCGCGAGATTTTTCCCGTTCCCCGTTATTCCGTCAGCGACATCGATCGCGTAGCCGCTGTTTCTCACGATCAGTGAATAGCCGGTGCCATTGGGAATCACAGCCCATTGCTGCGCGAGAGAACCGTTATCAGGCCACATGGCCACATTGGAATAATAGCCGGTTGTGGCTCCTGCAACCTCAAGGCATTTTCCGGACGCGGCGTGTTTCACCTTGTAATAACCGTTGGACAGCTTGATGAAATCAAATGAATTATATTTGCTGCTGGCGTGATTTTCGTCCCATATCTGTACATTGGTTTGATCCGGAACATCCGCCGAATCCCCCGCGACATCCAGTTCATAAACAGGCTCCGGCGCGTAAAGCAGGACATAGCGCCCTTCAGCGACAGGCTGAGAGGGTTTGTAAGGAATGAACAGCCATGACTGGGCATTAGAATTATTACCGACCGCCATCTGTACATTTGTTCCTGCTGTATAATTGGAAGCAGTTATATCCATGCTCATGTTCGCACTGCCGCCTCCGCTGCATTGCGGCTGAACGCGGTATCCGTTGATCCCATTACGGGAGATCGCCCATTTTTGAGCTGAAGAATTATTACATGAATTTGTCTGCACATTTGCACCGCTGGCTGTAGAAGACCCTTCTACAGCCA
This sequence comes from Flexilinea sp., assembly GCA_036723985.1. Classification (GTDB taxonomy): domain Bacteria; phylum Chloroflexota; class Anaerolineae; order Anaerolineales; family Anaerolineaceae; genus Flexilinea. The sequence goes on from DAIMGK010000257.1 coordinate 4,631, forward strand.
GGCACATGTTTGTATTTTTCTGATTGATCGTATAAAACTTGCTGCTGCTGTCATAAGTAATCGTCCAGATATCGTCCTCCAGAACTCCATCCGGATTGTCAAACCAAATATGGACATTGGCTCCATCGTTTGCAGTCCCGGTGCCGACAATATCCAGATAAAAATACGGATTCTCTGTCGCGGCAATGATATAATTTCCATCCGGAAGTACCCGGTCATACCCTGATATCATCGGCGAACCATCAGTTAAAGGAACAAATACTGTTACTCCCGCAGAGCCTGGATTTCCCGCAGCGTCCCAGGCATAAATATGTGTCGCATAGTAAACGTTTCTTTCATTGTTATGATCGGAAACACTGACGTAATAAGTAGCTGTCCCACCTGAAAAATTTTCTCCCTGATGCCAGTTCAAATCATCCTGATTAGCCGGATCTCCAAAATCCCCATTATTAATTGTCCAGGTGGGAAATTTAACATCCGTAACACCCACGTTGTCTGAAACATTGCAGGTAACCCTGTATCCGTTTGATGTAACTTCAGAAACGGTACAATTACTGACCGTGGGAGAAGTGTCATCAGAACTATAAGGTTCATAATTTGGATTATGCCAGCCTTCAATATATTTTGTACCGAAGATATACAGACTGCTCATGCTGTAATGACCGGTTGTTATCCATACTTTTTTATTATTCACTGGTCCCCAATTACCTTCCGCAGTATATAGAGATCCATCAGGTTTTCTTTGAATCACACAGTAATAATGTTGATCAATTACTAATTCATTATCAGCATTATAGTAATAATCACCATATACATGTATCACATCGCCATCCTGTATTTGACTGGGATCGTAAAAATGAATTCCTCCTTGATTGTAAGCGGGAGGATGTGACGCCCAGGTCTTATAAGCGAAGTCAGCCGCATAAGCCGCACATCCAGAATAACCTCCAGACGTTGCTTTCGGGCCAATATTTCCCCAAGAAGCTCCATCCTTCCAATTTACATCATTGATAAAAGAATTGACGTCTGAAGTATAATTTGCCAGCACAGGTGACACAAATACAATCAAGAAAGCTATTATTTCTATATAAACCGGTAAAAATCTGATAAAAACCGATATATTTCCATTTTCCGAATCATGCCGCATAATTTTCATAACTGTCACCTCTGTTCTTTATTGTTTTAATGTGTACGACTTCTTATTCTGTTTAAATACATCTCAACGCTGTATAGGCAACCCTTCATTTACTGCCGCAGCTGCTTATTAGCATTTACAAAGAATATTGAATAAAAAGACTTCTGCCAAAAGGATACCCTGACAATAGGCTGCAGGGGGCTGAGTCATAGGGACCTTTTCTCTTGACTCAATACTGGTTTGGGTGTCAAAAGTAAAAAAGGTCCAAAAGACATTAT
>DAIMGK010000258.1:0-6025 GCA_036723985.1 Flexilinea sp.
TAATGCAGGAAATGACGGGAACCGACACCGGGACCGCTGAAGCCGAAACGTCAGGAGAACCGGAAACGGGAGCCGGAGAGGTCAGCGAAAAAATGATGCGGGACACACTGATGGGAGCGGGGGTGATCACGGGAAATCGGGATCTATACGAAATTGCCGCTTCTGCCGGAAGCAAAGAACTCCGTTCCGTCTGGGACGATTTTATCCGGATCGAGGCACAATACGGCTATCCCACCCTGACCGCGATGCAAAAGGTGGAAGAAAGCATGTACGACCCGCCGCCGGAAGAGGAAGATCCCATCCCTCTTGACAGGACCCGGATCCCGGAACCCGCGTACTGTTTGTAATAAGTGATCAGTGATCGGTGGTCAGTGGTCAGTGCTGTGAAAAACAATATGTATAATGATGAGCCAAAAGCTCAAATAAAATTGAATAAAAATCAGATAATGAGCCGAAAATCGGATGATTTCGGCTTGTTTCAGTTCGGGGACGGTTCCCTTTCATGATGGTGACGGTTCCCCTCGGCCTTCGCCTCGGGTGAACCATCCCCATGGATAGTTATGCACATCTTATTTAGCTGGGTATAAAAGCGAAGTTATCCGCTGATTTCCCATAACCGGAGTATACTTAAAATGACAGATAACACTGAGAAACAAAGTGTCAGCGAAGGCAGCTTTCGCGTGAGCGGACCTGTCCCCGGAAGCAAGCGTTCTGGAAAAGGATGGCGGTTCCACCTTTCGGATCGTGAGCGTTCTCATCAGCGGGTTTTGAATCGCTGCCAATAAACGAATAACGAATAACTGACAAAAAGGGGAGCGCCGCGAAAGCGTGTGAGTCTTATAAGCAGCCTGATACTTATTAAGCGCGGGTATGGAGGGCGAAGCTCCCGTCCCGAATCTGACCGGACGATATCCGCTCCTTACGGGACAGGTTAATAGCCCCCGGAGATCAGGTGCGGAGCGAAGCCCGGGAGCCGAATCATAATTCAGCGCAGCGGTTCCTTACGGCTCTCGCTTTTGCAAACACACATATATTCGATCCCGCACCTTGGGTAGCACAATGTCCTGCATACAGCAGGCTATTACAAACTAAGCTCTTATAGTAGGAGAAACTCATGAAAAAAACCTTAGTGCTTGTCTTTATCCTGTTACTGTTGTCCATCTCCGCTGTCCGGGCGGGTGATCTTGCGGCGGTTCAGAAAGCCGGTGTTCTGCAATTCGGGGTATCTCCTGACAGAGCCCCGTTTGCTTATTATGACGCTGATGATGAACTGACGGGAATCGATATCAAACTGATGGAAGAAGCCGCCGGCAGGATGGGGCTGTCCCTGGAAGTAATAGAAATGTCCGCCAATGACCTGATCGAATCTCTTGCCATCGGTCAGGTGGATGTTATCGGCGGGGCGTTCTCAAAAACAGGATCCCGGATGAACCGGATCGATTTCACCAATGTTTACTATATCGCCGAGGCTGTTTTCGTCGGGAATAAAGGAATACAGCTTGAAGAACCGCTGGCTCCGGAATCTTTTTCGGGGAAAAAGATCGGTGTACTGAAAAACAGTGGTTTTGAGGAATGGGTGAAGACCGAACTGTATGATAAAGGCTTTATCCTGAAAAAACTGATCTATACCTACGACAAAATGGATGACGCGGTGAAGGCACTGGATAAAGGAAAGATCGACCTGCTGATGATCGAAAATTACTTATTTGAGGCACGATATCAGAGCCGGTCCGAGTATCAGGTCTTCAGATACGGATCGATCAAAGATGATTACGCCTTCGGTGTCCGGAAAAGCTCTGATCTGAAAGCCGAGATCAACAATCAACTGTCAGCCATGATGAAAGACGGGACTGCTCAGCAGATCGCCGATACCTTCTTCCTGATGGATATGCAGGAAGAGCAATCGGTGATCCGCTGGAATCAGAATAAGCCGGCAGCGACTCCCACACCGACACCCGTGATGACAATGCTTCCGACATCACCGCTGTCCTTCCCATCGATACCGACCGGAAGCCCGACGGATTTGCCGACGGCAGAGGTCCAGCAAAACTGTTCCCATGCCATGGCATTTGACGCGGATGTCACAGTCCCGGACGGACAGACGATCAGTGTCGGCAGCACGTTTATTAAAACCTGGCGGATCAGAAATACAGGCAATTGCCCCTGGACACAGGATTTTATTTTCGGCTTTGTTTCGGGTACCCGTATGGACGGCGCGGACCGTTATCTTCCGTCTGTGGTCTATCCGGGCGATTCGGTCGATATCTCCATCAATTTGACGGCGCCTTCCAATCCCGGAAGTTATCAGGGTAACTGGCAGCTGAAGACCCCACAGGGTCATGACATCGGTACCCCTATTTGGGTCCAGATCACCGCGACAGGTGCCTACAGCTATCCGACCTCCGCCCCTGTATATCCGGCGGCAACGTCTGTTTATCACGGAATAGCAACTTCCGTCCCCATCTATATGGAAGAAAAACCGACCGCGACGCCATTCGTTGTGGATTTTAAGCCGAGCTATATGGAGGAGCTTCCGACGGCGACACCGCATTACATGGAGTACAAACCGAGCTATATGGAACAGGTTCCGACGGCAACACCGTTTATTGGAAAAATTAAAGAACCGGGCTTTCTTATGTCATCTGAAACACCGGTGGTCTTCGAAAAACTTGATTTTTCAAAAACGTTGGAAATGAAGAAATAGCTGTATCCGGTGGGGACGGTTTCCGGAGGATCTGTATAGAGCCTCAGGGAACTGTCCCCAACTGTCCCCAATCCCCGCAGAATATCTCCTGTAATCTTGATGATTTCCCAAAAAACGTTTATACTATTTATTTAATAAATAATTGTTTCCGAGTCCTTTCGCCTAAAGGAGTTCCATGGCGGGAGGACCGCTGAGCCGTACGGGAAACGGTACGGCTTTCCGTGTTTGAGAAGGAAACGATCCCGGTACTGCCTGCATAAGCAGAACAGCGGTATGGTTTGCGTTCGCTTTCTCAATTTAAAGAAGACAGAGTCAATGAAACAACGCAAACCACTCGCCATCATCCTGATCATGGCTGCCGTCCTGGCGGCATTATTCCTCTATTCATTCATCCTCGGACATTATGACGTCCCGCTGCGGGAAGTGGTGCGTATTCTGTTTACCGGACACAGTGACGATCCGAAAATGGTTGCCGCGGTCAGCAACATCCGCCTGCCGCGTATCCTGATGGCATGCCTGGTGGGCTGCTGTCTTTCGGCGGCCGGGACCTCTTTCCAGTGTGTATTCCGGAATCCTATGGCTTCTCCGGACATCCTCGGGGCTTCCTCCGGCGCCTGCTTCGGAGCGGCGCTGGCGATCCTGCTGAATTTTTCCCATACCGGGATCACCCTTTTCGCTTTTCTCTTCAGCCTGCTGAGCATCGCGCTGGTTTACCTGATCGGCAAAGCATCCCGCCGGAACCGGGTCGTGGCGATCCTGCTTGCGGGAATAATGGTCAGTTCCCTCTTTTCCGCCGGGACATCCTATATCAAACTGGTCGCGGATCCTTCCAACCAGCTCCCCGCCATCACCTACTGGCTGATGGGCAGCCTGTCCGGGACGCGGAAATCGGACCTGCGTTTTGTGATCTGGCCGATGATGTGCGGACTGGTCCCTCTGCTGCTGCTCCGCTGGCGGATCAATCTGCTGACCCTTGGAGAGGAGGAAGCGGAGACCATGGGTGTGCATACCGGCAGGCTGCGCCTTGTGGTGATCTTCTGCGCTACGCTCCTGACAGCCGCCTCTGTTTCTGTCAGCGGAATGATCGGGTGGGTGGGGCTGGTGATCCCGCACCTGTGCCGGAAAATGGTCGGCAGCAACTGCCGGTGGCTGTATCCGGCTGTGATGATCTTCGGCGCCTTTTTCCTGCTTCTTGTGGATAATATCTCCCGCAATCTGTTGGCGGTGGAGATCCCCATCGGCATCCTGACAGCTTTTATTGGAGCGCCTTTCTTCATCTTCCTGATGACGCGGAAGGAGAGCGGCATATGATCAGTGTGGAAAAACTCAGTTTCAGCTACGGCAGCCGGCAGATCCTGCGGGATGTCTCTTTCTCCGCGGAAAAAGGGGATTTTCTGGCGGTTCTGGGACCGAACGGTGTCGGGAAAAGCACACTTTTCCGCTGTGTGCTGGGGATCCTGAAGGGATACAACGGAACCATTACGGTCGGCGGACGGGATATCCGGGATCTTTCCCGGCGGGAGATGGCGGGCTGTATGTCTTATATCCCACAGAACTTCGGGACTGCCTTTGCCTATTCCGTTCTGGATACGGTCCTGATGGGGACGACCCATGAACTGGGCACTTTCAGTATGCCGAAGGATTCACATATCCGGAAAGCAAAAAACGCTTTGGAACAGGTCGGCATCAGCGATCTTGAAAACCGGATGTTTAACCGGCTTTCCGGGGGGGAACAGCAGCTGGTGATGATCGCCCGGGCTCTCAGTCAGCAGGCTGATCTGCTGCTGATGGATGAACCGACAGCATCCCTGGATTACGGAAACCGGGAAAAGGTACTCAGCCTGCTGAAGGATCTGACCCGGCAGGGCTACAGTGTCATTCTTTCGACACATGACCCGCAGCACGCGCTGTCTTACAGCAGCAGGGTACTTGCCCTGCAGGATGGGACTGTCGCTGCTTTCGGCGATACCGCGGATGTACTGTCCACGGATCTGCTGCGGAAACTTTACGGGATCCCCGCAGTGATCGTGGATACGGATTATGGGAAACTCGCCGCCGTTCAGCACTGACGGCGGCTTAATATGAAAGGAAAAATATGAAAAAGATCTCTTTATTTCTTGTAATTGTGATGCTGCTGAGTTTCGCGGCAAGTGTCTCGGCGGAACGTGATTTCACGGATTCCACCGGCCGTACGGTGACCGTTCCCGATAAGATCGAAAAAATCGCGGTCTCCGGTCCGCTGACGCAGATCGTCCTTTTCGCGCTGTGTCCGGAAAAGTTTGCCGGGATATCCGAAGCCTGGGATGAGACTGCCGCGCAGTACGTGCCGGCTGAATATTATGAACTCCCGGTACTGGGACAGCTTTACGGCGGGAAGGGTGAGCTGAACCTCGAAAAACTTCTGGCTTCCGGCGCGCAGATGGTTCTGGATGTCGGTGAGCCAAAGAAGTCTATGAAAGAGGATATGGACGCCCTTCAGGAACAGACAGGGCTCCCCATTATCCACATCGATGCCTATACCGCCACCATGGGAGATACCTATCGGATGCTGGGCGATCTGCTGGGAGATGAAGAAACCGCGCATATGCTCGGCGCTTACTGTGATGATATGTATGCCCGCATGGCCGGACTGGCTGATTCTGTCGAAAAAACGGATCTGCTTTATTTCACCGGCGAAGGTCATAATGTGATCGCACAGGGTTCCTATCACGCGGAGATCATCGACATGATGGCAAACAACCTGGCCGTTGTGGATGAACCTTCTTCCAAGGGAACGGGAAACGAAGTGGATATGGAACAGATCCTTGTCTGGGATCCGGACTTTATTATCTTTGCCCCGGATTCCGGCTATGATACCGTCGCGGGAGACGAGACCTGGCAGAGCCTGAAGGCGATCCGGAACGGCAATTACGCCGAAGTCCCCTTCGGCCCCTATAACTGGATGGGTTTCCCACCGTCAGTCCAGCGCTATCTCGGAATGCTGTGGATGGGCGCTATCCTCTACCCCGACGCCATCGATTATGACCTCTATGAGGAAGTTCATAACTATTACGACATGTTCTATCACTGCGACCTGACCGAAGAACAGTATGAATCTCTCGTCGCCAACAGCATTCCCGTCCTTGCCGCCAACTGACCTGCAGCCAAATCTATCAAAAAAGAGTGCCGGGGTTTACGGCACTCTTTTTTATCCTGATTCCTGATTTCTGAATCCTTGATCTTTGAGCATTATATGTTATCTGAAATTTGATTTCAAAGGACAGTCACCTCCGACTCAATACTGGTTTGGGTGTCAAAACACCACTTTATTTGATAATGGAT
>DAIMGK010000259.1:0-5995 GCA_036723985.1 Flexilinea sp.
TGATGCGGATGAAGAGATTTGGAAGATCGATTTCGATAAATTTGAGGATCAGATCAAAAACAACACATCCCTGTTTATTCTCTGCAATCCGCACAATCCGGTGGGCAGGGTCTTTACACCGGAAGAGCTGACGCGCCTGGGGGATATATGCCTCAGGCATAATATATGCGTTTGTTCTGACGAGATCCATAATGAGATCATATATCAGGGCTATCACCATACGCCCATCGCGTCGCTGAATGAACGGTTCGCTGCCAACACGATCACTTTCATCGCTCCCTCGAAGACCTTTAACATTCCGGGGCTTTCCTGTTCAGCGGCGATCGTACAGGATCCTCAGATGCGGGAAAAATTCAAATCTGCCCTGAACGGACTGAACAGCGGTGTGACCGGTCTTTCCCAGGAAGCCGGCCTTGCTGCTTATCGGGACTGCGGGGACTGGCTCGAGGAACTGATGGCCTATCTCGAAGAAAACCGTGATTTCGCGCGGAATTTCATTCGTGATAACATGCCCGCCATAAAAATGAATAAGATCGAAGCGACATTTCTGATGTGGCTGGATTGTTCGGACCTGCGGATCGAAGGCAGCCCCTCTGCTTTCTTCGCGGAAAATGCCCATGTCCAGCTGAATGACGGCATAACCTTTGGCGAAGGTTACGGTAAATTTGTAAGGCTGAATCTGGGCACAAACCGGGCGACTCTTGCAGAGGCGCTGCTCCGTATGAAGCAGGCTTTATCCTGAACCCTCTCCGTGTTCAGGAGTAATAATGGAAGCAGGTTAATATTCTGAATAAAAAATACTGCGTCTTTTTTGCTGTAATTGCCGGGATCCTGTTCCTTTTTGCGGCGGCAGGAAAATTTCTGGTTTATTCCGACCCGCTGGAGCCGGTGGATGTCGTTGTCCCGCTGAGCGGAAACGATGAGAGCCGTGTGCGGGAAGCCGCGGCGCTGTATCACCGGGGGATCGCCTATAACGTCATGCTGACCAGCACCAGACAGACCTTTGGGGAAACAAACCAGGCATATACGGTTCTGCAGACGGAAATGCTGCGTGAACTGGGGGTCCCGGAAGGCGGCATTTATATTGCCGAGTACAAGGCGAAGAATACCGGCCAGGAAGCGTCAGGGATCATCAACCGGATGTATGACCTGGGTTTTTCCAGTGTAATGATCGTTACGGATCCATGGCATACGCGCCGGGTGAAAACGATCTTTTCTGATTCCTTCGGAAATACCGGATTTAAACTGCTGATCCATGCCGTGCCTGATTCCGGATATAACAAATATTTCTGGTGGCTTTCTTTGGAAGGGTGGCAGCATACTGTCAGCGAATATGTACGGATCCTCGGTTATCTGATCAAACGGGACACAAATATTCCGGATTATCCAAAGTTCTGAAATGCCTGAACAGATCATTCATCCCTTCGCGCCGATATTTGATAAGGATTCGCTGATCCTGATCCTGGGAACGATGCCCTCGCCGAAATCCAGAGAGAATGATTTCTATTACGGTCATCCGCAGAACCGTTTCTGGCGTATCCTTTCAGAACTGACCGGGGAACCTCCGCTGGTCTCAAATCAGGAAAAGGCTGATTTTCTGCACCGGCATCATATTGCCTTGTGGGATGTACTGGCATCCTGTGAGATCCGCGGTGCGGATGACGCTTCGATCCGCAATACCGTCCCTAATGATCTGGATCTGGTCCTCAGTGCCTGTCCCATCCGGACTGTGTTTACGAACGGGCAAAAAGCCGGAAGCCTGTACCGGAAATATTTCGGGAACACGATTTCAATCCCCCATGTTTCGCTGCCTTCGACGAGTCCCGCAAATTGCCGGAACTGGACTTATGTAACACTGAAAGAAGCCTGGAAGGTGATCCTCCCGCTGTTGGCAGACGGTTCCTGACTTTTTTCTCAGAATGTCCCGGCAGGCTGTTACTGATCTGTGTCGACCGTTCCCGCAAGGTCATAATCCCCGATCACGCCGGTGATCCGGACCGGAATGATCTCGCCGATAACGGCGTCTCCGCTCACGAATACCAGACCGTCGATTTCCGGTGCGTCCCGATACGTCCTTCCGACAAACATCCCGTCATCCTGCTGCCCTTCAATGAGTACATCCATCGTTTTCCCCACAAACCGGAGATTGATATCATGGGAGATCTCCTGCTGAAGCAGGTAAAGATGTTCCTGCCTTTCCAGCTTTACATCCTCCGGAACATCATCCGGAAAAGCGGCGCTGGGGGTATTCTTTTCTGAATAGTACGGGAATACGCCCACACGGTCAAATTCCATGGATTCAATAAATTGATACAGCGCGGTGAATTCTTCTTCCGTTTCTCCGGGAAAACCGGTGATGAATGTGGAACGGATCGCGATTTCCGGCATTCTTTTTCGCATATATTCTAATGTTTTTCGTACGGAATCCATATCATCCGGCCTCCGCATCCTTTTCAGAACGGACGGGGCGGCGTGCTGCAGCGGGATATCCAGGTATGGCAGCAGCCTGCTTTCAGATGCCATAAGGTCGATCAGATGCTCGGAAACAAAGCCGGGAAATGCGTATAGTATTCGTATCCAGGGGATATTCGGAGCGGCCTTCTCTATTTTTTCCAGCAGATCGGGAAGCGCGTCTTTCTCACCGCGGTCAATTCCATAAGCGGTCGTGTCCTGAGCGATCAGGATCAGTTCCCGGATCCCCATTTCATCTAATTGTGCCGCGTCGCGCAGGATCTCTTCCTCCGGCCTGCTGTGCCATTCTCCCTTAATATTCGGGATGGCGCAAAATGCGCAGCGCCTGCTGCAGCCGTCGGCAATTTTCAGGTACGCGCTGTTTCCCTGCAAAGCGTATTGGCTGAGCCGGTCCATATCCAGTATGTTTGAAACGGACAGCGGTGATGTTCCGGCTTTCAGTGAATCAATGACCTGCGCGATCTGTGATATTTTCCTGGTCCCGAGGATCGCGTCGATTTTTCTGCACCGGGTCTTGATCTCATCTGAATATTTCTCAGCCATGCATCCGGCGGCAATTAAAAGTTGTTTTTTCGTCTTATGCCGTGCAAGATCATTGAGAGTCTCGATGGCTTCTTCCCGGGCGGGACGGATGAAACCGCAGGTATTGACGATGATCACTTCAGCTTTTTGGGGATCACTTTCAAAAGTATAACCTCTATGAGTGAGTAAATTCCCCATTGTGGTGGAATCTACCGTGTTTTTCGCGCACCCCAGAGATACGAGGTGGTATGTTTTCGATTTCATATTTTCTCCTTTGATTCGCTGTAAAATTGCGTATAGTTATAGTAAAACTGCGGCTGTATGTCACATAATTTATTCTTTGCTGCTGTTCAGGGCCTGCCGTTGGGGACATATCGAAAGAAGACGTCACCTTCTGAACAGCTGTGTTTTTGATCCTTTTCTTCAGCGAACTATTAACATCCGATCCTTTTTCCCATGTCCCGGGGAGAATAAACTGCGGAAACTTAACGCTGAAAATATCCGTATTTCACGGGATGTAAGGTGTCGGTGTGTTGGTCGGCAGCGGGGTCTCCGGCTGAGGTGTATATGTCGGCTCATAAGTGTTGGTCGGTGTCGGGCTGAAAAGCGGTGTGGGTGTGGCAGCCATTGCCGGCGAAAAATCGATCGTAAGAACTTCCCCGATCTTTCCGAGACGGCCCATATTCTGCTGATTATAAACCACGCTCAGCGCGTCCGCGTTGCCGGTCGTCAGTTCGATAAGGTTTTCGGCGTCAAAAGGATATGTGTTGTTGGGGATGGTCCGTCCGGAAAAAACTTCTTTCCCGTCGGATTTCACTGTCATCAGCGTCCTTTGATTGGCAGTGACAAAAATATGCACGGGCTGAAGAGATTCCGGTTCCTCTGATTCTTCAGTCGGTTCATTCGGAATAAACTCGGAATTAGGGTTTTGCGCGGCAGCGGTCGCGGTGAGCGTTGCCGTGGGTAAAAATTCCGGTGTTCTGGTTGGCTCCAGGATCTGATCCAGCAGGCTGACCCCAAGATTAGGTGTCGGCTCGGCAACATTCCGGCGGTAGGCGGCGATCGTTACAGCGCTGTAGATAATGATCCCCGCGATTCCCACGATCACAAAAATCCCCACAAAAAGATCCGGCGTAAAGAATTTCCTTGCCTTCCCCGCGGTTTTCGTTGGCCGCCTTTTTTTGGAATCGGTCCGGTTATTCTTTTTCATGGATAAAAGCTGAATGGCGTCGGCAAGTTTCAGCATGATCGCATCAACATCGAGGTCAAGAAAAGACGCATAGTTGTTGAGCATGCCTCTTGCCTGAATGAATGACGGCAGCTGCTCAAATTTTCCGTTTTCCATGGATTCGATATATATCGACCGGATCAGTGTCTGGGATTCACAATCCTCCAGAGATAAGGCAAGCATTTTCCGCCGGTACGAGAGTTGGCTGCCGATTTCGTTAAACAGTTCCTGCGCGACCGTTTCCGGATCTTTTTCCTTCGGCTTTTCAGTCTGTTTCTTTTTGAAAAGGGAGCTGCGTTCTTTTTTCTTTTTCGGATCTTTTTCCTTTTCGGTATTTTCCGGCGGCTCCGGACTGTTTTCCGTTATTTCCGGCTGGGGTATCTGCTGCGGTATGCCGGCCGCGGGAACAGGCTGCGGCGCGGGCGCTTCTGCAGGCGTATATTGAACCGGAGGGTAAGGATTGGGGGTATAAGGCGGGATACCGGACGCGGGCGGGACCGGAGCCGGTGCGGGCGGTACGGCCGGGGCCGGCGGCGGAGGTACAGGTACAGGCGCGGCGGGAACGGCAGCCGATGACTTTTTTTGAGATAATGCCGTGCTGCCCGGGTTATCCCATTCCTGAATGATATCAGCCGCGCTCAGGTTCAGGTATTCCGCGTATATGCGCAGAAAACCTCTGGCTTGAACCGCTGACGGGATGATCTCAGCCCTTCCGTTTTCAAGCGCCTGCAGATAAGGAATGCGGATATGCAGGGTATCGGATGCTTCTTTGATCGATACGCCTTTTTCTTCCCTGGTCTCCCGTAAAATATTGCCGGCCTCTGTTGACATAATACCTATTATAAGGGATTCTTGAAAAAAATGTGAAAATATGAAAATGTTTACGCATTGCGGCGGAATGTAAGTTCCGTATTTCCTACCGGGATCGTGTCTGTTCAAAACGCGGCGGGAGGATCGTCACCGGAGACTCATATGGAATTCTATGGTGACATTTCCCCGGACTCTGATCCGCTGTCCCGAAATAAAAAAAGCTTTCCGAAAAGAAAGCTTTTTTGCCTGAATGAGTGGTATGAAAATTTATTATTCGGCGCTTTCCGGAGCGGCTTCGGCTTCGGCTTCGACGGCTTCTTCACCCGGAATATTCGGGGTTTCGCCTTCACGATGGACCATGATGTTGACGGAAGGAACGATATCGATGGTCAGACGCACATAAGCTTTGTGTTCGCCAAGGGTACGGATCGGCTGAATGTCGATCTGACGTTTTTCGATGGTAACTCCGGCCTTCTCACTGATTTTATCCGCAACCATCTGAGATGTGATGGAACCGTAGAGTTTGCCCGTTTCTCCGGCTTTGCTTGCGAATGTGATCCAGCAATTGTTGATCCTTTCGGAAACAGCGCTCATTTCAGTGTTGAGCTGATTGCGGACGACTTCGGCTTTGGCACGAATGCTGTCAGCCTGTTTCAATGCTCCCGGTGTAGCCAGGACAGCATATCCCTGCGGGATCAGATAGTTGCGGCCATAGCCATCGGCAACTTTCTTGACATCACCCGCATGTCCAAGATGGTAAACATCTTTTAACAATAAGATTTTCATTTATTCAAGCCCTTTCAAATTTTTTACTTATCAACGAAGGGTACAACGTTGACCAATCTATTCTATCAGCATTTTGAAAAAAAAAGGATCATATTCAGGGAACCGTGACAAATTTCGTTCTCGTCCTGGGTTGCAAAAGTAAATGCAACGAGGATACAGAATCACAGAGGAAGATCT
>DAIMGK010000260.1:0-5981 GCA_036723985.1 Flexilinea sp.
TTGCTCCCGCACCTTGCGAAGCACTCCGTCCCGCATACAGAAGGCAAAACAAACTAAGCTCTTATAGCAGGAACATCAAGACACTCTTCGTTCCTATTTTCAATATCATCCGACATCATACGCCATTTTCTGGATCCTGCACCCTGGACCCCGTTTTAAAGAACAGTCAATTTCGGCTCAATTCTGAGTCTTCAGTGGCACAAATTCCCTTATTTGTCTATTCAACTATACACCAAATATGTCTATACATCTGAACGATTTTGGCTTCTCTCCGCGGCTCTGACCGCCCCGGAACAGTGGATCCGGACGACCCTGTTGTCATCAGTCTCCGCGATCCTCCGCAATTGTTCGATATACGGCACGACAAATTCCGGTCTGCTTCTGCCCAGTACACGGAAGATCTCCGGCGCTTCCATACGCACCCGGTCATCGGGATCATACAGCAGTTCGGCAAACACGTTCATATACGTCCCGTACGGGTCGGGCGTGTTCACGGCGATATTCTCCGATGCCCAGATAAAGCTCAGCCTGACCTTTGCCGCCTCATCGGAAGCAAATCGGAACAGCCTTTCCCAATAAGGTTCGACCGCGTGATAATTGCCCCGCCCGATCCTGCCGAGCGCGTTGACCGCGCGTTCCCGCAGCAGCGGCACCGGGCTGCCGCAAAAGAACGCGATCGAAGGCATATGTTCTTCAATAGCGAGCGGATAGGCAAGTCCCATCTCGCCCAGCAGCCAGAGCGCTTTGGCTTTGATCTTCACGGAATCGGAAAAAAGAAGCAGCGCAATGATCGGAATTTCATCTTCCCAATTGTCTTTGTTTCTGGTCAGTGTTCCCAGCTTTTTATAAAGTTCCGATTCTGTCATTTCGTTATCACCTTGCGTATCATCATCAGTATACAGGGATCGAGTGCTCATATTTCAGCGATTCATCCACCAGCCGGCCGAAAGCTCCCATGGTGAACGCGATATCGCTGCTGCGGATCGACAGCAGCTTCATCCCTGTTTCGACCTTCAGGAAAACCATCATTTCAGTGCTGAGAATGATCTTTCCGTCTTCGGAGATCCACGTCCACGCGTAAGACCGGCCTTTGTATCGGATAAAACTGCCCGGAGCTGAAGTATAGTCCCTCAGTTCCGGCAGATCGCTGAGGATATGCCCGAGCTTTGACGGTTCCAGCAGGCCCTTTCTCGTTACACAGAAACCGCCGGTGCTTTTGCTTCCGGTAAACAGGTAGATCCTGCCCTCCGCCGCGATGTCATATTCCCGGACAGCCTGATCCGGCAGCATCACCGAACCGTCCTCCCGTATCAGAGACTTCCCGAATATGAACTTTCCGCCCTTATTCATCTGAGGCATTGCCGGCTCCTCCGTAATTTCCCGTATGCCATTGATTATACCGTTTTAACCGAAAATGAAAAATATACATATTTAGATTACGGTTCGTCCTGTGGTTTAACAGTTCCGAGGCAAATCCTTACGGGTAAATCTCCGGAGGATCCGGGAAAGAGGGTACCGTGTTATAAGTAATAGCGGATATGAGAAAGACTTCCATGGCTGCAGGAAGAGAATTCAGGCTAAAATTTATATGATAATTTGAAGTTTATGCATCAATATTTACATTGGGTATCTTACCTGTAATGGGGCAGCAGAAATACTTTCAATTCTTGAGAAGAAAAGGAAAGATTATCTGAATAAACAATATGTCTATAATGAAAACGATTTTGTTTCGTTAATTGCCGAAGAACAGGAAGAATATTTGGCGGACGATCATTGAAAGAATCAGCTGTTATAATTGTTGACAGAAATGAGCAGTAAAGCCTGAAAAGACAGAGGGGATAAGATCCGCTTACACGCAGCTGTCCTGCTTTAGAAAAAACAGATGTTTCTGATTTGTTTTGCAATGAAACCGGTTACCGGACACCGGAAGTCGATACAAGGGTTGCCGTGTTTATCAAAAGGTGAACGCCGCGAAAGCGTGTGAGTCTTATAAAAGCCTGATACTTTCTTAGGCGAGGGGGGCTGGGGGCTTGCAGCCCCCAGAAATCAGGCGCGGTGCGCAGTCCGAAAGCCGAATCATAATTCAGCGCAGCGGTTCCTTACGGTTTCCTCTTTCGCAAACACACATTTATTTGCTTCCGCGCCTTGCGAAGCACTTTGTTCGCATACAGAAGGTAAATACAAACTGAGTTCTTATAGCAGGTAAACGAATATGAAAAACGGCAGAATTCCGGATCCTGAAAAGATCCATCCTATCACAGGATATGATAAAGAAATATATGTAAAACCGACGATCACAAATCCGAATATCATTGTCGGAGAGTTTACCTATATCGCGGATTCAAATTTTGATAGCCATGTTACGCACCACTATGATTGGAACGGAGACAAACTGATCATCGGGAAATTCTGTCAGATAGCGGCAGGTGTAGAATTTGTCATGAATGGAGCAAACCATCAGATGAACGCTGTATCTACCTTTCCGTTTTACACGCTTGAAGGCTGGAATATGGATCCGCCTGCTCCTTCCGATCTGCCGCATAAAGGTGATACTGTGATCGGCAATGATGTCTGGATCGGACAGAATGCTGTCATCCTGCCGGGAGTTCATGTCGGCGATGGTGCGATCATTGGCGCCAACAGTATTGTAGGCAGAGATGTAGAGCCATACACGATCGTAATCGGAAATCCCGCTAAGGTGCTCAGAAAACGTTTTGATGATGAGCTGATCGACCTGATGCTCAGATTCAAATGGTGGGATAAGAGTGTCGAAGAAATAGATACGCTGATCCCGATCCTGACTTGCAGCGATCTGGAAAAAGTCAGGGCTGAATTGAAAAAATTGCCGGATCGATAAATTCCGGTTTGAGGAGATGCGTATCATGAACGACATTACTCTTATTCCGTTAGAAAAAGATGATCGCGGGCAGTTCATCCTTGATAATCAGGAAGCCTTCAACTACGGTGCACTTGAAGAGTTCGGCCGCCGCGATGATCATTTTGAAGAAGAAGGTGAGATCATTTCACGGGAAACGATCGAACATGCAATAGACAGCGGTGAGGCTTATCGTATCATGTGCGGAAATGAAAAGGTCGGCGGCGCTGTCATTAAAGTGGACGGCAGGAGAGGTGACCTGGAATTACTATTCGTTTCACCGAAGGCACACAGCAAAGGGATCGGATACGCCGCATGGTGCCTGATCGAGAAACTCCATCCCGAAGTGACTGTCTGGGAAACGGTCACGCCATATTTTGAGAAGCGGAACATCCATTTCTATGTCAACCGCTGCGGGTTTCATATTGTGGAGTTCTTCAACTGTCATCATCCGGATCCAGATGATCCGGAGATGAATGAACAGAAAGATGAGCAGTTTCCGGACGGCATGTTCCGGTTCGAAAAAAGATTACCACCGCGATAGTGAGTGAGTCTTATATAGATCCCGATACGAATCAAGCGGGGGTATGGGCCGCGAAGCGCCCGGGAATCAGCTGCGGGGCGAAACCCGGGAGCCGGATCATAATTCAGCGCAGCGGTTCCGGCTCTCACTTTCGAAAACGGATCAATATTCGCTCCCGCACATTGCGAAACATACGAAATACAAACCGGGCTCTTACAGCAGAGAATCAATAAAGCCTCAGCTTATTTGAGGGGAAACAGGAGCGGAAACATGGCGCGCCAAAGTGTACTTGATATGCCTGTCTCAAAATTGTATCAGCTGCTTTTGCAAAAGGTCGAACGGAAAGGCAGAACGAAGGAAGAGTTGGATACGGTCATTGCCTGGCTGACCGGTTATGATATGAAAACAGTTGATCAGGATATGTCTTATAAAATGTTCTGGGAAAATGCACCGGCAATGAATCCGAGAGCATCCCTGATCAAAGGGAAGGTGTGCGGAGTATCTGTAGAAACGATTGAAGATCCGGTAATGCAGAAGATCCGATGGCTTGACAAGCTTGCAGACGAATTGGCCAAAGGCCGTCCGATCGAAAAGATCCTTCGATAAGAAAGATGGGGATGTGTATCATGTGGAAATGTCCAAAATGCGGACGCGAATTCAGGAACGAGAACCAGAGCCATTTCTGTGGAAAAGCTCCGGAAACGGTTGATGAATACATACTGGCGCAGGATGAAAGCATTCGGGATCAGCTCCAAAGTGTCAGGGCTGTTCTGAAAAACACACTGCCGGATGCGGTGGAGAAGATCTCCTGGTCAATGCCGACCTATTGGAAGGGACACAACATCATTCACTTCGCCGCGCAGAAAAAACACATCGGACTTTACCCCGGTCCGGAGGCTGTGGAAAAATTCGCTGAACTTCTGGACCGATCGGGTTGTAAATACAGCAAAGGATCGATCCGTTTTTTATACGCGGAGGAACTCCCGCTGGATCTTATCGCGGAAATCGCAGCATGGTGCCGGGATACCGGTCATCACGCGTAAAGAAATCATCCATGAAAGATTCGCCTGCAAAGTGTTTGTAATGCTGGGGTGTTTGGCTCTTGCAATGATAGCAAATCTGAGCTTTTATTGAGAAACGGAAATTAAACAATGAGTTCAACATACTATATCGCCAGCTGCGTTTTTACATCTCAGTTTCCGGAACTGAGTTTCCGGATCCGGGATTACGTCCGCGGCAGATGGGGCTTTCAGACTGTTCGATGCTGCGTCCCGAAGTACAAGCTTCAGGAATTCACGGACAGGATGCCGGAAGGAAAATTCCGGAATGCCTGGTCTGATATGCAGGATTCAAGCCGTTTTGAAAACGGAGACAGGGTTTATTCTCTGTGCCATAACTGCAATAACATTATCGGGGAGATGCATCCGGGTGTTTCGGTTCATTCACTTTGGGAGCTGATCGACCGGGATGACAGCTTTTCTTTCCCCGATTATTCCGGATCGACTGTCACGGTACAGGATTGCTGGAGGGCAAAGGACCGCATCGAGGAACAAAACGCTGTCAGAAACCTGCTCGGGAAGATGAATATTCAATACATTGAAGCTCCGGAACATCATGATTCGACGGAGTTCTGCGGAATGTCTCTGTATCGCCCGCAGCCTCCCCGCAATCCGAAACTCGCGCCGAAGCATTATGTGGAACAGGCTTCCGGAAAGTTTATTTCACATACGCAGGAAGAGCAGATCCGATTCATGCGGGATCATTGCCGGCAGTTTTCAACTGAAATGGTCATATGCTATTGCCATTACTGTCTGGAAGGATTATTGGCAGGATCCGTGGACGCGAAACATATTGCTCAGCTGCTTTTTCCATAGAAATATCTTTTGCAAACCGGGCCCATGCGCCCGGACGAATGCTTCGTCGGAATGTCCTTATGATATGCCTTCGCTCCTGATATGGACTTGAATTTGCCGGTTGGATTTCAGACAAATTTGTCAAAAAGGCCTTGACATTTTGACAAAACCCGAAAATACCGGTCTTCCCTTACATGAAATAACAGGGTGCGCAGCTCCGGCACTTCATCAACCGGGCAAGGTTTGTACACAGGAGTTGGGTCTCCTCTTCTACTAACGCACGTCTGAATCCCGTCGTATTGATCCCGGCTTCACGCATTCTCCCGGCTTCATACACCGGGCTCATCTTTCCGAATGCCTTATATGACGGTTCCCCTTCCTGACGGGGACGGTTCTTCCGAGGCGGAGGCCGAAGGGAACCATCCTCAAGTTTTCGGACGAGTATGCTCATTGTATACATCCAAATTTCATCATCCGTCCGGCAAAATACGATATGCTTAACTTTCCGAATGCGCCAGGACGGTTCGCCTTCCTGACGGGGACGGTTCTTCCGAGGCGAAGGCCGAGGGGAACCGTCCTCAAGTTTTCGGACGAGTATGCTCGTTGTATTCCTCCCGACTTCATCTTCCGCTCGGTGAGAAAGGATATGCTTGACTTTCAACGGGGCCGGTTCGCCCGAGGCGGAGGCCGAGGGGAACCGTCCTCAAGTTTTCGGACGAGTATGCTCGTT
>DAIMGK010000261.1:0-5966 GCA_036723985.1 Flexilinea sp.
TTCTGCGCAGTTCTGTTTCCATGGTCGATCAGGATATTGTCACTTTTGAAGATACCATTGCCAACAACATCAAGCTTTGGGACAGATCCATTGAAGACTATGAGATGATTTTGGCATGCCGGGATGCGGAGATCCATTCCGATATCATCAGCCGTAAGAATGGTTATTACAGCATGGTCCAGCCCGGTGGGAAAAACTTTTCCGGCGGACAGCTGCAGCGCATGGAAATCGCTCATGCGCTGGCAGAAGATCCCACGATCCTGGTCCTGGATGAGGCAACCAGCGCTTTGGACGCGCAGACAGAGGAACATATCATCCGGTGCATCCGGGACCGCGGCATCAGCTGTGTGGTCGTGGCACATCGGCTCAGTACGATCCGGGACTGTGATGAGATCATCGTTTTGGACAATGGTAAAGTGGCAGAACGCGGCACGCATCAGGAGCTGATGAAAAACAACGGCGCCTACGCAGCACTGGTGAAGAGTAATTAGGTATCAGGTATCAGGTATCAGGTATCAGGTGTCAGGTGTCAGGTATTAGGTGTTAGGTGTCTGATCACTGGCCACAGGCCACCGACCACTAAGGAAAAAAATGGATTTTTTTGAATCACAAATCGATATACGCTCCCGAATGGATGAGGAAGCAACGGAAAGAGCTTACGCGGAACTGGCGTCCAGCATTCTTGATCCGAAACACCGGATCGTTTATCAGACGGATGATCTGGAAGCGCTCGACCGCGCGGTCAGCCTTTGCCTTCAATACAATTATATAGAACCGGGAACTGTTCCGAACGAGATCCGAAAACCGGAGGAACGTATCGATTATCTCTGCAGGCCCGGCGGGACCATGTACCGGACCGTGCGTCTGGAAAACGACTGGTATAAAAGATCCTTCGGCGTAATGCTTGGAAAACTCCATGACGGGACACCGGCTGCGATCATTCCTCAATGGGGATTGGGGTATTCTTATATAGATCCCAATACAGGCAGGAAGGTCCGGATCAACAAAACCACCGCGCGGGATCTTGAGCCGGAAGCGGTCTTTTTTTACCATCCGCTGCCCGCGAAAGCTTTGACCATACGCGATTTGGCGGAATACATTTTTTCATTATTTGATAAAGAGGACTATCTTCTGGTTATCCTGGCTGCCTTGGCTGCCACGCTGATGGGGCTGCTTCCCGCCTGGGTCAATCAATTGGCATATGGGACCGTGATCCCTACCGGGCAGACAGGTCTGATACTGCCCATTACCCTGCTGCTGCTGGGGGTGAGCCTTTCCAGATTGCTGATCAATCTCAGCCGCAATCTGATAATGAGCCGGATCTCCATCAAATTGCATTTGTATACGGAATCTGCGGCTTATGCCCGGGTGCTGATGCTTCCGACCTCTTTCTTCGGCAAATATGCTTCCGGAAATCTTGCCAAACGCATTATGATGATGGGCAGGCTTGCAGATCAGATAACCGGCTTCATATTTGGCGCCGGACTGACCTTTCTGCTTTCCTTTATTTATCTGTTCCAGATAGCCCGTTACGCTTCATCCCTGACCTGGGCCGCATTTCTGACGCTTTTCTTTCAGGCGCTTTTCACCATACTTTCTTCACTTTTGATCTCACGCTATGAAAAAGAGACGATGGATGCCAATGCTTCTGTGTCCGGTACGGTCACTGGCATACTCCATGGCATTCAAAAAATCAAGCTCGCCGGCGCTGAGGATCGGGCTTTCGCAAAATGGGCACACGGCTATGCCGGATATGCCCGGGCTGCCTATAACCGTCCGAACATTTTGCGTGCCCTGCCCGCCTGTGTGAATCTGATCGGCATGCTCGGAGGAATTGCCTTGTTTTACGCTGCGGGAAAAGCACAGTTAACAGTTGCTGATTATATGGCCTTTTCCGCTGCCTACGGCCAAATGAGTGCGGCGATCATGTCTCTGGCAAATCTGGCAGCACAGACGGTTCAGATCCGGCCTATGCTCGATATGACAGCGCCCATTATGGAGTCAGCTCCGGAACTCGTTCCGGACAAAGTAATGGTGTCCGGACTGAACGGCGGCATTGAAGTGAGCAATGTTTCTTTCCGCTATGATGAGGATGGCCCTTATGTTCTTCAGGATCTTTCCTTTGCCATCCGTCCGGGGGAATATGTCGCTTTTGTCGGCAAGTCCGGCTGCGGAAAATCAACGATCATGCGGCTGCTGCTTGGTTTTGAAAAACCGGAGACCGGCAGCATCTTTTACGGTTCAGCCGCTTATGACGTCCAGAATGTCGACCTGCGTTCGCTGCGCCGCCATATCGGAACCGTGATGCAGAACAGCCGCCTGTTTTCCGCGGATATTTACAGCAACATCATTCTGGCTTCTCCCTCCTCAACAGTAGACGATGCCTGGAAAGCCGCGGAAATGGCCGGGATCGCTGAAGATATCCGCAAAATGCCCATGGGGATGAACACGATTCTCTCCGAAGGCAGCGGCAGTATCTCCGGCGGTCAGAAACAACGGCTGATGATCGCCCGGGCGGTCTGCGGTGAAAGAAAGATCCTGATCCTGGATGAAGCCACCAGCGCACTGGATAACATCACCCAGAAGCACGTGACCGATGCACTGGAAACGCTGAAATGCACCAGGATCGTGGTTGCCCACCGCCTTTCGACCGTTCAGCACTGTGACCGGATCCTTGTGATCGATGGCGGAAAGGTCGCTGAAGAGGGAAGCTATGAGGAACTGATCGCCAAAAACGGTCTGTTCGCCGAACTGGTTTCCCGCCAGCAGCTGGACAATGGGTGTTAGCCGGGAAGGCTGTCGGAAAACTCTATTTCGCAAAAAACATGCCGGTCACATTCGTAACCGGCATGCTCTTTAGATACACTGTGTGTTTGTCTGTATCTGCCTCAGGTATAGATTTTGCAGCCTCGGCATCCGCCTGAGACAACAGACCAATTCAACTGCGGTCAGCTATTGCTGATTGCAGCCGTCATTGATTAGCAGTAGTTGTCCTTGGGGCCGCAGTAACTGCCATCGATGCCATTTTTTTGGGCACAGAAGTTGTCATTGATTCCATTGCCATAATAGCTACCGCCTGCAAGCTCTTTGAGATCCTCTTCACTGAGCACGATATCTGATTCTTTTGCCATGGCAATGACTTCATCCATGTTTTTGCAGTTTTGGATCCGGGCTTTCTGTTCATCAGTCAGCTGTGCCAAAATCTCTTCCAATGATTTTTTGTTTGACATAATTTTTGATCTCCTCTTTTCGTATGAAAATGCAGCATAGCATTTTTTGTGTGATTTTTAAATTTTACCATATTTTTTATTTCCGGAAATGCGGTTCCGGAAATGCGGCAATCTGACAAATGAAATTATCGTTAACACATCAGGAAAAGGCATTATAATAATATATGTATTGAATTTTTGGTAATTATCATGAATTGCTATCCAGAAAAATACCCGGTTTTAAATGCTGTAAGTGTATTAAAAATCGAAATCTTTTCAGGTGAGTAATGGAAAAAAATCTGCCGTCAATTTCCTCAGTTTTAAAAAAATGGCTGCTGATAGGCACCCTTGCCGCGTTCCTGTTCATAACAGCTTGTTCGTTATTGATCCTTTATTTTAAGAGTGTCAGCGATACGGAACGTCTGCTTCGGCTCACGATCCTGGATGTGAGCAATGTTATTCAAAAAACATCAAAAGATGCTTTGAACGATATAACCGGACGAATTGCATCAGCAGTCAGAGCATCAGATGAATCGGTTGATCTCAAGGAATTACAGTCTCTATTTAAAGTATCTGAAATCAATATCTATGATGAGAATGGGATCATTGTCCGGTCCACGGACGAGCGTCTCGTGGGATATGATATTCATGATCATGAACAGTTTTCAGAGTTTCTTGAAAAGTCGGATGACGCCGCGCTGCCATGGGGATGGACAGAGCATATCGGGCCGAATTCGGATGACAGCTCCATAATTTATCGATATACCGGGGCTGTGTTTATGACCGGCGGCTTTATCCAGGTGGGTTTTGATCAGGAACAGTTTGATTTTAATAATTTTTTACATATTTATAATATTACCGATAATCGTCATGTGATGGACACAGGACAGGTAATTATTGAAGATCCCGACTATGGGATCATCAGCCAGAATGCGGATTATCTTAAGGCTGAATTGCTGAATAACGAACTGAAAGCGAAATATGCAAATGGGGCAGAAACCAATACACTTCAGCGGACGGCAATTAACGGAGTACCGTTATTCTGGATGTATGATACACTGGAGGATTACAAGATCATTGCGGCTGTTCCTGTGGCTGAAGCCATGGAAAGTCTGAAAAGTTCAATGTTATTATCAATAATTATGGCTTTTCTGGTTTCACTCATACTTAATTTTGGTATTTCATACGTGATAAACCGGGTAGTTGTGAAACAGGTAAGTGAAACGGCTGATAAGCTCGCAAAAATCACAGAAGGCGATCTGGACACAGAGTTATCTGTCCGTGAAACCCGGGAATTTGATCAGATTTCAGACAGTGTGAACGCTACGGTGGCGTCTCTGAAAGAGCTCATCGTCCGTGAAGCGGAACGGAACAGGGAAGAACTGCGTTATGCGAGTGATATTCAGCGCGCTGCCCTGCCTTCCCTTACCGAAACCTTCACTGCCAATCCGAATTTCAGGCTGTATGCTGATATGAATACCGCAAAGGAAGTGGGAGGTGATTTCTTTGATTTTTACATGCTCGATGATCACAAACTGGCCTTTTTGGTGGCAGACGTTTCCGGTAAAGGTATTCCCGCATCCCTTTTTATGATGACCGGTAAGACTACGCTGCGTGATTGTGCCGAGAAGTCAGACAATATCGGTGAGATACTCTCTTCTGCCAATCACAGGCTTTGTGAGAGAAATGATATGTTATTGTTTATCACAGCCTGGATGGGTATCCTTGATTTGGAAACCGGTCTGGTGAACTTTGTGAATGCCGGGCATAATCCGCCGGTTTTGATCCGGGATGGAAAGCCGGTTTTTCTCAAGCTGAAAAGAGGTCCTATACTTGGCTATATGGATGGTATTCCATACGCAGCTCAGACGCTCCAGCTTCAGCAGGGGGATGTCCTTTATCTGTATACTGACGGTGTGACAGAAGCGGCGAATAAAGATCAGGAACTTTACGGTGAAAAACGGCTGCTGAATGTTTTATGCGAGCCGGTTTCCGGAGATGGCAATGTCAGCGAAGAAATCTGCAGGAAAGTTACAGAATCTGTGAATGCTTTTGTCTGTGATGCACCACAGGCAGATGATATTACCATGGTATGCCTGAAATACCTTGGAATGGATAAAAATCTTTAGGAATTGTTTTTTTAGGAAGCGCTGATTAACCGTTCATTAAAGGATGCAGCAGCTGATATGGATTCAAGCAGCAGCTCCAGACAAAAACAGATGACCCTATCCGCGATCAGGGAGCGGATAAGGTCATTTTCTTCTCTTTGTTCAAAGCGTTTCCAGCATTTTGGCTTCGGTGTTTCTTACCCGATCCGAAAGCTCCGGAAGCGCCGGTGTCACCGTCAGCGTAAATGAATATGGCAATTCATATACAGAATTGGTCATGTCTTAATAATTTGTTAATACACAAAGGAAAATATTTACATTGAAGTTTTTATTCAACGAACGTACAAAGAGATCCGTAATCCTAAAATGTACCCGCCGCAGATGTAACGGCGGGTACATTTTAGGATTACGGGACAGGTACAGAGGCGTCTGCTGCTGAATATCAGTCTTCTTCGAAATCAACGTCGATCGACTTGCGTCCGTATGGGATACCGGCAATACGGTTGACGTATTTCAGTCCCGCTTTCCTGACATTTTGCGGAATCTCCGGCATCTTAAGCTTTTCCTCATGATTTTCCGGCATGAGCAGCTTATAGTGCATGAAGGGATTGAAAATATCCCAGGGTTTCATATCTTTGCGCTTCAGGAA
>DAIMGK010000262.1:0-2766 GCA_036723985.1 Flexilinea sp.
AATGCCGGATGGGTAACATTGTACCCAATTGGCTTCACTACATCCGCCTACGGTGAAATTATAAAGGACACAGCATTCTTCAATTCTTTTAAGATTTCTCTGGAACGTGTTTTTATTGGTACACCTTTAACACTTATTATTGTGATTATGATAGCTTATCCTTTATCCCGCAGTCAACGAGAGTTTCATGGTAGAAACGTTACGATGTGGATTGTGGTATTTTGCATGCTGTTCAATGGCGGAACCATTCCCTGGTACATGTGCATGAAGAATTATGGCATGATGGACAACATGGCTGGCCTGATCCTAAGTGGCAGTCTCCCCGTATATAATGTGATACTGATGATGAATTTTTTCAGAAACTTTCCGAAGGATGTCGAGGAGGCTGCCATAATGGATGGCGCAGGAAAATGGCGGACTCTTTTCCAAATTGTTGTTCCCTGCTCCAAATCCGTTATCGCTACAATTACCCTGTTCGTCAGTGTTTACTATTGGAATGAATACTTTCAGGGGCTTGTGCTTTCCAATTCAGAATCACATTATCCACTGCAAACCTACATCCGCCAGATTGTTGTCAGTATCCCGATGGGAGTAAATCTGACAACGGAACAAATGATTAAGATGAACCAGCTGTCCAACAAGTCCCTGAATGCGGCGAAAGTATTTATTACGATTATTCCCATGCTCGCGGTTTATCCGTTTATTCAGAAATACTTCGTAACGGGGATTATGATCGGTTCTGTTAAGGAATAAAAGGGAGGCATGTCATGAGTCACTGGGTTTTAGAAGAAAAAAACGGCTCTCTGGCAAAGATCACTTTTGCAGATGACCCATTCCGCATGAACTGGGTAAATGAGCCTCATCTCTGGGGAGAGATGGCTGCACCCAATGGCATCTCCTGCACCTCTGCTCGAACTATCCTTCAGGATGATACGCTTGAGGAAACCTATATCTTTACGAACGAATCGCAGGAAACCATTTTCTGTGATGCGGGTAGCGTGTCCATTTCGCTTCCGCTGAATGATAATTATTTGGCTGCGGATATCTGCCTGCCCCAGCGCTGCCATGCTCATGTCTGGTGCGGCGGAGAAGTCTCCTGGGTGCTTGCGATTCGAATGGGCGGCCAAGCTCCACATTTGGGAATGATTCTCACACAGGGATCTTTGGAAAGCTACAGCATCCAGCGCAGTTTAACGGAAAGTCACTGTGTCAGCAATACGCGAGGGGTTATTTTGCTTCATCCAAAAGAGTTTTCTCTGGCTCCTGAAGAAAAAAAGATCCTTCGGTGGAGGCTGTTTCGCCATGAGGGAATAGAAGACTGGAAGCGCATTCTGAAAGCATACTTTGGTTCGCTTTACATCACTTCCGAGCAATGGGTCGCTTTTCATTACGATAAAGTAAAATGGAACGGAGGATTCGTGGACACTAGCCGAACGGGAGAGATTTGTCAAACGTTCCAGTCAAACGGAAAATCAACCACTGCTTGCTGGCGAATCATGCCGCCTGCAACTGAGTTGCTGCGCCGCCGGGCCCAGTTTATTGTAGAAAAGCAACAGTGTATGGATACTTCCTCCCATTTATGCGGGGCATATCTGATTTACGATAATGAAACAAACAAGCTGTGCTACAGTCATGACATTCCTGATCATAACAGCGCAAGAGAACGTTTGGGGATGGGTGCTTTAGTCGCTTTGGCCTGTCGGTATTTCCACGATGCTGCATTGGAGAAGAGTCTCTGGAATTACGCAGATTTTATTCTCAGGGAAATCTATGAAGAAAAAATCCATACTGTCTATGACGATGCTGGCTATATGGAAGAAAGACACCGCCTGTATAACGAAGCATGGGTCGCTGTGTTCTTTATGGAACTATTCCGAGTTACTCATGAACCTGTATGGATAAAACGGGCCGCTGATGTAATGGAAAACTATTATGATCGTGGTGGTGACAGATTCTATGCCATTGGCATTCCCATGACTAGTATTGTTGCGCTGCTAAAAGAAGCCGGCATGACTGACCGTGCAGAAGACATGCGGCACCTGTTTATCCATCATGCAGAGAAAATCGCAGACATTGGAATTCATTATCCTACAAGCGAAGTGGATTATGAGCAGAGTATCGTCGCACCTGCAGTGAACATGCTGCTAATGGGTTATCAGCTCAGTGGAAAGCAGGCATTACTTTCTGCAGCAAGGGAACAGATGAAACTTTTGATACTATTCCAGGGAATGCAGCCTGATTATCATTTCAACGAGGTGGCGATCAGACACTGGGATGGATACTGGTTTGGAAAACGGCATATGCTGGGAGATACTTTTCCGCATTATTGGAGCAGCCTCAGCGGCTTGGCATTCGAACGTTATGGGCATATTACCGGTGAAAAGGAATGGCTGGTCAGGGCAGAAAAAAATCTTAGAGGAAGCCTTCCTCTCTTCTTTGAGGATGGAAGTGCAAGCTGTGCCATGGTTTATCCCAGAAGTGTAAACGGGGTCACCGCTCATTTCTACGACCCGTGGGCCAATGATCAAGATTGGGGCCTATACTATTATTTTCAAAGAGAATAAGCAGTGAATTACCCCAACTTGCGGGGGTATTTTTTGCGGAAATCGCTTTTCTCTTCCGAGTTTTCTTGCCAACAGGTGTCCCGATAAGCTGGAAGTTGTCAGTTCAAATGGGTCTTGTAACAGAGATAATTTCCGATGCATTCAAGTCCACATGTCGTGTTGACTTCATAAATGCAGATCGTGGGTAGTCACCTCCTCCAGC
>DAIMGK010000262.1:2776-5939 GCA_036723985.1 Flexilinea sp.
CGGATCAGCATGAAGCAGTACACCGGCGACGTTGCCTGAGTCGGAAATAAAAAATCCCGCGGGGAGTAGTGAAAACTCCTCGCGGGATTTTTGTCGGTATCCGTCATTCCGTTTACATCCGCGAAAACCGAAAATGACGGTATAATCATATCGTACCACGATGTCGTGTTGACTTCATAAATGCAGATCGTGGGTAGTCACCTCCTCCAGCAGGACATAAAAAGCGCCGTTCATGACTGAACGACGCCTGACAGATTTATGGCTGTGATCCTGTCTTATCCGATGACAGCATCCCCGGCAGTATACTCTTCGAGGGAATTCTCCCGAACCTGAATACAGGCCCAGCTGACAGGTGAATCGGCGGCGGCGCTGAACTGCCGCTTCACTGCGGGCGCTACCCTGATCACATCTCCGGCGGCAAAATCAACTTTTTCGCCGTCGAGTACAGCGCTGCCCTTGCCGGACAGGATGATGTAGATTTCCTCATTCTTCTTATGGGTGTGTACGAAAGGCACACCCGCGCCTGCGGGAAGGTTGTTGATGCTGATCTCCGCGCCGGTCAGTCCCAGTACGTCGTGCAGTTCGGTTCTCGGGTCCTGCTTTGCGTTCCACTTGCTGAAGTTTGCCATGTCAGTTTTCCTCCTTCTTATTTCGAACTCCCGTATTCTGGGAGCCTCGAACCTCTTCATGATAGAAGTAGTCCACGATGGTCGGATGCCCCTGCGGTACGCGCTCGTAGGGCGTTTCATTATCCACGAAGCGGCAGCCGTATCTGTGAGCCATCTCTTCGGCTTTCTTTTCGAGGGCTTCAAAATAGCCGCGATTCCGCTTTCCGTAGATCTCCTCATACAGCGGCATCAGATGCGGATACTTCGCCGCGATATAGTCCATGATCGTCTTCTTGAATCCGCCGCGCAGGTTCAGGTTCTCCAGCCAGACCAGGTCGCACTGATCCTTCGCCCGTTCGAAGATCGCCTCAATGTCCGTGATCCCGGGAAATACCGGCGAAATGAAGCATACCGTCCGGATGCCCGCGTCGTAGACCTGCTTCATAGCCGCGAGACGTCTTTCGATGCTGACCGCCGCGTCCATATCGTTTTTGAAATTTTCATCCAGCGTGTTCACCGACCATGAAACCGTCAGCCGGTTCCGCTTGTTGATCTCCGTCAGCAGATCCATATCCCGCAGGACGAGATCGGATTTGGTGCAGATCAGGATATCCGCGCCGCTGTCCTTCAGCTGTTCCAGAAGAAGGCGGGTCTTTCCGAACTTCTCCTCCAACGGGTTATATCCGTCGGTCACCGTGCCGACGATCACCTTCTGCCCGGCATATTTCTGCGGATTGGTGATGGCGGGCCATTCCTTCACATCCATGAAGGTGCCCCAATCCTCGGTATGCCCGGTAAACCGCTTCATAAAGCTGGCATAGCAGTATTTGCAGGCATGGGGACAGCCCACATACGGGTTGACCGAATACCCGCCCAGCGGCCCATTCGACTTGGTCATGATGCTCTTCGTCTGGACAAATCCTACTTTGATTTCCGGCTGCTCCATGTTCTCTGCTCCTCCAATACATGATTGAATGCTTCCGGCAGTTCCTGGATCATCTGTTCTTCACCCATGATGGGAACGAGATCCTCTTTCCAGAAAACGGGGATGTGACCGTTATGCGCCTGCTCTGTCAGGGAACAAGCCCATGCGGGCTCGGTGTGAATCTTCCGGCTCTGCGCTCCGGTCATGGTGCCGACGACGATCCAGTCGATACCGGACAGATCTACCGTGCCCGGATCATCGAAGAGCGGCTCGAAGGTTACGTGATAATGTCCGGCTTTTACATTTTTCCGCAGCGCGTCGATGCGCCAGAGCTCTGCTTTTCGGGTAACTGTGACGCCAAACCAGGCATTGTCCAGGTCGGTGCTGAAATCCAGCAGGTCGGGACGCTTGCTGAGGAAGAGGAACTGGTGCTGGGGGTTCTCGCGGATCTTCGCAAAGACCGCCTCACGCCATTCCGGTTTCCAGCCCGCCAGGTCGCTCATGCCCGTCAGCAGGAAGTTCTGCGGGCGGGGCTTGTCCATCAATCGCAGCTTGCCCGGAAAGAACTCCGGCTGTGAGAAATCATCGATCATGTGATAACGCTTCACATTGTTTCGCGCGTAGCAGTACGGACAGCCCACCGTACAACCGATCACCAGGTTCATGTTCTGGATCAGATCCTTGATGCATACGCTCATGACTTCAGCTTCTCCTCCAGATTCCGCTGTATCCGCTGCAGGTATTCCTCAAACTGCCGGACTTCATCATCCGTGAAATCCTGATAATATAGCGCCCCCATCTGGTCGGAAACGGCGTCATAGTCGGCCTTCAGCGCTCTGGCCTTATCGGTCAGGAACAACAGGGTCTTCCGCTTGTCCCGGCTGTCAGGCTCTCTGCGGAGCAGGCCCTGGCGTTCCATGCGCTCCAGCATTGTGGTCAGGGATGTGATGGCAAGACCGCATGTTTCAGAGATTGTTTTGATCGGCACGCCGTCCTGCTGCCAGAGGACATACAGGATCCGTCCCTGTGCGCCGTTGAAGGCGTCAACGCCTTTTTCGGCCAGCACTTTTTCAAAGATACGGTCACCCAGCTGCTTGATCTTTGTGACCAGAAAACCGCCGTTCGTTACCATGAAAACAACTCCTACATAGTAGTACTTTGAAATTGTACCATATAGGAGTTTTTCTGTCAATGAGAAATTGCAAGGAGTGATATGAACATGAGGAATCCCTTGTTGATGTTGATGACTGCGTAGCGCTTGACCTTGATCCGGCTCCGAATCAGCATGAAGCAGTACATCGGCGTGGTAGCCTGAGGTAGAAATAAAATAGCCCACGGGGAGCAGCAGAAAACTCCCCGCGGGATTTTTGTCGGTATCCGTCATTCCGTTTACATCTACGAAAACCGAAAATGACGGTATGACTGCCAATAGAGCTACGCGAAAATCGCGTAGCCATGTTGACGGAGCAAACCGTTTACATCATGAAAAAACGCTCTTGCGGGGAGGATTTGAACGCCCCGGGGGAGAAGACAAAAAAGAAGAAAGTCCCTGATTTCTCAAGGACTTTCTTGGGTTGGTGGTCGCAACAGGACTCGAACCTGTGACCCCATCGATGTGAACGATGTGCTC
>DAIMGK010000263.1:0-5854 GCA_036723985.1 Flexilinea sp.
GAGATGCTGATTCTGCCGGAAAATCGTTTCGCAGTGCTGATTGATGATATGAGTTACGGAGAGTTTTCACAAGCCGTGAAAGAATGCGGAAAAATTGACCATGTCTATTTTGTCACCAATTCCGACAGCGCATTTAAAGAAATGGCTGAGGATCTGGAGATCAATGATGCACATCAGCTTTACCGGGATTATGTGGAAAACTTCAGAATATCAGCGGGGAGGATGGCCGCATGAAGATAACCCTTTTCCCTTTTCAGGAAGATGCGTTATACGCTCTGAATCAGAAAATTGACAAAGCCCATCTGCTATGGCAAAAAGATGACCCGCAGGTGATCTCATTTTCGGCACCCACCGGCGCAGGAAAAACGATCATCATGACCAGTCTTTTTGAAGACATTTTCTGCGGAAATGAAAATCGTCTGGCTGATCCGGATGCTGTCATCGTATGGCTTTCGGATTCACCCATGCTGAACGAACAGACCCGATATAAGATCGAAAGACAATCCACAAAGATCCGGATGCAGGATCTGGTCATGATCGATTCCTCTTTTGATGCGGAAGTGCTTGAAGGCGGAAAAGTATATTTTCTGAACACCCAGAAACTGGGAACAGACAAGCTGCTGACCACCTATTCTGATGTCCGACAATATTCTATCTGGGAGACGCTGACAAACACTGCCGAACAAAAGCCTAAACGATTGTATGTAGTGATTGATGAGGCTCATCGCGGCACGGCGATTTCCGAACGCGAACGGAATAAAGCCAACTCCATCATGCAGAAATTCATCCTTGGCAGTCCCGAAGATGGATTGTGTATCATGCCGCTGGTAATCGGTGTAACCGCGACTCCGCAGCGATTTGAAAAGCTGGTAGCCGGTACACAGTCAACGATTCAAAAAATCAACGTTCCGGTGGAACAGGTACGGGATTCTGGTTTGCTGAAAGATCGCGTTATCATTCATATTCCCGAGATTCAGATGAACAGCAGTATGACCGTACTGAAAAGTGCAGTGCAAAACTGGCTTGACAAGTGCCGGCGCTGGGATGCTTACTGTGAGCGGGAAAATCTGCGGAAAATAAATCCGATCCTCGTCATCCAGGTGGAAGACAGTGCGGGTATCAGTGCTTCTGCCACGGATATTTCTGTATGTATCGATTTTATAGAAGAAGCAATAAACCGGAAACTTAATCCCGGTGAGGTTGTACACACTTTCAACGATAAGGATATCCTGAAATTCGGACAAACTGCAGTGTTCCCCGTAGATGCTTCCCGTATTGAGGAAGATGAAACCATAAAGGTGGTCTTTTTCAAGATGAACCTGTCAACAGGCTGGGACTGTCCCCGTGCGGAGACAATGATGTCCTTCCGCGGAGCACGGGACTATACCTATATTGCGCAGCTTCTTGGGAGGTTGATCCGCACTCCGCTGACGAGACGTATTGAATCTGATGCCGAACTCAATAATGTAAGTCTGTTCCTTCCATATTTCGATGAAGAAACCGTGAATCAGGTCGTGGATGTACTCAGCAGTCAGGAAACAGCTGCTCCGACAGATATTGGCACATCCCGGGAATTTGTCACGCTTTCCCGAAATCACTCATATGATGATGTCTTCGAAGCCGTAAAAAAGCTGGTGACCTGCCGTATTGATTCCGGACGGAAACAGCAGCCGATTCCTTTGCTGATGCAGCTGTCCCGCCGGCTGACCTGGGATGGAATCGCGCCAAAACTGATGAAAGAGACGACGAAACGGATCCTTGAACAGATCACAAAAGAAATCGATGTGATGAAAGCGGATGGCTCATTTCAGAAATATGTCGACTCCATATCCGGTTTTTCTATGGAGCAGTACACCTATGAATATGGTGAAGAAAGCCTGATGCTGCAGGAAACCGCTGAAACCACATCGATCACAGGGTATGATCTTGAAAAATTCTTTGAAAAAGCCGGGAAAATACTTGGCGAAGGGCTGCATTATACATATTGGACGAAGAATTCCACAAGGGATAAGACAGAGGTCCACATGGAAATCATTGCTCTGACTCAGAACACAGATGCCATGAAACGACTGAATGACTTTGCTGAAAATTCATTTCTGAACCTGTTCGACAAATATAAAGATGCCATCTCCCATCTTTCCGAAACACAAAAGCAGCATTATACCCGGCTGATCGCCTCATCACCTGTTCCCGTAGCAATCCCCTGGCAGCTTCCGGATTATATTGATTTCAACATTTCAAAGGACAGCGGAAATTACAGGAAACACTTGTATGTGAATGATTCCAGTGACTCATTAATCTCACTCAACCCTTGGGAAAAGGGTGTTTTGTTGGAAGAACTTGATAATGGAGCCGTATGCTGGCTTCGAAATCTGGATCGCAAGGGTTGGTCTCTGGCTATACCTTATGAAGTTTCTGGTGTAATAACACCTATGTTTCCGGATTTGATCATTGTTCGTGCCGAAGCGAAGGGATATGTCTTTGATATTCTGGAACCGCATGATCCCAGCAGGAAGGATAATTGTGCCAAAGCAGTAGGGCTGGCAAAGTTTGCTGAAAGTCATTGGGACAAATTCGGCCGCATCGAGCTGATTCGCCAAATGCGAGGTCCTGATCACAAAGAGCATTTCTACCGGCTGAATATGGGCAAACTGAATATCAGGAACCTTGTGCGCGGCATTAAAACCAACGAGGAACTGGATAGGATCTTTGATAAATATGCCGAAAGGTTATAACGACGTTAATTGTTATTATGAAACTAAGAATTAGAGGCATATCGTGAAAATTACATCAGTTGCCGGCAGTCCATATGAAGACTATGAAGGCCAGATCCTGATTCTGCACGTCAAATTGGAAGAAGGAGAAGTCGTGCATGTCGGGGATATGATTTCAATCGAAATGATGGATGATTCCTTCCTTGAAAGAGAAGTGAAAATCATTGATCCGAAATATGCCGGTGATTACGGTGTGATCTCCAAACAGGCTTCTGCCTACCGAAAATCAAAGAAAGCCGTCACGAAGGCAGAAGGTCCCTGCATCACGGAATTTGCAGTCCTGGATGTTCCCTATCATGAAGTCAAGACTGAAGCCGAAATAATGGCTCGGGAAGCAATGGCTGAATGGGAGAATAAGATCTGTCTGACACCCTATGAAGAGTTATGCCTCGGTGAGAAAAGCATTTACGACCATGTGCAGGATGGCTATTCCGTTCCGCCCCGCGTGATCACTTATTTGCAGACCACTGCACCATTTTTCATGAGCCCTGGTATATATGATCACCCTTTTAAACCAGGATGCCGGCTTTTAGGTCCTTACACCTATACGGACGGAAAATATTATTGGGACAGGGACGCATGGAAATATGTCGTAAAATACCATGTAACCTTGCCGCAGGAATTTATCGATCATGTGATGTCTGAAGACGGGAAAGCCTATCTCGATCAATTCAAAAAAGAAAACAATTCCTGGGCAAAGTCAATCGAAGATTTGAAGAATCGGCCGAATACAATCTGTCTTTTACCGGACGATGCCGGAGATATTCCATTGGCTATCAAAGAAAAAGGCGTTATATAATGAAGATATATTTCGGAATTTGAGAAAAGGTGAGTAAAATGAGCGAGACATATGATCTGATCATACGAAATGCAATGATCTGTACAATGGATCAGGAGCGGCGCGTAATTGACCGCGGATCGCTTGCGATCAAAGCAGACAGGATCGCGATGATAGGGCAGGAAGATCAGGCGGGATCTGCTTCCGCCGCTCAGGTCATCGACGCGGAGGGAATGATCCTTTTCCCCGGGTTTGTCGATACACACATCCATATTTTTCAGTCCTTCCTGAAGGGTTTGGGTGCGGACCACCGCCTGATCGAATGGCTGAACCTGTCCGCGCTCCCCTACGGAAAGATCATGACCCCGCGCCAGCATGAACTGGCAGCCCGGCTTGCCTGCATGGAAGCGCTGAAAAGCGGCTGTACGACCCTCTGCGAATTCTTCTATACCAACCAGGATCCCGAGCTTGCGTACGCGTGCCTTGAAGGGATGCGGTCGACGGGGATCCGCAGCGTGTTCATCCGGACGTTTCAGGATACCGGGGAAGAATACGGGATGCCGTCCATTTTCATTGAGCCCGCGGAGAAAGCCATGCGGGAGGTGGAGGCACTGAAGAAACGCTATAAAGAGGATGACATGCTGTCGATCTGGACCGGGCCCGACGTGACATGGTCCACGACGAAGGAAGGCTATCAGACGATGCTGGAGTACTGCATGAGTGAAAATGTCCGGTATTCCATGCATATTAAGGAGACGGAAGTCGATAACGAAATGTGCCTCCGGTACTATGGCAAAGATATTGTCGACCTGCTGGAGGAGATCGGCTTCCTTACCGACAAAATGCTTGCCGTGCATTGTGTGAACCTGACGGAGCGCGACATCCGGCGCTTTGCCGAATACGGCGTATCCATCAGCCATAACCCGGCGCCCAACTTATACCTGGGTTCCGGCATTCCGCCGATCCCGGAAAGCCTCCGGGCAGGCGTCAATGTTTCCCTCGGCACGGACGGAGCGGCAAGTAATAACAGCACGGATATGCTTGAGACGATGAAGCTGGCCGCGCTGATCCAGAAAGGGATCCACCGCGACGCTTCCGTGATCACAGCTGATCAGGTGATCCGGATGGCGGCCTGCGGCGGGGCGAAAGCCATCGGGATGGAGGACAGGCTCGGCACGCTGGAAGTGGGCAAAAAGGCCGATATGATCCTGTTTGATCCGAGGCACCTGAAGTCCTTCCCGAACCATGACGCGGAAGCGACCGTCGTCTATGCCTCTTCAGAGGAGAACATTGATACGACGATCGTCAACGGGAAGATCGTATATCACAAAGGCACTTTTTCCGGAGGTCTCGATGAGGCGGAACTGGTCCGCGAAATCGCCGGCGAAGTGGAAAAAATGATAAGGCTGCAGGGGTCCGTTCACCTCTGAAAATGATTTGACAAAGGACACGGAGCTTGATCGTTAATGGATCCTTTTGAAATATCAGACTGATCGGCAGAAGCGGGGAGGTAAAAGCCATGAATGACGAAGATTTTATGAGACAGGCTATTGAGTTATCCAGACTGGCAGTGGAACACGGCAATGAGCCGTTTGGCGCGGTGCTGGTGAAAGACGGCGAGGTCGTATTTACCAATGAAAATCAGATCTACACCAGGCATGATCCGACTTTCCACGCTGAGGCAGGACTCATCCGTGAGTTTTGCGCAAAGACAGGGATCACCGACCTGCGTGAGTATACGATGTATTCCAGCTGTGAGCCGTGCTTCATGTGCAGCGGTGCCATGGTGTGGGTAAAGCTGGGACGGCTGGTTTACGCCGCGAGCGATGAAGATCTGGGACACATTCGCGGCAATAAGGGCTGCTGCACCTCCGGGATGGTGTTTGATCATTCTTCCTGGCATCCGGAAGTCACAGCGGGTGTTCTGCGGGAAGAAAGCGCCGCGGTTTTGCGGGACTATTTTGGTACGCATAAGAAGTGATGAAACGACAAGATCCGGTTTGTGAAGATATATGACTCTTCCGGATCAGGTAAAATGCAGTAAACAAAAATCAAGGAAAAGCTGTCATGAGCGAGTCAAAGATTTCAAGGAGACAGTTTTTGAAAGGCGCAGCCGCGGCTGCCGCTTTCACCGCGATCAGCCCTGCCGGGAGACTTTTCGCGGATGATGTAAAACCGGAGACTGTCGATGCTGTATCCGGTTCAAGCATCGCCATACCTACGAACAAGGAGATAAAGATCCAGGTCCCGGAGGAGACGATCCGCTATAACATTGTCGATAACCATCTTCATTTTACCGATT
>DAIMGK010000264.1:0-5841 GCA_036723985.1 Flexilinea sp.
TAAGCGAAGACGGGCTGGTGGACGAGAACTCCGTCATCTGGCATCCCGAGACCCAAACCGTGGAAATGGGATACCGGGGCGGCGAACGGGTGACCTGGAGATTCTGGAAGCCCAAAGACGTCCGGGACGTCATGCCGGAGGGCAGCTGGTGCGAAGAATACCGCTGCCGGGCCTACCGGGAATATATCGAAAGCCAACAGTTCGGGGTCCTCAAACCCAGCCCCTTCGACAAAGCTCCCCCGCCGTATGACATTCCGCCGGAGGGGGGAAAAAGGTAAAAGGGAAAAGGGAAAAAGGAAAAGGGAAAATGTCATTGATGAGCTGCAATAGCCGGGATCGGAGGATTTCGGCTGCTTTTGACTGTCCCCGAAGGCCAACCGGGGACAGCCCCGGTTGGCCGGATCGGAGTGATCCGGCGGAGGGCCGGTTTGTTTGGTGTTGACGAAATGTCAAGTTTGTGATCATTTCCGATGATCAAGTCTGAAAATACCGGAAAATGCCGGAAATTAAACAGACAATTAAAATTTTCATCGTTAATCTTAAAATTTTAATGTTATAATTGATAATGACAATAAAAGAAGAGAGAGGGAGAGCCGCTATGGGAGAGGGAGAGCATAACGGATTTTTTAGTTTTGCATTTATCCAAATAGGACTTTTTGAAAAAGTCAGGCATAAAGTTTTTATGCCGGCAAGTCCGCCTTATCAGAAAATAATAAGTTCTGAATAATTACAATATTCCGATATTGCAATTATTCGGAACTTTTTTTTCATGCCGAAAGAATTTTTATGCACAAACCGTGGAGGATCGCTCTCAAAGCGCTGCTTCGATAGAGAATTAACCGGAAAAGGAAACTAAGGAGATGGTGTTATGTCAAATTTCAAAAAATTTTTAATGTTGCTGCTGGTCTTTGTTTTTTTCTTATCTGTATCAGCGACCGTTTCGGCAGATGATACAAGTTCAAATCTGGAAGATTTTATAATAAACTCAGGCAGTGTTAAAATTATTGATCCATCTACCGGGAATGAAGTTGATAATATAGGAGGGAGTCTTATCATTGATAGAGACAAACAATATATTATCAGTATTCTTTTCAAAGAAAAACCGGGAACAACACCCCAATTCGAAAACACAAACAGATTGTATTATGATTTACCGGAGGGTGTTTCAATTCCATCACAACAAATAATACCCTTGGAAATTCCTATTAACACTGCAGAAGGAGTTTTTAAAGTCTCGGCAACATGCACATTGACAACTGATGGATATCTCTATTTAGATTTCGATCAGACCGATCCCGATTTTCACAGACTGGAATCCTCCACAAATGTTTATTTCACCTGTGAATTTAATGCGAAATTTGATCGATCTGAAATTGAATTCAAAGATGGTATTGTAAAGAGGATCATCTTCACTGACGAAATTCCCAGCCAGGCATATGTTTCCAAAACAGCAAATTTTAACAAACAGACAGGGAAAATGGAATATTCACTCAAGGTCACGATCGATGGGGATTGTGATTCCGTAAATGTAAAAGATACCCTATACGGCGGCGCTGTCTCAATAGACCAAAGCTCTTTGCTTATAAAAAATAAAAATGGAGATGTTATCTCTTACAGCGGCAATCCGTTTATACAAACCGGTGGTAAAACCACAGGGCTGAATTTTGACTTCACCAATTTACAGGATGGAGAGGAACTTACCATCACTTACGAAGCAGATGTGGATTTTGGGGACAATTTTGATGCGGATCATGACGGCGTAATTGACACAGCCTACAACAATGTCATCGTTAAAACCGATGATGGCGATCCGCATCAGGATACGAAGTACAGCAATATTATCTACATTGAAACATCCAAAAGCAATGGTACCATAACCGAAGAAACGGAAACCGCAAAAATCGTTGACTGGACCATAAAATACAACGAAAGCCAGCTGGTTTCAGCAGGCGGCGATACGATTGAAGACAAAATCGAACTAACCTCCAAAGATTATATGGATTATTATGGAGATGGGATCACGATCCTTGTCACAAAGGATGATGGCACCACGGAAACCCGTACTGTTAATTGGGCTGATCTTACAACATCAAGCTCCCCAACCCCAACATGGTCTTACACAATTCCTGCCTCAGATGGAAATTATTCTTATGAGATCAGCTATCAAACGATAGTCGATATGTCAGCTTTCGGATACCAGTCAAAAACGCTGGTCAACACCGCGAAAAGCGACAGGACAAAAGAAAGTTCAGGCAGCGTCTACATTGTCCCTGATTCCGGATTTGAAGTAATAAAATCAGTGGAATCATACAACACCAGGGAAATCAACTGGCTAATTGAAATTTCCGTTCCCAAAGGCGATCATAATGAACTTATTGTTACCGATACCTTACCGCATATAAATACCGGTAGAGAACCCTATGATAAATTTAAAAGAGTAAGCGTTGAAGGCCTGAATGAGGGGGAGCATTATATTTTAAAACAGATTGATCCCCAATATAATGAACATCAAGTTGAAATAACTTTCTATAAATCATATACGGATGAGACAACTAATGTTCCGGGTCTGGATGCAAGCAGTGGAAGACGTACGATCAGGATCCATCTGACAACGGAGGTGGATCAGGATTGGCTTCAGGAAGGATATGACAACCCCGGCGTTCAGAGAGACGTTCACAGGAATACAGCCCAAGTAGGAACTGTGCAGGACTCAGCGGAAGTCACACTGGTAAAAAAGGATGTCAAAAAAACGGGGAAAATGGATAAGGTGCAGGTAACCTGGAGCCCCGATACGTTTAAGTATATTTTTACCTATGATGTTGTTCTGTCCGGTGTTCAGTCGGTTCCCCTGACAATTACTGACCATTTTGATACAAGCATTCTGAAAGTTGCAGATAATTCCACAATGACGGTTTACGGAGGAAATGTATATGGACAAAACGAAAAGCCGACGCCAATATCTTATTATACTGACACGGCAGATGGAATAGAAATCACAGCAAATACTCTGCCTATGATACAGAATGGCGGCGAGGAAAATTTCTATACGCATTACAGGATCCAATATCAGCTTCAATTAAAAGACGGTTTCGACATTGAAGAGTATCTCCGATCAAATAATGGCGTATTGGAGAACACGGTGGAATGGGGCAGACTGCATGATACTTATTCGCTGACATCTACAGATACATACAGGACTCTGGATAAAAGTATTATTACTCCGTTAGATGAAGGAAAAATGCCTCGTAACTTTACATTCGAGGTCGATATCAATCCCGAAAAAATTGATTTGAATAAC
Source organism: Flexilinea sp. (assembly GCA_036723985.1). Classification (GTDB taxonomy): domain Bacteria; phylum Chloroflexota; class Anaerolineae; order Anaerolineales; family Anaerolineaceae; genus Flexilinea. Next base: position 3,299 of record DAIMGK010000264.1, read on the forward strand.
GGAAATACCGTAACAGTGACTGATATTATTTCAGATCAAATCAGTCTGCGATATAAATCTATTACAATCGTTGAAACCGATCCGGAGGATGCTGAAATAGAATGGAACATTGGAGGAACAGGTGTTAAAGGTGATAGCAGAACAATGATCACCTTCCGGATTCCGGACAGGACTCACGTAAAGGTCCAATATGATGCTCTGCTGGTTGGGAATATTTCATACGGAAATTTGGTCAATGAAATTTCAAGCGGGAATATCAGGTCATCAGTTTATACCGATTTCAATTTTGAGGCTGCTGCTGCAGGCGGAGGCTCAGAACCGGAAGTTGAGATAACAAAAGTTGACGGTTACAACGGCAATAAAAAACTTGCTAATGTCTGGTTTAAGGTTTATCCGTCAGCCGAGAATTATTCAACGAATCATGTATCCATAAACCCTTATGGAAATAATCCATCAGGCTATAATGACGGAGAATATCAAAATATTGCACTGATACAGACCCTCGATGACCCTGATAGATATGGTGTTTTGCCGATAGATGGCACTCAATTTAGACTTGTTTTTATAGAAGCTGATGATCCGGTCCCTCAAACAGAGGCGGAATATAAGAAATATCAATATTTCATAGAAGAACTGGGCGTAATGCCTGAGGGTTCACCGGCCGGTGCCTTCGATATAGATCAGTTAACAATACCGGAAGGCTATCAGATTCCGGAAAAATATTGGTTTGCATTAGCTGAAGACTCTGCCGACCATTCATATGAAGATCCAAATTATATTTACTATATTTTTGATGAGCTGCAATTTAAAAATTATCCTGTTTCAGGTTACTTTACATTGAAAGGAACAAAAACAGTAGAAGGTACTGACTCCACAGACGAAGAACGCACACATGGATTTACGCTTCGGTATGCTTTTGACAATTCCATTGCTGCCACAACATCCGTCACTTTGAATGATGATGAAATTTCGAAACAATTTGTGTTTCCGCAATTACACTACACACCGGCAGAGCTTGACGAACTGGCAGTAAACGGAATAGCTTCGATAACAAAGGATGATAATTCCGAAAAAGTCTGGCAGATCCAATATATCCTCAGCGAAGATCCTCTTTCTGAATATGATACGGATTTGACTGCGATTACGGAACCCAAGACATTTACAGCCGTATTTACTTTCGATAAAATCGGACAAAGATCAGTAGTTACCACGGGAATTCCGGTTGCTGATAACCTTACTTTTGTTAATCATGAAATTGGTGATACTTCCATTGTTATCGCCGGTGAAAAGAAAATCGGACAGGATACACCGACAACGGAAGTTTGGGATTTCACATTAACAGCCACAGACGGCGGGCCGCTGCCCGATCCTTCGACATGTTCATCCAGTACTCCGACTTCCTGTACTGTTCAAAACGTTGGCGGAAGCATCCGGTTTGGCGAAATTACTTTTACATATGAAAACCTGAATTCCGGACATGCGCCTAAAACCTTTACTTACGAAGTACGTGAATCAAGAAGAAACAATTCTCCGTCGGATTCGGAAGTGCACATCGCTGCTGATCCGCAGGTTTTTACTGTCACTGTATCGATTGATGATACCACGCATAATATGAAAGCTGTGGTTAATAAAATCGTAAACAACGTCAGTACAGAAGTTTCCGGAACTAATGGTATATTTTCGGCTTTGTCCTTTATCAATACTCCCGTTGTACCAACGACACAAATCTCTGCCCGGAAGGCTTGGGTGAATGCATCCGGCGGCAGCACACCTCCAGAAAATACGAGGGTAGTTTTTATTCTTTATTCCAATGGGAGTGCTGCTCAAAGTGTTACTTTAGATGGTATTGCTGATACGACTATACCGACAACCATCGGCGGGTATGAAAGTGAACCCTGGAAAGCAACTTTTGTAAATCTTCCTGTTACCAATGAATCCGGTACGATCATCTATACCATCGGCGAAGATGTATCCGGATTACCAGGCGGTTATACTCCTGATTCCCTGGCTCCGGTAGGAGACGATGGAACGATCACGAACAGGTATAATGCGTTCGGAACGGCATCGCTCATCGCGAAGAAATCGGTAAGCGGCAGTACATGGCCGAACAACGGGGAAGTGACGTTCACGCTGAGCGCGGCAAACGGCGTACCGATGCCTGCTCCGGGCGGAGAAGTCAGGAAACTGACAGAAGCCGGAACAGCGAGTTTCGGAGAAATAACCTATGGTTTGGCTGAAGCCGGAACGACCTATACCTACACGATAACGGAAACAGCGGTGGGATTCGGGACCGGATGGACCACGGAATATAACACGATTTACGCACAGGTAACGGTAGGAACAGACCAGAGGAACGGACAATTGAGCCAGGCGACCGTGAAGTACTGCAAGGACGCGGCCTGCTCGACAGAATTAACCGAACCGGTGGTGACGAACACTTATGATGCGACCGGAACGGGAACGATCATCGCGAAGAAATCGGTAAGCGGCAGTACATGGCCGACCGGCGGGGAAGTGACGTTCACGCTGAGCGCGGCAAACGG
>DAIMGK010000265.1:0-5659 GCA_036723985.1 Flexilinea sp.
CATTACGGTCCTGTCGGTATCTCCGGAAACATAGAAGACTTTGACGAACTGTTCCGTGAATTCGGCAGGCGTTTTGCAAAGGCATAAGTGATGATACAGGAACCGGTAATGGATACCTTTCTGTTCTTTGAAGGGCATCAGGATGCGTTGGATCTGTTCGAGACCTTTGAAGAATTTCTGTACAATACGTTTCCCGTGATCAGAAAGCGTGTGCAGAAAACACAGATATCTTATTCCAACCGGTTTATTTTTGCCTGCATATCCTTTGCGCGGGTGAAACGGAAAGCGGAGCTTCCGAATGGGTACCTGGTACTGACCATCGGACTCCCCGCGCCGCTGAACTCGGACCGCATTGCGCAAAAAACAGAGCCCTATCCCGGCAGATGGACACATCACATTGTTATCAGCAAACCTGAAGAACTGGATGAAGAATTGACATTCTGGGTCCGGGAAGCTTATCTATTTGCAGAAACAAAACAGAAGCGGTCTATGCAGTAAATCTGACAGAATTCTCTTAACTGTTCAGATATTATTCTAAATGGCGGGATCCCATTTCATGCCCGCAGATGCCATGATGGCAATCATGATGTGCACCTCATTCATGATGATGCTCCCAATGGAGATGCGAGCGTCCGGGTTTTTCCTCATAAGCAGGTGTCGCGGATAATAAGGCAGCGGCTGCGTCATCTGCGCTTTCAAAGCCACCTGCATGGAGTTTGATCCGGGCAAACGACTTTCTTTTGAAAAAACACAGAATCGATCCAAACTGAAAAATAAGTTTTTTTCGCTGACTAATCGTAATTTACAGAGGAAACTATGGCTGAAATAAATAATATCGACAAGGGGCATATTGCAGAATACGGTGAAATTTATGCGAAAGCTTTTTCCGGTGAGCCGTGGAACGATCCATGGAAACCGTAAGATGCTGTGATCCATGTCAAAGAGCTGCTCGAATCGAAGCAGGCTTACGGGCTTGAATATGTGACAGATGGTAAAGTAGTCGGATTCATTCTCTGTACTTCGATGCTATTCCACTATAGGCGGACCTATGAGATCAACGATCTTGCAGTCGATCCGGCTTATCAGCGGCGAGGTATTGCAAAGCAGCTTGTGGAGCGCTGCCTTGCTGATATGAAAGAGCAGGGTATACATATTATCACAGCCGGTGAAGGTATTCTGCCTGTGTTTTATGAGAAATATGGTTTCAGAAAGGAAAATGAAGTTATTCTGATGGGTCTTGAGTTCTAAACGATCCTGCCAAATCGGAATTTGCCGAAGTGCCGCAATACAGAGCGGCGTGAAAACATTGAGTGATCAAAAAAGGATCAATTATATGGATAAAATTCGAAAGCTTATTATTTTATTTAAAACAACCTTTCTTATCAGTCTGACATCAAATACCGGTTATGCGATCCTGAGTGTAATGAAAGCAAACTTTATCGGTAAATATCACTGGATCACAGAGGAGGAAATGTCGGATTATATCGCTATGACTCAAAGCGCTCCGGGCTCTATGGCAATCAATGCTTCTATGATCATAGGCTGGCAAATTGCAGGGTTAGCCGGTTCAATTGCAGCAGTTGCAGGCTGCGCATTACCGCCTTTGCTGGTCATGATGGCTGTCACTCTTTTTTATAACAGGATCATTTCCAATCAACATATAACATTCTTCATGAAAGGGATGCAATTCGGTGTGGCAGCCATGCTTCTTGATGTTCTGCTCGGCCTTTTTACGAATGTCACGAAAAAGGGATTTCTGTATCCCTGCTGCCTGATCATTTTGGCTTTTTTATATATAAAACTGCTCAACAGATCTGTTTTCTATCTCGCGCTCAGCTGTATAGCGGTTTCCATAATAAAAACATGGATCGATAATCGAAAAGAGGGGAAGAAATCATGCTGATATTACGGATCGTTCTCTCTTTTATGAAAATCGGGATTCTTGCCTTTGGAGGAGCGTATGCCGCAATTCCTTTGGTCGAGAAGGAGATCGTTGAAGTACAGCACTGGATGACTTATGATGAGTTTGCTGACCTGTTGGCCTTAGATGAACTCACACCCGGCCCGATCCTGATCAACAGCGCTACTTTTGTCGGTATGAAAACCGCAGGACCGGCAGGAGCGGCCGCCGCTACGATCGGATGCATTCTGCCATCCTGCCTGTTTTCCTTTGTTCTCATAAACATTTACAGGAAGTACAAGAATATCTCGTTTATGAAGAATTTTCTGGCTGCATTTAAATGCATGGCGATCGCTTTGATATGCTCGACTTTTCTCAAAATCATAAGCAGATTGTTCGATCCTGAGGACATAAAATATGTTTTGATCGGATGTCTGTTGATTCTGGCCTCATTCTGGTTTTTACGCAAATATAAAATGAATCCGTTATACATAATGCTCGGATGTGGTTTTCTTTTCATGATTTATGAAGTAATAGTATAAAATACTTAATATCAGATACCCGATTTATTCCCGAATATTTTGATTGCAGTCCTTTTATCAATTTTGTTTTTGCCGATGTAAAATGCGGAGGACAGCGATCATCAGGAAAAAAGGTCCGCTTTCCACTTGACTATACACAGGAATCCGGATGCAAAAAGGTGTATCTGAAAAGTGGCATCGCGGATCTTGTTCCTTTGACCGGACAGTCAAACCGGTTGTTTGAAACAGATATCTGATCGGCGGATTCAAGTATTTTGGAGGTAATGAATGGATACCAGGCTTGAACAATGCGGCATTTATGACGTAAACATAAACAGTTTTCCGAGACTGCGGGGAGAAACCGGAGATTCCCGGCGAATCATGCGGGCAGCTGAAGAATGCAGCGGCGGAGTATTGTATTTTCCCAAAGGAGTTTATGAGATTGACCAGACGCTGAAGATCAGTAACTGCTGTTCCCTGTTGATGCATAAATCTGCTGTTCTGAAAGCGGTTCGGGAACTGCCTTTTGTTCTTGTTTATGATGCGGCCCGGTCCTACCCGAAGCTGAAGGAATCCAACGGGCATTTGATCCCCTCACCGGATCCGGATGCAGAAGACTGGAATCTCTTCATAAAAGGTGGCTATGTAGACGGAGCGGGACTGGCCGGCTGTATCTGCCTGAACAGTTTCAAGCATTTTACGATGAAAGACATTTCTCTCAGAAACGGGAAGAAATACGGTCTGAGAATAGAAGAAGAAGGCAGCACCTGGACTTATGAACTGGTCGCGCAGAACCTGTATGTCAAATGCACCATGCCGGGGCTGGCAGGAAATGCCGGGATCAGCTCCAATGGCGGAGACAGTCACTTCATTGATTGCGTCGTCGTAGACTATACGAAAGGCTTTGAATTGCTGGGAGGAGGTTCCAACCGTCTTACCCGGTGTCACGTATGGGGCGGGCCTGTACCGCCGAGGGCGGAAGGGGAACTCCCGGAGATGCTGGTCGATTCCGTCAATTATGTTCTCAGCTCATATGACGCTTTGCTTACGGACTGCTATGCGGACACAGGAAAAACCGGTTTCCTGATCACGGAAAACGCAAGGCTTATCGGATGCAGCTACTTCAACAATTATTCGTATCTGATGGATGATGTGACAGTGATCGATCACCGGTCAGGGGCGCTGCTCGTAAGCAACTGTATGTTCCGGAAGGACAGCCCGAGGGCACCCCTTTACAAAGGCAGCAAAGAGAATGTTATCTGGTCAAATAATCTCCTGACCGGAGGTATGGTGTTTTAAAAATATAAAAGTGAGAAAACAGGATCCGCTGTAATTTCACAGGAAAGGTTTGAAGATCATGGGAAACCTCTCAATACGATTCGCCGATGAAAATGACTGCGGAAAAATATTATTTTTTATCAAAGAACTGGCATCATATGAAAAGATGGCAGATGACGTGGTGGCCACGGAATCACTTCTTCATGAGTGGTTGTTTGAAAAGCATATTGCGGAAGTGATTTTTGCCTGTGAAAACGGGGAAGAGATCGGATTTGCATTATTCTTTCATAACTTTTCAACTTTTCTCGGCCGCGCCGGCATTTATCTTGAAGATCTGTATATTAAGCCTGACTTCCGCGGAAAAGGATACGGGAAAGCCCTGCTGAAACAGCTTGCCCGGATCGCTGAGGAACGCGGATGCGGACGGCTTGAATGGTGGTGCCTGGACTGGAACCGGCCGAGCATTGATTTCTATTTATCTCTCGGTGCCGTTCCGATGGACGACTGGACGGTATTCCGAATCACGGGAGACACTCTCAAGGAGCTTGCGGAATGATAAAATTCTCATAACAGAGACTTAAATTTTAAAAGAATATGGAATAGACCCGGGAGGATCCGAGACATGATTTCGATCAGTGAAGCAATTGTAAAAATGATTTCAGACTGCGGCGGCAGTCAGCATGATATCTGCCATTTTATGAAAGTCTGGGCATATGCCAGGACGATCGGGGAACTGGAAGGCCTTGACACAAGAACTCAGCAGACGCTGGAATTTTCCGCTATCGTACATGATATTGCCTGTCCGGATTTACGGGAAGAGTATGGAAATGCCCCATGGAATTTACAGGAAACATACGGACCGCCTCTTGTAAGGGAATTCTACAAAGACAGCGGTATGGATGAAGAAATGCTTTCCCGTATCTGTTTCCTCGTAGGTCATCATCATACCACTGCGGATGTGAAAGGAATGGATCATCAGATCCTTCTGGAAGCGGATTTTCTGGTCAATGCCGGAGAACAGGAAAAGTATCTGAAAAACGCCGTAAGTTACCGGGAGAAAGTGTTCAAAACAAAGACAGGAATTGAGCTGCTTGAAAAAATGTTCCTGACAGGTGAACCGGAACGGTAATCATTACAATAACCATATGAATTTTGCCCGGGTCGGAGAAGAAAATAATGATCATAATCAAAGCACCCACAGACCGGTTTGAGACCGTAAGGAACTTCTATCATTCCATGATCGATGCAATGTCCGGATCCACCGTATATGTCGGATGGCAGAAGGACGTATACCCTTCATCGGAATTTCTTTTGGATTCCATAAGAAAGGGTGAGCTGTATCTCGTCCTTGAAGATGAGAATATCGCTGCTGCGGTGGTTTTCAACCGGGACCATAACGAAGGATATAACGGGGTACAATGGAAAGTTGAAGCGGATGACGATGAAGTGATGGTCATTCATGCGCTTGGGGTCCATCCGGATTATTACGGCAGGGGATACGCAAAGGCTCTTGTACGGGAAGCGATCGATATTGCAGAGAAAAACGGAATAAAAGCCATCCGTCTGGATGTTCTGGAAGGGAACTTTCCCGCTGAAAAGCTTTATTCCCTGTTCGGTTTCCAATATACGGATACGGTTCAGATGTATTACGAAGATACCGGCCGGACGAATTTTAAATTGTATGAATTACCAATACAACCCCGGGTTGACAAGGGCTGCGATCCCTGCACCCGCGAAACAATTACGGAACTGATCAGCGATCCTCTGAAGGAGAAATGATCACACCGCGCAGCGGCAGATAAACGCGGGATCCGGAACGCGGAAAGCTGATAAAGCGGTTATAGACGGAAAAAAAGAGGGCGTCCCTCACATGAAGGACACCCTCTTTTATCTTACTTCCCGGGCGTGCTGTGCCGGTCAATATACAGCTCGTATACGTTCATGATCTCGGCATTTCCCT
>DAIMGK010000266.1:0-5626 GCA_036723985.1 Flexilinea sp.
CCTTTATCCATTATCAAATAAAGTGGTGTTTTGACACCCAAACCAGAATTGAGTCAGGAGAACAGGTTCCGATGACTCACAGGTCGTTTGATTCAAAAATTTATATATTGACTTTTTTATGTAAAAAATTTTAATTACCGACAAGGTCATGAGTCAAAACGACCTGTTCTGCCGACTCAAGTCTGAGTCGGCGAAAACAGGTCGTTTTGACTCAGCTATATGTCACGTCTTTGATATTGGATCGTGACAACTTTGACGATTTTGTTTTCTTCATCGATTTTATAAATCGCCATGTAGTTATCGATCAGCAATTGTTTATATCCCCTGCCTGCATATCTGCCTTCAAGCCGGTCTTGATGAGCATAAGGCATGTCTTTCAGTTTGTTTATCTCGTTTTTGATCCGGTCCGTCTGACCTTTTGCGGACGCAGCAGCTTTCTTATCAAAAGCGATATAAGCATATATTTCTTCAAGATCCCGGAAAGCCTGCGGATAGAGCAAAACCCGGTACTTACCCATAATATTTCTTGTCCAGCTGTTCAAAAGCTTCATCCGCGGAGATCAATTCCGCACCATTGGCAGCTTCCCGCTCGGCAGACTGAATGATTTGATCAATATGGTTTATACGGGCAAACTGATCATATATTTCACTGCTCATTATAACAAAATCACTGTAACCATTTTTTGTGACGAAAATCGGTTCCCGGGTCTTATGTACCATTTCTGATATTTCATTTGTTTTTCGCAGATCACGAATCGGAATGATGACAGGCATAGCTTCCTCCTTCTTTTATGTGCTATAATTATAGCATAATTATGATTATTTTAAGCCCGCACAATTTGTTTTTGTCTGACTCAATCTCTGTATCAACTTTTTATGTGATAAAATATACATATTATTTTCGACCGGCAAGGTCAGACTTAAATCATACTCATTTGGCCGGCGAGGCCACTCTGAAGCATCAGAGAAGGGCATAGTCAGCGCTATGCTCTTTTTTTCAATAAAAACAGCCTCGATCAGGAGGAATAAATGCAGGACAATAATCAAATCATTTATAAAGGATTCACCATGCTGAGGCCATGGTTTGCCGGGTATATCGGCATGGAAATGAGCAAAGTCTACGGAAACAACTGGTATACCATAGTCCGGAACACACTTTCAGACCAGGCACGGGATCTTCCGCCGCGGAATGATTACAAACTGATGACAGATGCGCTTGATATTGCCAACTGCATCCGCCTGCTGGACCGCTGCTGGAATGATGTCTTCGGGAAAAAACTCTCTCTGGATTACCGGACCTGGGCGAAGGAATTAATGGGCGTCCGAAACAGAACTTCCCATTTTGGCGGTGAAGCTCCGAATGATGATGATACGTACCGTGCTTTGGACACCATGGCACGGCTTTGTGACGCTTTTGATGATGATACCGCGGCTGATCTTCGCAAAATGATGCGTCAATTCCGTTACGGAACGGATGGCGGGTCTACAGGCGGAAGCAACGCGGACACAAACAGCAGCCAGAAAGCAAAAAAGGCGATCGGCATTCTGGATGCTCCGCTTGGCGGCTTACCGGCCTGGCGTGAGGTGATGGAACCCCATCCGGATGTGGCACAGGGTCGCTACCGCAACGCGGAATTCGCCGCGGATCTTTCCCAGGTCGCTAACGGCAAAGCCGCTGCCGAATATCAGGATCCTGTGGAATTCTTTTCGCGTACCTATTTGACAGAGGGTATCCGCGGACTGCTGGTACAGGCATTAAAGCGTGCTGACGGGAAAGGTGGGGAGCCGGTCCTCCAGCTGAAGACCGCTTTCGGCGGCGGCAAGACCCATTCCATGCTGGCGCTTTATCATCTGCTGCGTGGCAAAGTTCCAAGCTCCGATATCCCGAATATCAAGCCGGTGATGGAAGAAGCCGGTGTTTCCACGCTGCCGCGGGCAAATGTCGCCGTACTGGTCGGTACAAAGATGGATCCGACCACATTCCGCAATCCCGCGAAATATCCCGGCATCCGGATCAACACCATCTGGGGCGAGATGGCTGCCCAGCTGGCGGAATCCGCCGGAAATATGGACCTGTATGATATCGTCAAGGAATCCGACCGGAAACATGTCTCTCCCGGTTCCGATGCCCTGCGTTCCCTGCTGGACGCGGCCGGTCCCTGCCTGATCCTGATCGATGAGCTGGTCGCCTATGGAAAGAAGATCCATGGAGCCAGCAATCTGCCGGCTGGCACTTTTGATAATTTCATCACTTTCATCCAGGAACTGACCGAAGCCGCCCGTGCCAGCAAAAACAGCCTGGTCGTGGCATCCCTGCCGGAATCAGATATCGAGATCGGCGGTGAAGGGGGACGGACCGTACTGGAGACCATCGAGCACACGTTTGGCCGGATGGAAGCGATCTGGAAACCGGTGGCAGCGGATGAAGGCTTTGAAGTGGTGCGCAGACGTCTCTTCCTGAACTGCAAAGATGAGGGAAAACGCGATCTGGTCTGCAACGCTTTCAGCCGGATGTATAACGAAAACAGCTCTGATTTCCCGGCGGAAACTAAGGAACTGGCATACCGGGAACGCATGAGATCCTGTTATCCGATCCATCCGGAAGTCTTTGATAGATTATATGAAGATTGGGCGACACTGGAACGCTTCCAACGGACCCGCGGCGTTTTGAGGCTGATGGCTGCTGTGATCCATGAATTGTGGATGGGCAACGATGCCGCTCCGATGATCATGCCCGGTTCTATAGCACTTTCCGTACCGGCGATCCGGGATGAACTGACCCGGCATCTTACGGAAGGCTGGAACGGCGTGATCGACCGGGAAGTCGACGGGAAGAATTCGATCCCTTACCAGACAGATCAGATCACCCCACGCTACGGCATGAAACTGGCATGCCGGAGGGTGGCACGAACCATCATGATGGGCAGCGCTCCGACCTCCATCAGCCAGACTGCCCGCGGGATCGAAAAGTCCCGCATCCTGCTGGGAACGGTCATGCCCGGCGAGAGTCCTGCGGATTTCAACGATGCCCGCGGCACGCTGCAGAACAAACTGGCTTATCTTTACACTAACACGGGCATGACCCGTTTCTGGTATGATACCCGTCCGACCCTGCGCAAGACCGCGGAAGACCGGGCAGTCATGCAGGATCTTTCATCTGTGGATATGGAAATTGAATCCCGTCTCAGAAAGTTGAACCGTGGTGCAGATTTCGCGGGCGTGCATTTCTGCCCGAAGAACACACTGGATATTCCGGATGACAAAAATGTCCGTCTGGTGGTGCTGCCGCCTTCCGCTGCTTACCGGCTCAGCGGAGACAATCCGGCAAAACAGGAAGCCGAACAGATCCTGAATTACCGCGGAACAGCTCCGCGCCTTTACCGCAATATGCTGATCTTTCTGGCGGCGGACAAAGATGCTCTGGACAGCCTGCGCCGGGAAACGAAATATTATCTGGCATGGTCTTCCATCCGGGATGATAAGGACAGCCTGAACCTGGATATAAGCCAGCTGAAGGAAACAGAGAATAACCTGAAAATGTACTCGCAGCGGATGGATACACAGATCAACGAGACCTGGAGCCGGGTCCTGGCGCCGAGAGCCGACGCGGATCCGTCGAATTCCGCCATTGAATGGGATGAAAACCGTATCTCCGGCGGGGATAAAAGCCCGATCATGCGGGCCGGGGACTGGGTGAAGCAGAATGAGCTTCTCATTTCCAAATGGGCGCCTGCGCTGCTGCTGATGGAACTGGATAACCTGCTGTGGCGGGATAAAAACGAGATCCAGATCCGCCAGCTCTGGGATTACCTGACCCGCTACTGCTATCTGCCCCGGCTGCGGGATTATTCTGTTTTGGAACAGTCAATTCGGGAGGGACTGGACTCAACCGAATTCTTTGCCCTGGCTTCCGGTTATTCCGAAGACCGCTACGTGCAGCTTCGTTATAACCAGCCGGTTTACGATATTCATGACAGTGATTATCTGGTGCGGGTCTCCGCCGCGACCAAACAACTGGCAACCGAAAAGCCTGAAGGTCCGAAAGGCGGAATGGGAGGCGGAACCGGCGGCGGATTCACCGGCGGTATCGGCGGAGGCGGTGGAGATGATCCCTGGCAGCCCCCCGTGGTGCCCCCTGTCCCTCCTGCGGAGATCAAAGACACGGTTTTCAATATGAGCGCCCGCCTGGATCCCGTCCGGGTGAATAAAAATGTCCAGCAGCTGATGGATGAGGTGATCAACCACCTGAGCAGCCAGGATGGCTGTGAAGTGGAATTACGGCTGGAAGTGCACGCGGTCAAGCGGGACGGTTTTGACCATTCCACGATCCGTACCGTAAACGAAAACTGCCGCACACTCCACGTCGACGATTACGGTTTTGAAAAGTGAGCCCTTTGAGTCAAGCGGCCTGTTTCTCTTGACTTGGCAGTAGTCCCATGTGAGTCAGGACGGCCTGTTCTGCTGACTCAGGTCTGAGTCAGACATAACAGGTCAGCTTGACTCATGAAAAAAACGATCGGAAAATATATAGGGACTGCCCCTACGGTCAGTCCCTGTAAAGAACGCCAGGAGTTCTGGCTGACATATATCGGCGTGATGCCGATGTTCCGAATAAGAATTCCCTTGACCGGGTGTTCGTACTCATTCACGAAGCCGGTGATCCGCAGCGGTTTCCGCGGGTCAACGATTTTCATTTCTTTCCGGATCCTCATCCACATATGGTCGAAGATCCTCATACCGGGCATCAGACTGAATGACTTGTCTGACTCCATTACCGCCACATTCTGCAGGCAAAGCCGCGTGTAGATGGCATTATCTTCATGAATTTCGTAACTCGGCGCTTCAACGGTGAGCGTATATCCGAGAAAAACGGCCAAAGGTTCGCGGTAATAACCGCTTTTTACAGATTTCTCCTTTCCGTTCGGATTCTGATAAAGGTAAGCGGCAGCTTTGCTGCCGAAAGAACTACAGGCATCGCGGTCATCGCAGCTCATTCAGCCTCCCTTTATTAATATGTCGTTATTATTTTATCAGCAGCTTGACAAGAAAAGGGACAATTCAGGAAAATTATTATTCCGGACTTGTCAAAAATCTGTCTGAGTTAACGGTTCCGGCTTTGTCTGCATTGACCCATAAAAATTCGTATAGATTAGTTTGTTCTATTCCTATACCACATTTTTTTTGATTTGTCAACTGTCAATGTTGACGGTTTACTTTTTTTAAATTCCGTTCTATACTCTAAGAAAAACAGTTACCGGCCAATGGTCAATGGTCAATAGTCATTAGCCGGTGACCGAAAGTCAGCTGGGATCCGTACTTTGGACTAAATCACATCAGCAGGAAACGGATCTCATGAAACAAATTTGAACCGCAAACAGGCGGGGAAGAAAGGACCGGATCGAAATGGAAAAGCATACAAAAATAAACACCGATATGGAAAACATGCCGGAGATCCATTACTATCGCAAAACGGACAGGCTGCCGTTTGAAGAGCTGGATCCGGACTGCTATACCCCGAAGGACATTACGCAGATCATCAGCACCCTGTATAAAGACCTGGTCTACATGGAACAGTACGCCATCAAGATCAACCGCTTTTCCGATGATTACCGGACCGTCTCCCGCG
>DAIMGK010000267.1:0-5603 GCA_036723985.1 Flexilinea sp.
GGTGTCTCTGTGGACCCGTCTCTATTATTTTTTTATCTTATCAAATGATTCTTAAATTTTTATGAAAGAACCGTAAAGAACTCTGAAAATGTATTCTCCTGCATCACCATCTTAGAAAAATAAAACATCAGATAATAATTGTTAGATTGTAAAGAAAAACTTCTCAGCTATAACACATAATAAGCTCATTCGATCTTCATGCTTATAGAGAAAATGCTTTAAAGATTAAGGAAAGGCGGAATTATGACCTATTGCTGTCAAGTCCGGGATAGCGGGTACGAAGGAGCATTAATTACCCATAAAGTAACATTTAACAATAAGGTGATTTTAACAAAAAAAGAGCAAAATTTCGTTGATTTTACTGGAATTTTGCTCATTTTTGCTTGAAAATGTGTAGTTATTAATTAAAAAAGGTAACTTTTGAAAAAGTTACCTTGTGCGGGAATGACGGGGGTGAATACCCCACAAAGTAACTTTTTTTCCCCGAGTAATTTCTCTCAAATTTACTGTACCATAAGAATACAATTTGAAAGATACTTTCATCTTAAGCAGATTGCTTTTATCTGCCGAATACGCTCAGGTATTCTCCATCATTTCAGCCCAATGTATAACCTCATTGTGAATATCATGATTGATGATAATCATGTGTATTTTTAAAAATCCTCATCCTTTTTTAGTTAGTGATTTTAATCCTAATCAATATATCATGTATTTTCTTCCGCAGCATTAAAGTTAGTTATAATTAACCTTGTGCGATTTTTGGAAGTGGTAACCTCCTTCCCGGCAGGAATTAATAAGCTTCCCGAATCGATATGAACTGTATTGAAATGCCTCGCCTGTGGTGAGGCATAAAAAAAGTCTGGAGGTTAGTATTATCTAATATTTTTCAAAATGGCGGAGGGTTTTATTTATGATCGAGTGGTTCAGGCAAAATATCGCATCGATCATGCTGCTGATCGTTGTGGCGCTGATCGTTTTCTTCATTGTACGAAGCAAGATCAAAGAGAAAAAACAAGGGAAATGCAGCTGCGGATGCTCAGGATGCAGCGGGTGTTCTCCCCGTCGGAAAGGAGATTCCATATGAAACTGACTCAGACAAAACCGGATCAGCGCGGTGTGATCCGCGGGATCGGCGGAAATGTACACTTCGCGAACCGCGTGACTTCCATCGGCATTACGGAAGGCACTGCGTTCCAGACTGTCCGCAATGACAGGAAGATGCCGGTACTGGTATATCTGCGTGAGACGCTGATCGCTGTCAACCGCGAAGACGCGGAAAGGATCGAGGTGGAAACAATATGAATACAAGGATCGCACTTTTAGGACAGCCGAATTCCGGTAAGTCTACCGTATACAACGCGCTGACCGGAGCCAGGCAGCATGTGGGCAACTGGCCCGGAAAGACGGTGGAAAAAAACGATGGGTTCTATATATATAACGGTACCCGGTACACTGTTACAGATCTTCCCGGCAGTTACGGTCTTTCCGGAAACTCGGATGAGGAGGTCATCACAGCGGATTTCATTCGCAGCGGTCAGGCTGATCTTGTCTGTATTCTGGTGGACGCGTCGCAGCTGGAACGCAGCATGTTCATGACGGCAGAATTCGCCGCACTGGATAAGCCTGCCGTCCTGCTGCTGAATATGATGGACGTGGCAAAGGCACAAAAAAAGGAAATCGACCATAAAAAACTGGAGAAGCGGCTCGGGATCCCCGTCCTTCCCTTTACGGCTGCAGAGAACAAGGGCTATGAGGACCTTAAGGCTCTCTTTGCACGTGAACTGAAAGCTCCGCATAAGCTCTCTTCCGCACCGGAAATCGGGGATGGCGCCGATTCAGCCGAGGCGGTACATAAACAGAGTCAGGCTAAGTATCGCTGGATCACGAAAATGCTTGACGGCGTGACCCGTACAGCTTCGCCTGATTATAAGCTTTCAAAATTTGACCGTATCGCCACCAGTCCGGTGAAGGGGAAGTTTTTATGTTTGGGCATCGTGTTAGCCGCGTTCCTCGTTGCCATGATGGTATGTGTTCCCATCATGAGCCTGGCGCAGATGATTCCCCAGGTACTCTATGAACCCGTTTCCTCACTGCTCACGGGCTGGAATGTACACCCCTGGATCGTATCCATCTTCTCCATGATGCTGCCCAATGTGATCTATTTTACGCTCTCGATGGCGAGTTTCGTCTTTGGTGTCAACCTGGCTTTCGGTTTTCTGGAAGAGGTCGGTTTCCTGGCCCGGGCTGCCTATCAATTTGACGGCGTACTTTCCCGGCTGGGCCTGCAAGGCAAAGCGATCTGCCCGGTACTCATGGGATTTGGCTGTACGATCGGCGGAGCCTGCGGCACCCGCGTCATGGATAACTGGGGACAGCGGATGCTGGCCATGGCAGTCGTATGGGCTGTACCCTGCGGAGCGATTTGGGGAGTGATCCCGGTCATTTCCTCCATGTTTTTTGGCTCGATCGGGACGCTGCTGGTGTGCCTGCTGATCCTCGTCTATATGGGTCTGATGATGTGGATCGTTTCAAAGGTTTTCGGAAGAACACTTGCCCCGACGGAAAGCCGCAGCGGTATGATCATGGAGCTTCCGCCCTACCACAAGGCACATTGGAAACACATCCTGAAAGAAGCCTTTATGAAAGCCTGGGATATCTTCAGACGCGCTCTGGGGACTGTCACTTTGGTTTCTCTGGTGTTCTATATCTTCTCATTCAGCGGCAGCGGCAGCCTTCAGGACAGTCTGCTGTATCGCGTCGGCACCTTTATCGAGCCGGTGACGCGTTTCTTCGGACTTGGCTGGCAGACTTTCATGGCGTTCCTCAGCTCTGCATTCGCCAAAGAAGCAGTGCTTGGGGTTTTGAACGCCGCGTTCGTCGGTCAGGGCGGCCTCCTGGAAGCAACTTTCTTTTCCAAAACCGCTGCTGCGGATCATGCGGCTCTTGCGGTCAGCATGGCTCAGACGATCTCAAAACCCGAAGCGCTGGCTTTCCTGTTCGCCTGCACCTTTAACGTACCCTGTGTCATGGCGCTGACGACCACTTACCGCGAATCCCACTCTCTGAAATGGACAGCCCGTGTGGCGCTGTTCTACGTCGGCTGCGCTCTGCTGCTTGCCTGTATCGTGTACCACATCAGTGCACTTTTCCTCTGATGAAAGGAGGAGCATTATGAATGAATATCATGGTCACCAAAAGAAGTGAGATCAGGGGCTTTGCCCATTGACCGCTTTATATAAAAATATGAAAAGGAGCATTTGAAAATGGGTTTAATGAAGAAGTTTTTCAGTCAGACAAAAAAACCGGAAGGAATTCTTGGGACGATCATGCTGAACGGGATGAATTCCGGCCACGCAAAATTGGCGGATTGGGGATTTTCCCATCTCCCTGATATTGATTTAGGAAAAGCGGTCGACCTTGGCTGCGGAGCCGGGCGCAATGCGGGCGAACTGCTGAAAAAATATCCGAAAGCACATGTGACCGCAATTGATTATTCTGCATTATCCGTTGAAAAGGCAGCCGCATACAATCAGAGCATGATTCGGGCAGGACGTTGTGTTGTTGAGCAGGGAGATGTGTCAGATCTTCAACTGCCGGCAGGATCCTTTGATCTTGCCACAGCTTTTGAAACCGTTTATTTCTGGCCGGGACTGGACAAATGCTTTGCGCAGGTAGCGAAGATACTTAAACCCGGCGGATATTTTTTGATCTGCAACGAGTCGGACGGGACAGATGAGACCGGCACCCGGTTTGAAAACATTATTGAAGGCATGAAATGCTATACAACAGACCAGATCGAAGCAGCCTTGAAAAAAGCCGGATTTTCCGAGGTGAAAAGCGACCATTATCCATCGAAACCCTGGATCACTGTTCTTGCGAGAAAAATATAGTAATGTTTATCCGGGGATGGAATGATCATGTGAAATTACTGATTTTCAAGATCGAAAGGATGGAATATCGATATGCAGTTTGATGAAATGGGATCAATGACAGGGAAGACCCTGTTCCTGCTTCCGGGGACTGCCTGTGATTATCAGACAAATTTCGGCTCTGTGCTGGATAAACTGGCGGAGAAATATCATTTGGTCTGCGTGAACTATGACGGCTTTGACGGCAGCGGGCTGATTTTCCCTGACATGATCACGGTTACCGAAAAAATCGAGCGGTACATACTGGACAATTATGACGGCAGAATTGACGGAGCGATCGGATCTTCTCTGGGAAGCAGTTTTGTCGGGCAGCTGATCCAGCGGGAGAATGTTCACCTGGATCACGGTATTTTCGGGAGCCCGGATCTCGACCAAAGCGGAAAATTTATGGCCTGGCTTCAGTCAAAGCTGGTGGTTCCGCTCCTGGCCGGTTTTACGGGCAATGAGAAGAAGAAGGCGAAAACCAGGGAAAAGCTCAAGAGCATCTTCGAGATGAACGATAACACCGCTGACAAATTTATGGCTTGCTTTGAAAAATTCGATCCTGAGTCTATCAAAAATGAGTATTACACAGATCTGCTCACCTGGCTGAAGGATGACATTTATGTGGAACACACGAAAGTGCACTTCATTTACGCGAATAAAATGGGAGAGAAGTATCTTAAGCGCTATAAGAAGTATTTCCGTGATCCGGAGATACGTGAATTCGATATGCAGCATGAACAATGGCTGCTTGGTGAGGAGAAATACACGATCCCGGTACTGCAGGCTATTGACGAATTTATGGATACCCCGGTATAAGCGGGAGATTTGGCACCATGATGTTGATTGAATTACTCGAATGATCAGAAATTGCCAAATAATCAGATTTTTATAACTTCTTAAATAAATGATTGGTAAGAGCATGTCATTATGACACGATGCGTATATGCAGGAGGATAAAATGGAACTTGTTCTTTTACGGCATGGCGAAAGCGAATGGAATAAACTCAATCTATTTACGGGATGGACCGATGTCGATCTGAGCGAAAAGGGCAGGGAAGAAGCAAAACTTGCCGGAATTATGCTGAAAAATGAGGGATATGATTTTGATATCTGCTATACATCCTGTTTGAAACGGGCGATCCACACGCTGAACATTGTGCTTGATGAAATGGATCGTGCGTGGCTTCCGGTCATCAAGAGCTGGAAACTTAACGAGCGGCATTATGGCGCATTGCAGGGATTAAACAAAGCAGAAACTGCCGAAAAATACGGTGAAGACCAGGTGAAGATCTGGCGCCGTTCTTTTGACGTAAAACCTCCTGCTCTTGAGCCTGACGATGAGCGAAATGCGGCCAGACAGCCGATGTACCGGAATATTGATCCGGCGCTGCTTCCGGCACATGAGAGTCTGGAAACAACGATCGAGCGGGTCATTCCATATTTCGAGGAAGTCATCAAAAAAGATATGAACGCAGGCAAGCGAGTCGTCATTGCAGCACACGGCAATTCTCTTCGGGCCCTTGTCAAATATTTTGACGGACTGAGCAATGATGAGATCATCGGGGTCAATATCCCGACAGGCGTTCCGCTGATCTATGAATTTGATAACGAATTCAATACCATATCCCATTCTTATCTCGGGAATCAGGCGGAGATCGAAGCGAAAATGCAGGCAGTGGCAAACCAGGG
>DAIMGK010000268.1:0-5483 GCA_036723985.1 Flexilinea sp.
CGGACATGCAGATGGCGGAGCTGGCGGACAGGATGATCCGCCGCGGCACCATTGCCCCTGTCGGCTGATGGATGCTGAATTGCGAGCAGCCGCTCAAATCACCATCTTAAGTGGACGACTGACAGCTAATCTTTCATATTTTCACCGGTTTCTGCACGCCCTTCGGCAGAGATTCAAATCTGTTTCCCAGGACTTAAGCGATATCATCCTTTCGTCTTCCGTATTTCCGTTTGTTCTTATCCTCATACATGGCCTGGTCCGACCGGGTCATAAAGATATCAAGATTGTCCTCTTCCCGTGGAACGGCAGCGTAAACGCCGACACCGGCAGTGATATTGCAGATC
The DNA here is from genome assembly GCA_036723985.1 of Flexilinea sp. Classification (GTDB taxonomy): domain Bacteria; phylum Chloroflexota; class Anaerolineae; order Anaerolineales; family Anaerolineaceae; genus Flexilinea. The sequence continues at coordinate 345 of DAIMGK010000268.1, forward strand.
CATGGATCTTCCCGGTTCATCCGTTCCAGTTCATCCTTGACAACTGTCACCAGTCCCAGGGCTTCATCCGCATGATCGATGACTCCGTAAGCCAGGAACTCGTCTCCGCTGATATGCACAGGCGTCATTCCATATCGGTTCAGGCTTTGGAGCGCGCGTCCCATCCTGCAGATGGCTTCGTCTCCGTTCATATGGCCATACTGATCATTAATGAATTTCATGCGGTTCATATCAGCGCTGAGCAGGACAAAGGCCTTCCCTTCACTTCTGGCCTGTTCCAGCAAAGCCGGTGCCTGTTCCATATATCCGCGCCGGTTGAGCAGGCCGGTCATGATGTCATGAACCGCCATCCGTTCGATCACCGACGCGGATCGTCTGTTGTTTGTCTGCATATACAGGCTCATCAGGGCGCCGTTCAAAAGCATCAGCACAGGATAGAGCGCAGCCCCTGTCCCGTTTCCCAGATTCATGGCGGTATATCCCATGCTTTGATCGCGGTGATACAGCGGACAGAAAACAAGGCAGACCGGATCCCCCCGGGCCTGGTTCATTCCAGGTATCAGATCACGGCTCGGAAAAAGCTCCGCTTCACAGGGAACTCCGTTCCGGATACCGGAAAGAAGAAGCATTTCATCCGGGTATGAGGCATCATCGGCCGATGATTCAGCATCCCTGCAAACAGCAGGATCAGCACACAGATAAAACTCACGGATATCCAGTGCTTCCGTAAAATCCCGGATTTCTTCGCGGGCTTCTTCCTCACTGCTGACTCCGGCCATCGTTCCGGAAAGCAAACTGATACGAATCAGAGCAGCCTCAACATTCCATTTTTCAGAAACGAGCGTGCGAAGCTCTTCGACGATATTCCCCAGGTCCTGATTACAGCCGCAGCTGCTGCCGAAAACCGGATATGTGGGCAGGATGACGGTTTTTTCCGACGGCTCAGCACCGTCAATCCAGGAATTAAGGATTTCAACCGCCTTCCGGGCAGACATGTTGACCGGTCTGTTGATCGTTGTCAAACCGCGCATCATCGCTTCCTGAGTGGCATCAAATCCGGTTACAATGATATCCCTCGGAACCCGGATGCTGTGCTTCTTTAAGCATTCCAGGACGCTCAGGGCCATATCGTCATTTCCGCACATAATCGCTTCCGGCAGGTCTTCCTTTAAACTGAGCAGTTTCTCCGCTGCAGCGCGTCCGCCGATTCTTGTCCATTGCCCGTCAAAGACCAGCCTGTCATCCAGGGCAAGCCCGTGCCGTTCCAGCGCGTTCCTGCACGCGTCAACTCGCCCGGTTGCAACGGGAGCGTCCAACGGCCCGCTGACAAACGCGATCTTCCTGGCTCCGTGTTCGGTGATCAGGTGTTCTGTCAGTTCCTCTACGCTGCTCCGGTCATCAAACGTAAGAGTCACAGCACCGTCCTGCGGAACGTCAATCGAGATATGCGGTTTCCCCTTCATCTGTGCGAGCACATCATACATCTTTTTCTGCCTGGCCTCACTGCCGGCTGTCGCAGGGAGAGAGATAATCCCGTCAAAATCAGACAGACCCGGCAGGTCATAAATCATGCACTCGCCGACATCGTTTGTGGCGACCTCCACATTCGGATGGCCCTGGCTGTTGAAAATGCATATGTCAATCCCGTACTCAGCGCCGGCAGCAGCAAGACCGTACGCGAATTTCTGCTGGTATTCGCGGTCAATGCTGGCCATCAGAACGGCGATTCTTTTACGTCGCATAAATCCCTTTTTCTCCTTTGGTTTTGTCTGAAACATTCCTTATACACAGAGGATCTTCCGTTCAAATTCGCCCGCAGGCAGCGGTTTGGAAAAATAATAACCCTGCACCAGGTCACAGCCCGCGTTTTTCAGCAGTTTCAGCTGGTTCGCCGTTTCCACGCCTTCCGCGACAACGGGCACCTTCAGGTACCGGGCGATATCGATGATCAGCTCCACCAGGCGGAAATCCTTCTCATTCCGCTCAATGTTCCGGATGAAATCAATATCCATTTTCAGCACATCGACCGGCAGGGACGAAAGCATATTCAGTGAAGAATAACCGGAACCGAAGTCGTCCATTTCGATCTCATAGCCTTTGGCCCGCAATTCATTGATGACCCGGATGAGCTGCTCCGCGTTCTCGGTATAGGCAGATTCGGTCACCTCAAGCTTCAGGTCACAGCTTTGCAGGCCGTTGCGTTCCAGGACACCGTCCAGTGTTTCGATCAGGTTCGGATCAAACACATCCACCCGGGACAGGTTCACGGATACCGGGAGGCTGGTATGGTACTGATCCCGCCAGGCGGCCATCTGACGGGCAGACTCCTCCCAGACGTAATTGTCCAGGATGCTGATCTGGCCGCTCTTTTCAAACAGCGCGATAAAGTCTTCCGGATTGATCATGCCCAGCTCCGGATGCTTCCACCGGACCAGCGCTTCCGCGCTGGCAAGCTTCGGTTCATCCGACCGGATATCATATTTGGGCTGGTAATACACTGTCAGCTCGTGATTGTCCAGCGCGTGGGGAAGATCGTTCAACAGGCGCTGGTCGCGTTCTTCCTGCTGCTCCATGGCTGCGTCATAGACCACGGGCTTTGATTTGACTTCCCCGCGCGCCCGGGTGCAGGCTGTCCTGGCCTTATCAAACTGCGATTCGGGCTCCAGTCCTTCCTGCCAGGGCTTCACACCCATACGCAGGCGCACATTCGCTTTGTCGAACTTTTCATCCATATGTGCCTGGAAGCGTTCCAGCACAGCCTGCCAGTCTTCTCTCCCCGGGCAGTAGATCATGAAGCGGTCGGCATGGGACCGGCCCGCGATCCCTTCCGTTCCGGCCAGGCTGTTTTCGATCAGCCCGCCCAGTTCACGTAGAATGCTGTCGCCGTACTCACGCCCGTGCAAAGCATTGATGGAATGGAAGCGATCGATATTGATCGTAACCGCGTCAAACTGCTTCTCAGGGTGTTCACGGCAAAGCCGGTTGGCATACACCAGGAAGAAGTTCCAGTTATACAGTTTTGTCAGCGGATCGCGCTCCGCTTCGGAAATGATCCGACGGCCTTCTTCCTCCTTCACGGTGACCCGCACGTTCCGCAACACCAGCAGCAGAATGGCGATAATGATCAGCGCCGCGCCGGTAATAATATAGACCAGGTTGGCCCGGATAAAGTCGACGAAGCTGACCTGCTGTTCCTGCAGCGCGTAATTGGTCAGCGAGGAATTAATCTCAGTGTCCGGATAAAGCCGCGTCACTTTATTCATAATAGAATACAGGCAGTCATCCTCCCGTCTCACGGTGAAAGCGACGTCCGCCACCTCGTCCGTTGTCAGCGGGGAAAGCTTATACTTTACAAGCTGCTCACCCAGAAGACCGATCCGGTAATTGCTCACCAGTCCGCAGTCAGTCTTCCCGGAAGCAACAGCCTGGAAAGCTGATTCGCTGTCCTCAAAATGCAAGATCGTCCAGTTCGGGAAATAGTCTTTCACAAACGCGTCGTAATTCGGGTTTCCCTCAACGATGGCGACGGTCCATTCCTTGTCCCGGTCAATGCCCCGGTAATCCGTGCTTCGGACAATTGCATACATCTCGGAGCGCACCAGCGGATCCGTACTGACAACACCCACCTGTTCACCGTCGTAGGCGCTGAGGCTCAGCGGAAAAATGCAGTCAATCTCCCCATCGGCCAAAGCCCGCATGGCGTCGTCCGTCGAGGCAAACGGAACAGCTTCAAAGCGGAGCTGGGCATTTTTCTGGCAGTTCTCCGCAAACACCAGGTAATCGGCCAGCGCGCCTGTGAGCTCGTTGGTTTTCGGATCCAGCGCGCAGAACGGCAGGAAGTTGTCCCGATAACCGACCCGGATGGTTCCGTTATGATCGGCGAGCCAGTCCTGTTCTTCCGGGGAGAGGAAACTGTTAACAGAGCCGGTCCTGTTGAACCGTTCCGCCAGCTGCTGGTTGAAATCCCGGTTATCTTCAAGGAGCCGGTTCATCGCCACATCCAGATCCTGTTTCAGATCGGGACGGTTTGGATTGATCCCGAAGTAGGACTGGGCAAACCCGATCTTCCAGACCGGGACCACATCAGCGGAGACGCCGTAGGTGTCCAGCGTGACCAGCGCGTCAAACTCACCGCTCGCCAGCATATCAAGGAGCACCGGCGTCTTTTCGGACGACTCGATGATTTCCGCCGTCACACCGTGGCTTTCCGTCCATTCGATAAAAAGCCTCTCCTGGATGCTGTTTTTATTGACGCCGACCCGCTTCCCGTTCAGGGTGGAGAAATCATCCGGCCTGATGTCCTGGTTGCCCGGCGCGATAAATACATGATAGCCTTCCGAGCCCATTGCTTCGGAGGAGTACAGGATCTTTTCAGCCCTCTCCGGCGTATAGGATACGTCGCTGAGAAGATCCAGGTCGCCGGCGATCAGCTTCTCAAGCAGCTCCGACCAGCTGCCCTCCACATATTCATACGTCCAGCCGGTGTAAACCGCAATCCGCTGCTGGTATTCATAACCGTACCCGGATTTTCTCCCGAACTGATCCGTGCGGTGGAAAGCTGACTCATACCAGCCAACCCGGACAGTTTTCTTTTCTTTAGCCTGCGCAAACGCCGCCTGCGGAATCAGCGCGCATACCGCAAGCATCACGCACAACAGGAAAGAGATCGTCTTTTTCATGCGTTCCCCGCCTCTCCTTTCTTTGCCTCTCCCAGTTCCTCACGCCAGAAAGAGCAGCCGTTTCACCCGTGGTCCCTGACATAATACAGGGCGATACCTGCCTGGCGGAAGAGTTCCGTTGGATCCCGGTTCTCCTTGCTGTCCAGGGCGACACCGGCGCTGAGCGTAACCGCCGGAGCCCCGTCCGAGTCATCCTGCAGGTCCGTATTGATCTGTATAACCTTGTGCTCAATCAGCCGACGCGATCTTCAGCGAGATACCCTGTTCCTTTGTCTTCTTAAGAAGGCTCAGCTGTATCCGCCCTCACTATTCATCTGTTATGAAATGATTATACCACATTACGTCAAAAAGGCCAAATCCCGACGCATAACAGCTCTTTCCTCCACCGGCCGATGTACGACCGGTTCCGCTATCCTGGCTGGCTATCCCGACCCAGATGTCAAGCGGTGGATCGGCGGGG
>DAIMGK010000269.1:0-5454 GCA_036723985.1 Flexilinea sp.
TATCAGATCGCGGCGGATCAGGGCGAAAAAATCGGATTGACAAAGATGGGGATGATGTATGAAAACGGTTACGTCGTGGAACAGTCCCGGGAAAAGGCAATGGAATACTACCGGCAGGCGGCTGATCTGGGTTTTCAGGAAGCTGTGGACGCGCTGAAACGGCTGGAAGAAGAAAGTCTCGCCGAAGGGGCTTCCGTTCCGGAGACGGAAGGGAACGCTGCTGATTAGCTGTTTCAAGCGGACAGGATGACTGCAATTTAAAATTCTATACGCAATTCCAAGAGTACCGGGAGGAAGTCTCGGAGGATCTGAAGGAATTGAAAGAAAACGCGCGGCAGCGCGGTCAATGATCCGCCGCCGCTGCCGGGAGCCCGGTGCGGGACCTGCATAATAAAGGCCGGGGCAGCTTTCAAACGCATGCCCCGGCCTTTATAAATCACCGTACAGATCCCTGCGGAAGTATCCTTCTCCCGGACCGGGAGGATCCCCCGGTATTACCCTTTATCTCAAATAATAATTATATTTCGCAGGCGGGACAAAGTGCTTCGCATGGCGCGGGAAGGTATGAACCCGCGTTTGCCGGCAATGTGTCCCGCACCTGTTTTCCGGATCCCGGAAGCGGATACGGCGATGACGCTCCGCACCCGGATTTACTCCCAGTTTGTATAAGTGATGCCGCTTTCCAGCCCATACTCGTAATATATCCTCATGTGATCCAGCTTATCCGGGGGGATCAGTTTATCATCCGTATCTAAACAATCGATACGTACCTTTTTCCCGGACGGACCGTAAAAGAAATGGACCGCGGATACATTGGTAAATTGATTGGAAACACGGCTGCCCTCCGGATCATAATAACGCAGCACAGATTCATTATCACCAAACTCCTCCACGGAATAAGCATAACCTTCCTTGTTGAGGACCGGTTTGTTTTCCGTATCCAGGTACCGGACAGACCGTTCGCCTTCGTCTGTAATGACTTCTTTGACAGCATAACCGGACGTACTGAGGACCGGTTCATCATTAACACCCAGATATTCCTTGCGGACGACTTCCCCGGAAGGGTCGTAAATTGTATGAATCGCTGAAGCATTGACAGACCGGTTTACCGCACGGTTCCCCTCTGTGTCATAATAGCGCTCAATGGATCCTTCTTCCGTTTCCGTTTCTGTCATGTAGGCATATCCGTCATTACACAGGGTAAGATTACCGTCCGCGTCAAGGAAACGTTCTCTTGGCTGCGGATCTTCACTGCCGTAGACGACCTCTTTGACCGCGTAACCTTCAGGCCCGATAACAGGTTCGCCGTTTACACCCCGGTAATAATAGATCACTCCTCTGCCTTCGCCGGCAGGTTCATGGCCAAAGGATGCATATCCGTTATCAGTCAGCACCGGCTCGCCATCGACCCCATAATAAGAATGATATTCGGTCAATCCGGGAGAATATTTATAATAAACATCTGCCGCATATCCTCCGGCGATCAATACCGGTTTCCCCTCCGCGTCGAAATATTCGGTGGTGACAGATGACATTCCGGGAGCCCCTGAAGTGACGGAATATCCCGCGTAACCTTCTTCCATGATGAAAGGATCCATGTTTATATCATAATATTTATATATTTTTGTTGTCCGGCTGCTGGTCATAGCATCGCCGATCGTTTCCAATGTATAAGCTGAGTATCCGCTTTCATGTGCGGTCGGTTTCATTTCGGAGTCAAAAAACCTGACCGTACTTGTGTTTCCGTCTTCTGAAATTTCTTCCGTGCAGTAAGCATAACCGGATGAATTCATCACGGCATTATTTTCCAGATCCAGGTAAACAGTCAGTCTGTCAGGATGGGGGACAGGAAGCCCTTCAACAGAAATATCACCGCCATAATATTTGATTTCTTTTGCGTATCCGTATTCAGGATGAATTACCGGTTCCCCCTTGGAATTGTAATAAGAAACAGCGATACAGGAGTCCTTTTCATTTGATATCTCTTTTTCGTAGATAACACCCGATCCGGAAAACTTCCTGTAGGCAATCGGTGATTGATTCAGTACCAGATATTTCCAGGAAGACAAAAGGATCCGGAGCTGAAAACGGGGATCATTTTCTGACACGTCCTGATAACCTGATTGTACGAATGTATTTTCAGATAACGAGAAGAAATATTCCGACCATGTCGTATCGTTTCCGGGCAGGATCTTCTCATATCGGGATACGTCAATGAGATATTCGGCCTGGGCGTCACGCCACGGTTTCCCTGTCAATTTCTCAATAATTGAATCATCGACCTCGAAATCAGTGAAAAATCTCCTGTCATTTTCAGAATACCACAGATAACGCATATACATGGGCACATCATAATCTTCCGCGTTTGAGGAAATATCATAATTACTGAGTTCGGAATTTGAAAGATAAGTATCAATTGCCGCCAGTTTGCCATTGGCAAAATCAAATTCAATGCGGCAGCTGCCTTCGGGATCCGTCTTTTCACAGGTTATTTTTTCATCAGCGGCCCCGCATGTGTACCCTTCAAGGGTATCGGCTGCCGCCCTGACTTCTTCAATTGTCTGTTCCCAGGTCAGATCGACCGGATCTTTTACCGCCTTTAACGCGTCATCGAAAACGGCAGGGAAAGCACCGGTCTCCGCGGATGAGGCGGATACCGCCGCAAAAAGGATGACGAATAATATAAATAAGGATTTTTTACCGATTGACATTTTTTCCTCCTTGATCTCTATTATAAGAGCTCAGTGTATATTTGCCTTCTGTATGCGGAACGAAGTGCTTCGCAAGGTGCGGAATCGAATATTTGTGTGTTTTCGAAAGCGGGAACCGTAAGGAACCGCTGCGCTTAATTATAACTCGGATCCCGCCCGCACCTGATTTCCGGGCGCTGTAAGCCTGTCCCGTAAGCTGCGGAATTCGTCCGGTCAGATTCGGGACAGGAGCTGCGCCCCCCAACCCCCTGCGTAAATCAGGCTCTTTATGAGATCCACACGCTTACCCGCCGGTCACTTTTTCCGGTTCGGGGAATATCGCTCAAAATATCTGCTGATTTGTTTTTTAATAACGGGACAGTTATGTGCCATTCCGGGCAGGCACATAACTGTCCCGCGGAAATCATATTATTTTCGAGGATCAGGCCTCTTCGTCATCGTCATCCCCGTCATCAGGCGCGGGTGTGGGCGCGGGTGCGGGTTTCGGCTGCGACTGATTGGTTTTTGACATCTTTTCCCGGGCATTTTCAAACCGGTCCTTTTTCCGGGATGCACGGATGATCATGATCACAAGGAACACGATCAGAACGAGAATGATCGCAAGGCCGATTTTCGGGATACCGGTCTTCCGCACGACACGATTGACGATCACTTCCGGTGACAGGGGGATCGCTGACTCAGCTTCTGCCGCGGCTGCCACAGTCACAATACCGCTTTCACTCAGCAGCGCAAGATGCTCCTTCAGCTGGCTGAAGGTTTCCTTATCGCTCATTTTCGCGAGCAGCAGATCCTCATAAGAAGCGTCCGGCCACATGATGACTATGACTGTTTTTGTATAATCATAAGGTGAACGGACAGTCTGCAGAATGATCTTATCTGACAAGGCCTCCGGCATCACGCTGACACCGGCTTTGACAGAATAACCGTTACCCTGTGGAACGACGTACAGTAGGTCAGAGACAATGTCCGGAATGTTGATCTCATTTCTCGGACCGGCAATAATTATATCCTTGCCGGATAACGCTCCGCTGTGAATATCGACAGTGACCTTGTATTCCGCAACAGTCTGCGTATTCTGGCCATTCTTCGCGGCGATCATCAGAAGAGCCTCTTTCACCGTATTGGAGGTGTCGTTTGGCAGACCGAGAACGATATTGTTCCCCCAAAGGGTGGGGAACCGGCTCAGGGACGGAATGACTGTTATATCCGACGGTTCAAAATAAAGCACAGAATCCGCATTGATAACAGTCCAGGCGACATCACTCCAATCCTTGGAACAATCGATCCTGCCCAGGTAATTATAAACATCGATACCGATCTCAAAGACCCCTCTTTCCAGAACTTTTTGAGGAATCGCTACACGCAATCTGCCGTTTTCCGCGTTGGTACGGGAAAGCTGAATGCTGGCCGCCGGTACCCGGTCAAAGCGTACGGTAAGGAGGGAAGCATCACTGAGCAGGGCATTGGAATGGTTGAAATGGACTTCAAAGTAAGATCCGGGTCCGCCGAGAAGGCCGTCAGGCTCCCGTACGGTAAAGGTCGTCTGCTGATGGAAGGCGCCTGCAAGGCTCATGTCGGTATAACCGAAATCTTCCAGCAGATATTTACCGTTGTCACGAGCGTGCAGCCCGTTATCGACCGGTTCGGGCATGGATTTGATCACGGTTTCTTCTGTACTGAACTGTGAAAGCCGGCCGGCATCGGAAATCGTGCGCACAGCGGCTTTCAGGCCTTCCTTTTCACCGCCGGCAGCGCGGACGATCATGTCCTCGCCGGTGGTAATTGAGATATACCCTTCACCCTTCTTCAAAGAAGGGATCTCCGGATCAGCGGCATCCGCGCTGAGTACAAAAACGCCTGAAAGTCCGTCGCCGGTTTGATCCGGATTCAGCGCCATGCGTTCGATATCTTTATAAGGGTTGTTCGCGCCGATCGCGGAAGCAATACTTAACGCGCCTGCGAACTCGGCATTCAGGTTTTTCCCATCAAAGATAAATCCGCTGTTTACCAGGCTGCCAAGCTCTGCCCTGTTGAAAAGACAGGCGTAAAGGTCATTCAGGTTCACCGGTCCTTCATGGAGCATGGTGATCTCCAGCACAGATTCATCGCTGATGACGATCCAGTTCGCGGGGTTGTCAATATCGGCGCATTCACCTAAGATCGAACGCTGCGCGGTTATTATGCTCAGCTGGTTTAATGAACCGTCCGTGTGCAGCAGTTCGACCGGAACTTCGATCTCCCAAAGGGATCCGTAATTCTCGGCAAATTCCACCAGGTTGATGCTGTCCACAGCTGTCCGGTTGATCTCGACCGTTGCCGTGGAATAATCTTCAAGAAGTGTGACACTTGTTTCCAGGACCAGCGATAATGAAGCAGATTCGACCTTTGTCCCATTCGGCAGCATGAACCAGTAGGAAGTTTCCGCACGGGGCAGTTTGACCGTCTGCGGCTCACTGAACAGAGCGATGCGATACGTCTGCGCGGTCAGCTCAGCCTGATCTTCTTCAGCCTTATCCTCATCAGCGGGAAGGGCGTCCATTCGTTCCACCGACTTCCTGATCATGACGGCCTTATCCTCATCAGCGGGAAGGGCGGCATCTGCCGTTTCCGCCGGCGCCGCAGGTTCATCCGTATCCGTCGGGACAGCGGTTTCCTCCGCTGTGGACAAAACCGTATCTGTCGGTTCATCCGTATCCGTCAGGGCAGTGGTTTCCGCTTCTGTGGGAACAGCCGTATCTGTCGG
>DAIMGK010000270.1:0-5417 GCA_036723985.1 Flexilinea sp.
AAAAAAAGTAGCGGGGATTGGATTCGAACCAATGACCTCCGGGTTATGAGCCCGACGAGCTGCCTCTGCTCTACCCCGCATCGACTTCTATATAATAAAGCAATTTTTTTATTCCGTCAAGGGGCAATTTATTAACATCTGACATTTTGTCAATATCGTTTTTTTTGCAGGTTGATCATGTAAAATACAGGTGTTTTCGTTGACCCGCGGCATTCAAAAGTTTTCAGATCACAAGGAATTTATGATGTATCGCGCCGCGAATCTTCCGGATCATCCCCGCGGCTCATGAGAAATGGCTCACTTATTTACCAAATAATTCCCGTATCCTTTTACCTTTGAGGAGAACAGGTTACGGGGCTTGTGGTAAAATAAACGGAAATTTGAAAAAACGATGAGCAGCGGTTTTTTCCCTGTAAAGGTATAATAAGCCGCGGTTCATATCACAAAACGAGAGATGAAATATGGATATCTCCCGGCAGCACTGCTGAAAAAAAACAGGATAAGAATGAAAAAACGCAGAATACTGATCATTGACGGCCAGGGCGGAGGCATCGGCAGACAGCTTACTGAAAACATCAAAGCCGTCTTTACCGAAGTCACCGTCACCGCCGTGGGCACAAATATTTTAGCGACTAAAGCGATGATGAAAGCCGGTGCTGACGAAGCAGCCACAGGTGAAAACGCGGTATTGGTCGCTTGTAAAAAAGCCGATATCATCATCGGTCCCATCGGCATCGTCATTGCAGATTCACTGCTGGGCGAGATCACTCCCAAAATGGCTGTCGCGGTTGGCCAATCCCCGGCAACACGCATCCTTCTTCCATTGAACCAGTGTGACAATCTTGTCGCGGGCGTCGAGAATATTTCAATGGCGGGCCTGATGAAAAGCTGTATGGATCAGATACGCAATTCCCTGGACGATTTCGAATGATGAACATGATCCCGGAAACGGAGATCTGCGGATCGGGGATCGGATTTCGTTACGGAAAAGACAGCGCGGTCCTGAAAAACGCCGGTTTTTCCATAGAGAAAGGGAAAATGACAGCCATTCTGGGCAAAAACGGCTGCGGAAAGTCGACCCTGGTAAAACTCATCACAGCCCTGCTGCCTGTCACGGAGGGATCGCTTCTGGTCCGGGGGAAGGATGTTCAGACTCCCGAAGGCCTCCGTACCGTACGGGAACATTGCGGGATCGTCTTTCAGAATCCGGACAATCAATTTGTCTCGCCTGTCATCGAAGACGACATAAAATTCGGCCTGATCAACCATCACATACCCGAATCGGAACACAGTCAGCGCATCAGTGAAGCGCTCAATACAGTTGACATGTCCGGATTCGAAAAGCGAAATGTCACCGCGCTCTCCGGAGGCCAGAAACAGCGGGCTGCCGCCGCCGGGATTTTGGCGATCGGCAGTGATATTTTGATTTTTGATGAAGCCACTTCCATGCTTGACCCTGAAGGGAAAGCGGAACTGCTCAAATGTATCGAAGCACAGCACCGCTCCGGCAAGACCGTTGTCGTTATCACCCAAAATATCCGGGATATCATCCATGCCGACCTCATCCTGCTGATGGCAGAGGGAAAAATCATCGCAGACGGATCACCCCGTGAGATCCTGACAGATCCCGAACTTCTGCAAAAAGCGGGGATCCGTCCGCCGTTTCCGGTTCAGGTATTCCATGACCTTGAGAAAGACGGCATCCGCCTTCCTTTCTGTCCTCTCACGGAAGAAGAACTTTCGGAGGCAATATGCTTCTTACACTAAGTCAGGTTTCATCCGGCTACACGAATTCTCCGGCAGTTCTGAAAGGCATCGGCCTGCAGATCCGGGAAAATGAATTCATCGGCATTACCGGAAAAGCCGGATGCGGGAAAACAACATTGCTGGAAACTATCGGCGGACTCCACAAACCGGATTCCGGCAGGGTCCTGTTTCAGGACCGGGATATTTACAGTCCGGAATTCGACAAAATTTCCTTCCGCCGCAGGCTGCAGGTCGTATTTCAATTTCCGGAAAACCAGTTCTTTGAAACCGATGTTTGGTCCGAAACCGCTTTCGGGCCGAAAATGCTGAAATTGTCACCCGCTGAAATTGAGGAACAGGTCCGCGGCGCACTGCTCATGGCAGGCCTCTCCGATATTTCCGACAGAAGCAGATCCCCCTTCACTTTATCAGGCGGACAGAAACGGCGTCTGGCACTGGCATGCGCGCTGGCTGTCAGACCGGAGATCCTTCTGCTCGATGAGCCGTTTTCCGGGCTGGACGCCGAAGGACAGGAAAAAATCATTGAAACACTGAAAAATCTTCACGCAAACGGTATGACGATACTGATGGTTTCTCATGATCCTGACATTCTATACGAAATTTCCGACAGGATCATCGTACTGTCTGAAGGGAAGATCGCCATGGATGGGACTCCAAGCGATATTTATTCCGATGCTGAAAAATGCTCCGCCTTTGGGATCGGACAGCCTCAGACCAAACTGACCGCTGATTTACTGGGCATTGACCTGTCCGAAGAATACAGCTATGCGCATTTTCTTGCTGCTGTTAAAGAAAAAATCACAGGAGCCTCTTCATGATCGATTTTGCGTATTCTGAAGGAGACTCTTTACTTCACCGCATGGATCCCGCGGTAAAACTGATCGGGCTTCTGATCCTGTCGCTGTTGATCCTGCTGACCGGTGACCTTCCGGGGTTGATCCTGTCGCTCACGCTGCTGAGTATACTGATCATTCTTTCGAAGATCCCGCTCAAAACACTTTTGCTTCCGCTCAGAAGGCTCATCCCGTTTCTGCTGATTGTCTTCCTGATGAATGTGTTTTTTTACACATCAGAAAGCTGTCTGTTTTCTGTATCCTTCCTGTGTATTTCGGAAGCCGGCCTGCGGCAGGCCTTCAATATCCTTCAGCACACGGCCTCTGTCACGATCCTTTCCGCCCTGTTTATCCGAACCACGACCTCGATCCAAATCATGCACGGTATCGAAACCTGCCTGCGTCCGCTGCGCTTTTTCCGGGTCCCGACCCGTGATATCGCCCTCATTATGAGTATAGCGCTGCAGTTTATTCCGGTTTTCTTTACCGACCTGGACCGCATCCGTAAGGCACAGACCGCCCGCGGGGCGGATTTTACCGGCGGCACACTGCTCGACAAATCCCGTGCCGTATTTCCGCTGGTGATACCCGCGTTTGTTTCCGCTTTCCGCCGAGCCGATGACCTTGCGAATGCCATCGAGGCCCGCGGCTACAGGGGCGATGATCCCGATATATATTGATCATCCGTTTTTCATAAAGTTACCTGTGCGGGGACGGTATCCGCGGGTTCTTCATAAGTATCTGTTCACTCTGTTCATTTATTTACGGATACGGCTGAAAAAACTCATCAAGAAAATCACAGAATAAAAGTCGATTCTTTAAAAAATTGCAAGTATAATATTAATAAGACTGTGATCGTTCAGCCGGTATAATTACGCGGGTATTTTCCATATGATAATTTACGGATTTCCCGGCCGTCGGACAGTCGTATACAGAAATAATCATAAAAGGGGAGTTCAACATGGATATCAACACGCTGTTCTCACAGTGGAAACAAAATGCCGCTGATGACGCGGACCTGGTTCAGGGGCTTCAGAGCCTGGATCCCGTAAAAGATGAGAAGGAAATTTACGAACGCTTTTACCGCGACCTTGAATTCGGTACCGGCGGTCTTCGCGGCGTACTCGGAGCGGGTACCAACCGCATGAACATTTATGTCATCCGCAAAGTGACACAGGGCCTTTGCGATTATCTGAGATCCGCGGATCAGTCATTGTCTGTTGCCATCGGTTACGACAGCCGCATCAAGAGCGACCTCTTCGCGGCTGAAGCAGCCCGTGTCTGCGCCGCCAACGGGATCACCGCTTATCTTTACCCGCGGCTCGTACCCACCCCGGCCGTCAGCTGGGCAGTACGCTATTACCACTGCGGCGCCGGCATAAACGTTACCGCCAGTCACAACCCCTCCAAATACAACGGATATAAAGTCTACGGCAGTGACGGCTGTCAGATCACACCGGAAGCAGCCGACAAAGTCCTTGCCGCCAGCGAGAAGACCAATCCCTTCTTTGATGTTAAACTCATGGATTATGATACAGCCGTCGAAGCCGGCCTGATAAAGATCATCCCGGATGAATGTCTGGAAGACTTCGTGGATGCCGTTCTGTCACTGCGTCCGGGCAATGACGTTTCCGCGCTGAAACTGGTCTACACCCCGCTGAACGGCGCCGGCCTTGAATGCGTGATGATGCTCCTGAAGAAAATGGGCGTGGAAAACGTGACTGTTGTTCCCGAACAGGAAAAACCTGACGGTAATTTCCCGACCTGCCCGTATCCGAATCCCGAGATCCGCGAAGCCATGGAACTGGGCCTGCAGCTGGTCCGCGAAGTCAAAGCCGACCTGCTGATCGGTACCGACCCCGACTGCGACCGTATGGGTGCGGCTGTTCCCGACGGCAAGGGTGATTACCGCCTGATCACCGGTAATGAAATGGGCGTCCTGCTCTTTGAATACCTCTGCCGGACACGAATCGACAAGGGCACCATGCCGAAGGATCCCGTCGCCGTTACGACGATCGTTTCCACCGATATGGTCACTCCCATTGCCGAAGAATACGGTGTTGACATGCGCCGGAAACTCACAGGCTTCAAATACATCGGTGAAACCATTGCCCAGCTGGAAGCCGACGGCCATCCGGAACGCTTCATCTTCGGCTTCGAAGAAAGCTACGGCTACCTCTCCGGTCCGCACGTCCGTGATAAGGACGCCGTCAACGCGGTCATGCTCTGTGTCGAATGTGCCGCCTGGTACCGTTCCCAGGGCATGTCCCTGCTGGATGCCATCAACGCGCTGTACGAAAAGTACGGCTGGTATCGCAACGGTCTGATCAATAAAGCCTTTGAAGGCGCTGATGGCATGATCGCCATGGGCAAGGTCATGGATTCCCTGCGCAGCGATAATCCGAAATCGATCGCCGGTTCCCCGGTCATCGGCTTCACCGATTATCTGAATGACGACACCGGACTGATCCCCTCCAATGTGCTTGAATTCCGTATGGAAAACGGCTCCAAGCTCATAGCCCGTCCCTCCGGCACTGAGCCGAAACTGAAGATGTATCTGTCTGTCAAGGGGAAATCCGAAGCCGACGCCATTCAGGCAATCGCCGATATGACCGAAGACGCGAACAAACTTCTTGCTGAAAGAAACAAATAGGTGCATTCCGCATATCCGATCATTCATTGTAAATGATCGGTCTTGACAAAACAAAAAAGAGACACCGGAACATGGATCCACGGTGTCTCTACTATAAGAGCTCAGTTTATATTTACCCTCTGTATGCGGGATAATGTGCTTCGCAAGGTGCGGGATCGAAAATA
>DAIMGK010000271.1:0-5405 GCA_036723985.1 Flexilinea sp.
TTGCGAAAAATTTGAATCGCTTTAATATCCTATTTGCGAGCGCAAATTTGCTTAATGCAAAAATACCACCTTATTACACGTTTGAAGAAATGATAAAGATTGCGGATATTAAATCCGATGATCTGACCATAAAACGCACCCAGGCCGCGGCGTGCCTCATGTATCTGTCAGGAATGAGAATCAGAGCTTTCCTTACCCTTCCGATAGAATGTCTGAATCTTGATAAATTGCAAGTTTCCAATTTCCTGAAAAGGGAGTTTATACAAAATTCAAAAAACGGCAAATAACCTCGCTGCTGAATATCCCGGCATTGCTGAACGTTGTGAAAGAATGGGATAAATATATTCGAGACAATTCATCGGCCTGTTCAACATGGTATCCCCGATTAGATTCCAGTGGGAAAAATATTTGTAATTACATGCTTGAAACTAAGGATCGGGATAAAGCATATCAGGCGGCAGAATCGGTGAAAAGGAATTTTTATCGGAATCTTGCTAAGCTTTGTAATCTTGCTGATGTTGAATACAAAGGTGCTCACGCATTCCGGCACAGCAACGCACATTACTGTATAAAAAATGCCAGAACACCGGAACAGTTAAAAGCAATTTCCCAGAATCTGATGCACAAATCCACAAAGATCACAGATGAAATTTATTCACGAATGAATGCGGGAGATACAAACGAGATAATTACAAAACTGGGTGTAAATGAACCATCACCTGTATCGGAAAGCAGACCCGCGATTCCGTTTGCGGAAATTTTAGCAAGTATGACCTTCGAAGAAAAAAAGAAACTGTTAGGGTTATAACTCTTTTTCATGAGTAAAAATAAAAGCGCATGTGGTAAAAACATGCGCTTTTTTATAAAAAATACATTCTTTTAAAAAATCGACCCATAAATATTGATGTATCAGTTTCTTTAAGATTGGATAATTATTCGTGTAAAAAATATCATCAACTTTGTTCTGAATTCTTTTAAGATTTCGTATTTCTTTGCATATTTAAACAAAAAATATGACCCATCGGGGACTCGAACCCCGAACACGCTGATTAAGAGTCAGCTGCTCTGCCAAATTGAGCTAATGGGCCATTCGTTTACCGAACGATTTGTATTATACCTCAGTTTACAAATATGTCACGGAAATTATTGAAATTCGTGATAATCTGCAATTATTAGATTATTCTATATTCAATATTGCCAATTACCACAGGGCCTGAGTCCAGGTCCACAAACCCTTTTCTGACTGATACGAACCGAAAATCTCCGGCGGATTGCGATCCCGTTCCGGAAGGCAGCGGGATACCATCCATAGCCGGGAATTACAGTTTAATGATCAGCGAATTTATCCCCGCGTTGTTGTAATAATTCATATCTTTGGCAAGTCCCGCCACCATCCTGAGTCCGATGTTTTCTTCCGGCTTCTCCGGATCAAACATCTTCATCCGTTTACAGGGATCAAATTTTCGGCAGTCATCCTGGATCCTGATGGTCACCTCATCTTTACATACCACCCGTACATCGATATTATTGCGGTCAGCGTGATAGTTACCGTGCTGGAGAATGTTCCTTGTTATTTCCTCCACGCATAACCCTGATAAAACGGATCTTTTCGCATCTACGTTTCCGGACTTGCAAAATCTGCAAATTTCAGCAGAAACAGCAGATACATCGGGAAGCTTTGTAACACTGAATTCCGCAACTTCATCCGCAGAGGCGCCAAAATCGTCGGGAAGCTTCATTATGTCCGAGATGGAAAGGCCCGGTTTTTTCTTATTAACAAGTACGGAAATCAGGTAAATGATCACACAAATCAAATCGCTCCAGGTATTTGCCAGCCAGGCTGCATCAGGACCCTGAACAGGCACTGTGAGGAGCGCAAGGACACCTACTAAACCTGTTTCGACAAAAGACAGGATGTTCACCAGCAGCATTTTTCCCTGGATCCTGGAGGTATCCAGCAAAAGAACAAATATCAGATTCAGCGGAAGGAACAGGAAACCAAGCATAAACATTCTTTGGCCGAGTGACCAGATCTGTGTTCCTCTTTCAAAGAAAATATCTGACAGCGGGGCGGAAAAAACCATGGACGCAATTGACATAAGCGCAGTACAGGCAGATCCCCAAACGAAGGCATTTTTGGACAGATCAATGAGGCTTTCCCGGTCTTCTTCTCCATAATACAGGCTCCCAAGTGTCGCGTAGGCATTCACAAATCCGGAAATGACAGTTCCCGCAATGCCGCAGACTGACGCCAGCACATTTACTACCGCAATACCGTCATCTCCGGAATTCCGGATCATCGAATAATTCAGGAGTGTGTTTTTCATGATTATTCCTGCGTTAAACAACAGGACCGGCATACCGCGTTTTACCGCGTTCCAAACCAATTTCATATCTATGCCCGGCAGTTCCAGATGGATGGTTTTCATCTTGTTTACAAAAGCCGGCAGCAGGATCACATACATGGCAAGGGCGCTTACAGATGACGCAAGTCCTATTCCAATGAGTCCCAAAGGTTTTACGAGAAGTAAGTTGAGTAATACCTTTACAAGCAGCATTACAGCCGCGGCAATATAAGATTTGCCGATTTCGTTATTAAAAGAAGTCAGGGAAAAAAGAAAAGCCGCCTGAACAGAAAACAACAGGCTCGGAGCAAAGCTGAGTATATAGTCTTTAAGAAGACTGCCGACGGCACTTCCGGCACAAAGTATATTTGACAGCTTTTCCCGGAAAACCATAAGCGAGAGGATAAACACCAGATTTCCGATCAGAAGTGTAAAAAAGGCTCCCGTAAAAAGGGAGTTTACCTTATCTTTTTGTCCTGATCCGATGTAATTTCCGCACAGCATCGTGGTTCCTATGACAATGACATACGAAAGACCGGAGACAGCCAGGATCGGAGAAAAATAACCGACAGCCGCCAGAGCCCCGGCTCCAAGAAACCTGCTGATAACGATATTGTCGATAAAACCGCAGATATTTGAAGAAGCCACAACCACCATGTTCACCAGCAGCAGTCTCAGGTAGGACTCAAATATTATCTTTTTCTTTGCAGTTCTTGTTTTTTCCATAATATGCGCAGTACTTTTGAACTTTATGTTTACATTATACCTGAAACCTGACAGTTGACCATATGAGATATATAACGCAAAAACAAATAGCCTGCACACGGAATAAAGGCTTTCGGAATTCTATGTTTCGGAGCTGCGGGAATTGGCTTAAAACTGCTGTGACAATGGCGGTGCCGGTTCCACCGACGCGCAGGTGAGTCAGGTGAAACTGCCTGCCTCATGAACGAGAGGACGGTTCCCCCGGCGCCTGCGCCGGGGGAACCGTCCCATTTCTAAACAGTATACGACGCAGGATTTACAGCGGTTCGGCGAGGATCACACGGCGGTTGAGATAGCCGCCGGCAGCGGATTCATCCTCACAGGTGATAAGCACTATCGCGTTATCATGTACTTCAGCAGCGATGTCTGCAAAGCTGTCCGACGCGATCTTGTGATTGCCATAGACCTGATAGGTAAGCATTGCACCGCGCGCATTGCTGATCATAATACGGTCGCCTTCATTCAGCGTTCCGATAGACAGAAAAGGTCCGGCCTCAGTCGTATTCAGGTGATTATGTCCGGTAAGGACCGCTACCCCTTTTCCGGGCAGGCTGCTGCCTTCCAGAAGACCGATCTGAGATCCGAGCCATTCCACAGGATACCTGCCGTCCGTCAGCGGTACCGTCAGGATCGTTTCCGAGATGCCCAGCTCCGGGATCTGCAGCGTATGTCCGGTCGGCTTGTAAACCAAATCCAGCGGGCGTTCCCCCAGCGGAGTAAAGTGACCGGAGGAAAATCCGGTAGCCGGAAGTTCGGTTCCCGGCATGAAGAACCATGGATCAAAATCCGAACCGTGTTCCGCCGGCCTGTCAGATAACCATTGCGCATAAAGTGTGACCGGGCCGGTAAAGACCGAATCTTCTGTTATTTCATTGCCGCCTCTTGCTGCGTCAAACCAGCCCGCAAATGTGCATCCCATCCTGGTTGGATCTTCCGGCCAGACGGCAAGCTTCCCGTCTTCAACGGTCAGGGCAGAAGCGGGTGTAACGCGGCTGCCGCCGCCGGAGTCAAATGAAACGGTATAGAATTCCCACTGCGAGTCGTTTGGAATGTTTCTGTCATTGGTAAGGGCCTTTTGATAGTCAGCAAGCATCTTCCCGACTGTATCGAAATATGACGGCGGAATGATCCTGATAACGGTTCCGGAAAACATTTTGATCAATTCTATAATGCCGGATGCATATGTTATTACATCTTCCAGGCTTTTCCCGATTTCCGGAGTATCCTCAAAGAGCATTGTCACCATGTTCAGGAATTCAAGATCACCGCTGTACGTTTGGCCGCTCACTTTGACCGTGACCAGACTGGAATCCGGATCTGTAAAGAATTCAACGTTGAGAATTCCCGAAACCGTCTTATATTTGTTGTATGGATTCGCCGCGCCTGTCGTCAGCCCTTTCCAAACATTATCGCTGATGCTTTGACTCAGCGATTCGCTTTTCAGCAGGTTATTCCAGGTTTCCCATTTAGCCTTCTGCTCTGCGCTTGCTAACGCTTCATCTCCGCGGCAGTATGTGATGCCGGCATCGCTAATGATCTGCAGCGGTGTGGAATCCGGATCATTTTCATCCAATTTCATTGTTACGACAGACGTAAACACCAGATCTGTCAGATCCACAAGTTCATTGATAAGCTGATTTTGTTTATCATAGTTATTATTTTTCCAGTCCGGCTTATCAAATTCCTCATCGATCCTGCTTACCAAACGGTCAGCATAATCCGGCAGGAAACTCAGATCAACGGTGATCGTACCGAAATCCACAGTTTCAGATTCGTTAGACACCTTTACATTCAGCGTCACCTTCTGATCCTCTGCAGCCTTTGCCGCGGATGCTTTGAGCAGCGTTGCCGTATAATTCTTTCCATCGTATGCAAAGGAGAAGGACAATCCGGTTTCCGGGATCTGTCCATCGATCCAGGTCATCAATAAAGGCATCAGATCTTCTATGGCTTGCTTAAGATCATCGGACATAAGGAGGTTTTCGAGCAGATATTCTCTCAGTGACGTTGTGCCGACATATTCATAGAGCAAACTACGCATCATATAATCAATGGCCGGTTTAATATTCAGTTCGTAATACCCACCGGTTTTGTCTTTGCTGTAGTCCTGCATACTGCCGTCATATTCGGCAAATGTTTTGTATACCGGTTCATCAAGCGTACCTGTATTCACCTTCCAACCGGCGGTTTTTTCCGAATAATCATCAAAGTCCTTATCGAGGAATTTTGTGGCAATGGAAAAAGAATAGCTCTTATTGGTTCCCGTTCCGCTGATCCCTATGGTCAGCATACGCC
>DAIMGK010000272.1:0-311 GCA_036723985.1 Flexilinea sp.
CAAACCGAAGGCGCCCTGCAAGCATCCCGGCTGCGCTGCGCTGGTCCCGTCCGGCACCAAGTACTGTGACCTGCACCGGCCATTACATCCGGAGGAAGTGCGGTCGGCTACCAGCCGAGGCTATGACCGGGCGTGGCAGAAGGCCAGCAGGCTTTTCCTGCAGGTACACCCGCTCTGCGAGGAATGCATGAAGGACGGCAAGTACACCCGAGCTACCGTCGTCGACCACATCGTTCCTCATCGCGGTGATGAGGACCTGTTCTGGGACCGGAGCAACTGGCGTGCGCTGTGCAAGCGCTGCCATGACCGGA
>DAIMGK010000272.1:321-1530 GCA_036723985.1 Flexilinea sp.
TGAGGATCAGACTCCGGTGTACCACTACTGAGGAGACCCACCGGGGGCGGGGTCAAATCTCTACGGGGCTTCTCCCCAGGGACCGCCGCCCCCTCTCGCGTTAAAATCCGCAAAATTAGCAGGCCGGGGGTCAAAGGTCCCGCGGCAAACCCCGCAAAATGAAAGAAACCGGTATGTTCTCCCGTGAAAGCAGCCGGTTCCAGCATAAAAACCGTGTAATCGCAGGCAGTGATGGAGATGTTTCCACCGCTGCTTTTTCTCATGGAGTTTCGTGTCAACCGCAGGTGCCCCGCGAAGGTTTCGTGTCAGGAGGAATGAGATGGAAGATCAGGATATCAGCAGTTTTCTGGCCGCCTGCGCGAAGCAGTTCTGCCCGTGGTGTGGAACGCCGGTGGGAAGAAACCCAAACGGCAGACCGAAGAAGTTCTGCTCGGATAAATGCCGGTATGACTTTTGGAACTTCGAGAAACGGCATAAGGCCGAGAAATTAGAAATGGAGGCAAGGCTCAATGAAAACCGCTGAACTGAAGGTGCTGCCGGTCACCGTACTGAAACCGGCAGAATACAATCCCCGCAAAAAGCTCAAGCCCGGCGACAAGGAGTATGAAAAGATCAAGGCGTCGATCGAGGAGTTTGGCTTTGCCGATCCTCTGGTCGTGAATTCCGACATGACGATCATTGGTGGCCATCAGCGCCTGACTGTGGCGATCGACCTGGGCTTCGCCGAGGTGCCCTGTGCCGTGGTAGATATTGATAAGACCCGTGAAAAGGCGCTCAACATCGCGCTGAACAAGATCACCGGCGCGTGGGATGAAAACCTGCTGGCCGATCTGCTCAAGGATATCCAGGATTCCAATTTTGACCCGGGCTTCACCGGCTTCGATCCTCCGGAGATCGAGACCCTGTTCAACAAGGTCCACACGAAGGACGTGGCCGAGGACGATTTCAATGTGGAGGCGGAGCTGGCACAGCCGGTCTTCTCCAAGCTCGGCGACCTGTGGTGCCTCGGGAAGCACCGCGTTATCTGCGGCGACAGTACCGGCGAAGAAATCTACACCCGGCTCATGGATGGGCAGCGGGCAAATCTTGTACTGACCGATCCTCCGTATAACGTAGATGTGGAAGAAACCGCCGGGAAGATCATGAACGACAACATGGCCGACGAAGATTTCTACAACTTCCTGCTCTCCGCGTACCGCTGCATGCATG
>DAIMGK010000272.1:1607-5397 GCA_036723985.1 Flexilinea sp.
TCAATTTCCGTAAAGCATTCCGGGACGCGGGCTTCTACCTCTCCGGTTGCTGTATCTGGAAAAAGAACGCGCTCGTGCTCGGCCGTTCGCCATTCCAGTGGATTCATGAACCGTGCTTGTTCGGCTGGAAGCAGACCGGGAAGCATCAATGGTACTCGGACCGCAAGCAGGTCACCGTGTGGGAGTATGACAAGCCGCGCTCCAGCAAGGACCATCCCACGATGAAGCCGGTGGCGCTCATGAGCTATCCGCTCCGGTGCAGCACCATGACCAATGGCATCGTGCTCGATCCCTTCCTCGGCAGCGGCAGCACCCTGATCGCCTGCTGCGAAATGGACCGCGTCTGCCGGGGCATCGAACTGGACCCGAAATTCGTGGATGTGATCGTGAAGCGGTATCAGGCATGGTGCGAGGAACACAACGAGCCCGCGGAAATCTATGTGCTCCGTGAAGGCCAGAAGCTCACGCTGGACGAGGCGCTTGCTGCTTCATTATGATCATTTACGTCGGCACATATTTGTGCACTTTATGGCTCAGAATTAATACTATCCCTTGATAGAAATCTTTAAGTCTTCCCGGCAAAATTAGCGCCATGCTGCGTTAAAGTCCTTGAGCATATATCTCCATTATGCTCTGCGGACTTTGCCTTGCCTGACACAAATTTTGCTCGGAAATCCATTAAAGCTTCTTATCAAGAAATAGTATAAGGCATAAAAGCGAAGGGAGCATGAAAATATGAACACCACACTTGACGATATTCTGACCCGCCGCAGTGTCCGCAAATTCAAAGCGGAGATGCCGAACCGGGAGACCCTGGAGCAGATCATCGAGGCCGGACTCTATGCCGCGAGCGGGCATGGCATGCAGTCGTCCATCGTCGTCACCGTTACGGACAAGAAGCTCCGCGACCGGCTCATGGAGATGAACCGGCTCATCGGCGGCTGGCAGGAGGGCTTCGACCCCTTCTATGGCGCGCCCGCCGTTTTGCTGGTCCTGGCGGACAAATCGAGCCCCAATCACGTATATGACGGCAGCCTCACCATGGGCAACATGATGCTGGCCGCGCACACGCTGGGTCTCGGAAGCTGCTGGATCAACCGCGCCCGGGAGGAGTTTGACTCCGACGAGGGCAAGGCGATCCTGCGTGAACTCGGCATCGAAGGCGATTGGGAGGGCATCGGCCACTGCATCGTGGGTGTCCCCGAAGGTGACGAGCCGAAACCCGTACCGCGCAAACCCGGCCGCGTTTTCTGGGTGGAATAATAAAGCCGCATAAGAGAAACGGTTCCCTGCCTGAAAGGCGCGGGAACCGTCTCTCTTTCTCGAAAAAACAGACGTCCCAAAAGGAACGTCTGTTTTGCGTGCGGCAGAAAGCTCAGGGCTGCTGCATACATCATTCTGCCTCGCAGCTGCCTCTTGGTATAAATTCTACCGGTATCTTCTCTGTAACCGAATAATCGTTGTCTTTTTTCATATAAGTAAGATATTCGACAGCCTTTCTCGCCCTGTATAAGACATCCTGACGCACAGACGCCAGTGTTGGTCTTACATTTATACAATCCGCAATGTCATCAAATCCGATTATCCAAATATCTTCCGGTACTCTATATCCATGATCCATCAGAAAGTGCAGAAGTTCGATTGCATAATAATCGGATGCCGCGAATACTGCGTCATATCCTGCAAAGTCTTTTATCCTGCCGGTATAATAGATTCTTCTCTCTTCCTTATGCATGGGTATTTCCCAAAAATCCGCATTCCTTTCAAGCCCATCACACAGTCCTGTATATCTGTCAAAATCAGGGCTCAGCCTGTTGTCAGCTATGAAGATCACATCCAGACAATTATGCTTTCTGAGATATTCTCCGACCTGTCTCCCGCCATCGTGATCATCCAACATCAGGTTGCATATATTCCGATCATTCTCAAAAAAACCGTCATACACAACAAAGGGAATGCGAATCCTATCCCTGAGAACCTGATACTCATCTGCACAGAACCCCAGAAGAATCATTCCGTCCATATTCCACATTGACGAAAAAGGCACCGTATCCATGATATCCTTTACTTTTTTCAGCATCAGAAAATATCCCGCTTTTTCAATCTCGTCCGACAGCGAGTTGATGGCAGAACAGACAAACGGATCTTCAAGTACATGCCCCTCATACTTTGGATGATCGTTTACGACAATCCCGATGATATGCGAATTGTTCTGCGCAAGAAGCGTCGCAGCCATGTTCGGGATATACCCCATCTCGTTGAGTTTCTCCTGAACGCGGCGTACAGTGCGATCGGATATTTTTCTGGTTTTACCGTGTATTACATTGGACACCGTTGCGGTGCTTAATCCCAGAGCATCCGCCACATCCACTATCCTTACTTTGTTTTCGTCCCACATATTCTACCTCACTGAATGGTATTCATCCATTTTCTGCTCCTGAACATGAATATTGAAATTATGAACCTTACCACTTCTTCCTGCGACAGCATAAAATATACCCACACAATGGGAAACTTGAATACTAATCCTGTCACAAGAGCAATCGGCACTCCAATCAGCCATGTACCAAGCATATCTATCATCATGATATATTTTGTTCTGCCACCACTGCGTATGATACCTCCTCCAAGTATCATGTTCAAAACCTTGATTGGCATAAGTACCGCAAAAGCTGTCAAAAGTGCCAATCCAATCGCTCTTACATCATCCGACACGTTAAACAAATGCACATACGGTGTTTTTAAAGCCATTATTGTTACGGAAAACAGGATGCTGCCAATAAACCCATAAACACACAGTTTTTTTGATTCCTGATAAGCTTGATCATACTGCCCCTCACCAAGACGTTTTCCTACCAATATTCCTGCCGCCTGAGCAATTCCGCTGAGCGCTCCGATGGTAAGCCCCTGAAGGGAGCCTGTAAGTGACATTCCGGCAAGTTCATCCGTGCTCATATGCCCATATACAAATGTATTGATACTCTGACCTACAGACCATAAAAATTCATTTATCACAATCGGTATCAGCATGGACAGATACTGCCAATACTTTTCCTTTCCAAGGGAAACGGAATAACGGATCCTGCCATATAGCCGAAAAAACATCACGATGATCAGTACAGCACCTGCCACTTGCGAGATTACACTGGCATAGGCGGCGCCCTTTACGCCAAGCATCGGCATGCCATAATTTCCGAATATCAGGCAATAGTTGAGACCTGTATTAAGTGTCGCAGAAACAAAACCCACATACAACGGCCAAGACGATTTTCCTCTACATCTTATGGCAGCACCGAAAATATTTGTTATGCCAAGTGGGATGAATGTCCAGCCTATGATTCCAAGATACACACTTCCTTCGCTAATGACTCTTGCATCATTGGTAAACAGCCTGATAAACTGCAAAGGAAACATCCTTGAGATAAAAAAGAACGCGATTCCTGTCAGCATCATTACAAGAAAATTTACACAGATACTTTTTTCCTCTGACTCCCTGTCCTTCTTCCCAATATACTGGGATATCATGATACCCGCTATCGTGCATACTGCTCCGACAACAACCGAGTAGATAAATCCTGGCTTCCCCGCAATCTCTACTGCAGCTATACTTTTTTCCCCAAGTTGTCCCACCATAATCTGATCGATCATGGAAAAAGATGACTGGAGCATTGACTGAAGTGCGACCGGTATCGCTATGTTTATTACCTGTTTTTCAAAAGTCTCTTTCATAACAAACTCCCTTATTATTTGATGAAATAATAGGGGAAATATCTCTGATTTACAATAGGTT
>DAIMGK010000273.1:0-5253 GCA_036723985.1 Flexilinea sp.
CTTTATCCATTATCAAATAAAGTGGTGTTTTGACACCCAAACCAATTCTGAGTCTCCGCAAACCGTCCCCTGAAAAGAATCGGCTGGTCCATTGCCCGGAACAGAAACTATGTGATGTTATAATTAAGACGGTGAGCCGATCGGCCTGTTCTGCTGACTCGGGGCTGAGTCAGTAAAACAGGTCGGTCGACTCGGAAGTGAACTCTTATCAGGAACAAAGGAGGATCATATGCCACATTCAAGCGGAGGAGGACATTCTTCCCACGGCAGTCACAGAAGCAGCAGCAGTAAACCTGCGAATGTGAGGTATGGGAACAGGTATTATCGCGGAGCCCACCGGTATGTGTACTACATGAACGGTACCCCTCAATATTATTACAGCGACAGGCCGTATACAGTCCGGGCTTCAAAAGGCGAAAAGATCAAAGGAATTTTCAGAAATATCATATCGACAATATTCGGTATTATATTGGCGGTCTCAGGTATCTTTTCGCTTCCGCACAAAGTAAAGACGGACTACAATACTGACATCCTGATCAAAGACTCGGCGCAAGTGCTTTCCGGAAACGAAGAAATGGAGATGACAGAGGTCTTCAGCGCCTTTCGGGAAAAAACCGGCGTGACTCCCGCGTTTTTCTCGATCACAGGAGAGGAACTGCGGGAAAACGGCGGGAACCTGGAAAAATATGCGTACAGACTTTATGTGAATACATTTGATGATGAAAAGCACTGGCTTGTCGTTTACTGCAGCGGGGATAATGAAGACGACTGGTCATGGGAAGGCATGATCGGAGATGACTGTGAAAGCATAATTTCGACTGATCTGGAAAACGAATTAACCGAAAGGCTGCATAAAAACCTGAAGAATGACCCCAAAATGGTTTCCGCTGCGGTAACAGACGCATTTACTGCGATCGGGAACAAAACAGGAAAAACCATTCTCAGCAATCTCCCATGGATGCTCTTTATGATTGGAGGCGGGGCGTTTGTGATCTATAACGCCATAAAGAAAACGATCGGCCTGATCAAAACCAATTCGGCGGAAGATCCGAGGATCAATTCCGTACAGTGTCCGACAGATGAAGCCGCGCCTGCGACAGAAAAGTGCGAATATTGCGGAGGGGAGTATGTAGCGGGCCTGCACACAACCTGTCCGCACTGCGGCGCCCCGATCGAACCGAAAGCTCAACCCGAAACTCCACCCGACACCGAACCGGAAAGTAAACCCGAAGCCGAACCGGAAAGCGTACCGGAAGGCTGGGAATAACTGTTCCTGCCGTAACTGAAAAACAAAGAAACCGGGGACAGTTCACATATGCCCTGAGAAGGATATTGTGAACTGTCCCCGGTATGCTGTCAGCGATGTGCGGTCAATAACCACCAACCATCAACCATCAACTAATGACTAATGACTATTGACTATTGACTGACGACTAACGCCTAACGACGAATCAGTCCTTTCAGCAGACTGAGTTCATCCACTTTCAGCAGCACACACATCGCAAAGTAGAGGCCGACGCCGATCACCAGTCCGCCGGCGACCGTAACGAATGTACCCGTGTGGACAAAGCGAAGCCATGCCAGCAGTCCCGCGGACATCACCGCCCCGGCTGCCAGATAGCGGAATACCCCGTTCCAGATCCGGCGGCCTTCCAGGCCGTTCAGCTTCTTATTCATGAAATACAGCAGCGCGCACATCTCCAGCGCGGTGGCGATGGAATTTGCCAGCGCCAGACCGCCGTGCGGATACGTTCCCAGCGCGCCGAAAAGTTTGGAAAGAACGATGTTCAGCAGCATGTTCAGCACCATGGAGGCGAACAGCACCATCACCGGTGTTTTTGTGTCATGCATGGCGTAAAACGCCCGGGAGACCACCTCCACGACGCAGTGCCCCACCAGGCCGACGCCGTACCAGATCAGGGAACAGGCTACCATCCGGGTCATTTCCGGTGTGAAGGAACGCCGTTCGAAGACGATCCGGACAATGGGTGTGCTCAGGATCACCAGACCGGCGGTGGCGGGGATCGCCAGCATCAGCACCAGCCGCAAGGCCGAGGCGAGGGAGGAACGCATCTCGGATCTCTCACCCCGCGATACCAGCACGGAGAACATCGGCAGGGAGACGGTCGCCACGGACTGCGCGATGGCAGCCTGCGGCATCAGCATCAGGGAAAGCCCCCAGCTCAGTGCCGAAATGGAACCCGGCGCCAGGAAAGATGCCAGGTAATTATCGACAAGGAAATTCAGCTGGACTGCCGAAGCCCCGATCTGCCGCGGGATCATCAGTTTGACGATCTCCCGGACATTCGGGTCATTCACGCCCAGAGAAGGATAATACCGCGCCCCTTTGATGCGGAGAAGATGCGGGAACTGGATCAGAAAGTGAAGCAGGGAACCCAGCACCGCGCCCATGGCGACGCCGGTGATCCCAAACGGTTTTGCCAGGAATACGACGCCGATCATGATCCCGACCTGGTACATGGCGGGCGCCAGCCCCGGAAAGAGGAAATTGCCGTTGGTGTTCAGGATGCCCATCACCAGCCCGCTGATCCCGAAGATCAGGACGGAAGGAAGCTGGATCCGCAGCAGTTTGACCGTCAGGACCTGCAGCTCCGGGTCATGCAGGGAAAAGCCCGGGACCAGGATGTATTTCACCACCTGCTCGGCGAAGATGAACCCTATTGTGCAGAGGAAAAGCAGGACCAGAAACAGGCAGTTCCCGATGCGGGACGCCAGCAGCCATGCCTTTTCCTTCTCATCTTCTTTATCCAGCATGGCGCTGAAGGTCGGCACAAAAGCGCTGGCCAGTGCCCCGCCTGCCATCAGGTTGAAGATCGTCTCCGTCAGCCGGTTGGAGGCAAGATACGCGTCAACTTCCGCCGACGCCCCGAAGGTCGATCCCAGGATCGCCTTGGAGAGTAGTCCGCAAACCTGGGAAAAGATCATGGCGCATCCCAGCACCAGCGCCGACCGCGCCACCCGGTTCATACTGTTATTCTGTTGTTGTTCTTCTGCCATAAATTTTCTTTCAATAAACTTAGTGATTATAGTATCGAGTTATAACCTTCACATTCACTCTTTATTCTTCTTTTATTACATATTGTTGGCACATAAAAAAGATTTGTTATACAATGGTTTGCTTATATTTGTGATGTAGGAACGTTATCCCAGATAAGTCAACAAACAGATAAATGTATAAAAATATTCAATTACTGACGTCGGAGAATGAGGTTTTTGAAATCGTATTCAGCCAATTGTCCACCAGCTTTCACCCCAACATTAATCTGATGAGAAAAACGACCATCAAATTCATCTTCAAAACCTACGATAAAATGCCGGTCTACAAAGGCGCTTGTGTAACCATTAAGCCTTATCATTTCCAATGTGTGCCAATTATAATCATTTTCGTAACCTTTCAATTCATAAAGAGTTGTATACTTTCTTTCCCCCAGCCTTGTTTTATATTTTTCAATGCACCATGGATATTTTATCTCTACAGAACATCGTTTGTCCTCTCCAACGATCATCGAATCAGTATATTGAAGAGAAAAAAATCCTTTCATGCTTGAATCTTGTCTAAAAAGCTTAACATCTACATGAATATAAAAATTTTCGTATGATCCTGTTGAATAAAAAAAATTGGGTCCTATACCAAATTCTTTTTTTACTGGTTCCTTGCCTTGAAAACCTAAATAATAGCCTTCCTTACTATCTCCTGATACGATTCTGTATTCTTCAAAATCTTGCATATTATTGCCTTGAAAAACTTTTAGTGAGTTGTTGATCAGTATACGGGGAAAATATGTTTCAATATTTTCAAGAATCAACTCCTGCTCATCTATAAATTCCTGTGTGTATGTTGGATTCTCGAAAGGCTCATTATTCTGAGCAAAAGCACCAAGCACATGAAAAAGTAATATAAACAGCAAACCGACAAATAAAGATTTTATCTTCATTGGTAACCTCCTTTTTTACTATGTCTATTTTACCAAAATGATGCGATTTCATGAAACCGAACGCAAAATGAGCGTATTGCTTATCCGTTCCGCGAAAGCGTCGAGGCGGGCGTCGATACCGGGAAGGCGGAGGGCCTCGCCGGGGTCGTTGGCTGTCTCGATCATGGCGAAGCGGGACGGAAGGTAAAAGGATTTGTTCATGTTCATGGCTGAGATCAGCTGGCGGGCAACGATATCACCGCCGGAATAACCGGATACGATGATGGCGAATACCGCCTTATCGTAAAAACGGGTCTGGCGGAAAAGGCCTGTCATACGGTTGATGAAGGCGGTCAGGTTTGCCGAAAGCGCGTCGTTGTAGTTCGGGCAGATCATCATGACCGCGCTGCATTTCCGCACCGCGGGCCAGACTTCCTCCTCCATCAGCCCGCCGTAAAAGCAGCGTCCCCGTTCGCCGAAATGGATGCACATGGTGTAAGGACAGCCGGAGCAGTCGGAGATCGTCCCGTTGCGCAGCCCGATCTCCGTGACATTGCAGGTGTCTCCGAGACGCCGGCGGACTTTCTCCCACAGCTGCATGGTGTTGGATGTATGGTGGCTTGAAGCGTGAAGTGTCAGCAGTTCCGGTTTCTCCCGTTTCGGAAATTCATCCGAAAGGAGACGTTCGGCAAGATCCCGGACAGCCGCGCGGTAAGCGCCTTCTGGATCCGTGCCGAGGATCTTTGCCTGGACACGGAAGTTGGCAAGGGAGCCGGTGGCTTCCACCAGCGGGCGTCCGATCAGGGCGCTTCCCGCGGCGTTCAGGGCAAAGGCCAGCTCCGCGGCGGCGGATTTGGTATACAGTTCACTGCCGCCGTCCACGATGATCCCGGAAATACAGCCCTCCGGCAGGGAAGGCTCCGTCCGCAGGCGCAGCAGCAGCCTTGTATAAGCGGTGTTGATGCCGTAATGTCCCAGCGGCAGGACAAACAGCAGCCGCTGTCCCCGCTGGGTTCCCAGCGCGGAGATATCCGTCAGGACCCGGTGCTCAATGCCCGCCATTCCGTCAGCCAGCACCCCCTTCAGCCGGTTCTCATCCGCCTCGTTATCCGCATGAAGAAAAATAATATTAATAGTCATTAGTCAATAGTTGTTAGTTGGTAGTTGGTGGTTGGTAGTTGGTGGTTGATGGGTTCAAACCACCGGCAGCTGACCAATCTCAACTCTCAAATTTGAACTCTGGTTTCAAGGGACAGGTACCTCCGACTCAATTCTGGTTTGGGTGTCAAAAGTAAAAAAGGTCCAAAAGACATTATGA
>DAIMGK010000274.1:0-5250 GCA_036723985.1 Flexilinea sp.
GGGACTGTACCCTGAGGGAACTCACTTTAGACTCGGAAGCCACACAACCGGCCGGTTGTAAAATAATCTTTGATATTGGTCCCTATCGATCCGGCATTAACGACAGGCAGTCTTGCGAGTCGGGAACGAGTTCCCTCAGGGTACAGTCCCCTTCGGGGACAGTCCCCGGAAGCTTCGAAGGGCGGCAGTCTTGTGAGTCGGGACGGTACGGGGACTGTCCCTTTATGGGACTCCTGAGGAAACTCACTTTCGACTCGGAAGCCACACAACCGGCCGGGCGTAAAATAATCTTTGATATTGTTCCTATCGATCCGGCATTAACGACAGGCAGTCTTGCGAGTCGGGAACGAGTTTCCTCAGGGTACAGTCCCTTTCGGGGACAGTCCCCGAAAGACTCGAAGGGCGGCTGTCCTCCGAGACAAGGGTATTCCTGAAGACTTGTCACTTACCCCTTGCCACTTGCCCCTTGTCCATTTCCCCTTACCCCTTACCCCTTGCCACTACTATTTCCAAACCCACTTTCTGCAAAGATTCTCCTGCTCCTTATCTCAACTCTGAACTCTAAACTCTGAACTCTGATATAATAAACGATGACACAAATTCCGGAACGGAGAATGATTTTATGGACGCGAGAGAATATCTTGATATTTTACATGTGGCGGAGCGGCTGAAAGATACCCCCCGTCATTGTACGACCTCAAAAAGAAGGACCGAAAGCGTCGCCGAGCACAGCTGGCGGATCGCGCTGATGGCGTTTCTGCTGCGGCATGAGTTCCCAGGCGTCGATATCGATAAAGTCGTGGATATGTGCCTGATCCATGATCTCGGGGAATGCTTTACCGGGGATATCCCCACATTCGCAAAAACCGATGAGGACCGGGAGACGGAAGACTCGCTGCTGGCCTGCTGGGTGAGATCACTGCCGGAAGAATTATCCGCTGATCTGTCTGAACTTTACAGGGAAATGGACGCACAGGAGACGAAGGAAGCGAAATTATACAAGGCACTGGATAAACTGGAAGCGCTGATCCAGCATAATGAATCACCCATCGACACCTGGGCAGATCATGAGTATGAGCTGAACAAGACCTACGCTTTTGATACTGCTGCCTTTTCCGGCTGGCTCACGGGTCTGAGGAAAGAGATCCTGAAAGACACGCTGGAAAAGATCGACGCCGGTGTATGATCCCCGGCCGCCCCTGTTCCCACATAAACCAGCAACCACTTTCCAAAGGCAGTCCCCATGAAAGAGAAAAGCAGTACGTTCTATGAATTTATTTTAGCGGCTCTGATCCTTGCGGCCATCATTCTGCCGCAGCTTATCGGCACTATAATGGTTCCCGATGAGTCCGCAGGTGTGGATGAGGAAGGTCTGCCGATAACATCCACGACCTTCGCGGATCTGGAAGCACCGGGCACGAAATTCGGTGTGCTTACGATCCATGACTGGGAGATGGAGATCCGGAAACGCTTTCCGGAAGGCGAGATCATGCACTTTAATTCCATGGCAGATCTCTATACTGCTTTGGACTCCGGCATCATTGACGCGGCGTTTGGATTTATCGATCAAAGGCAGAATATGGTCGAGACCCATCCGGATCTCGCATATATTCTGGAACCTTTCGCGTATGTTGATTTTGGGTTTGGGACGCAGAAAAACGAGAAGGGCAGCGTTATCCGCGGAGAACTGAACCTGTACCTGAATGAGCTCAAGCAAAGCGGTGAATATGACAGGCTGTGCAAAAAATGGGAGGATCCTGCCCGGGACGGTGATGTGATGGGAACATATACCTTTACCGGTGAAAAGGGGACGATCAGTGTTTCCACGGGAGGGCTGTGGACACCGATGACCTTTTTCGTGGGAGATAAACTCACCGGCGTATTCATAGAGATCATCAACGGGTTCTGCGTGTCCTATGGTTACATTCCGCAGTTTCAGGTCGTCAATCTTTCAGCAGAGCTTGCCGGACTGGCCGCCGGTACATATGATATCGCCGCGGATACAGTCATAATCTCTGAGGAGAGGCTGGAAACCATCGGCATCACGGATCCGCTGATGACGGATGAATATTATCTACTTGTCAGGCGGGAGCCTGTTTTGAAAGAAGTCCCCAAGGCTCCGCTGTTTATGAGCAATCTTAAGGGCAGCATCCGGCGCAATTTCATCACAGAGGATCGTTATAAGATCCTGCTTTCCGGGCTGGGCGTGACACTTTCCCTGTC
The DNA here is from genome assembly GCA_036723985.1 of Flexilinea sp. Taxonomy (GTDB): domain Bacteria; phylum Chloroflexota; class Anaerolineae; order Anaerolineales; family Anaerolineaceae; genus Flexilinea. The sequence goes on from DAIMGK010000274.1 coordinate 2,224, forward strand.
TCTGGCCGCGGGTGTTTTCGGGACGCTGCTGGGGGCACTGATCTGCTTCCTGAACATGCAGAAGAATCCCTTTGTCAAAGCCTTTGCCAACCTGTATATCCGCATCTTCCGCGGCCTGCCTGTTGTCGTGCTGCTGCTTGTTTTCAATTATGTCGTTTTCCGCAACACCGGTTTTACGGGATTTACGATCTGCGCCATCACTTTTTCCATCGAGTTTTCCGCCTACTGCGCGGAGATCTTCCGCAGCGGGATCAGCGCGGTGCCGGAAGGCCAGTCCAGAGCGGCAGCGGCCCTCGGTTTCGGAAAGATGAAAACTTTTCGGAAGGTCATCTGGCCCCAGGCGATGCAGCATATCCTGCCGGTGTACAGCGGCCAGTTTATCGCCACCGTAAAAAGGACGGCCGTGGCGGGGTATCTTTCCGTCGTAGACCTTACCAAGGCCTCGGATATTATCCGGTCCAGGACCTACGAGGCGTTCTTCCCGCTGTTGTTTACGGCTGCCGTTTATTTTCTCATCAGCCACATACTGGTGACCGTGCTCCGGTTCCTGGAAAGAAAGACTGATCCCGCCACACGGTCTGTCGGAAAAGATATCCTTGCATATATTGAGACTTTTGACCCTGAACATGCGGGGGAATACAGCATCGGGACCGGTTCCGCCGCGGAGGCGGCAGACGCGCCGCTGCTCCGGATCGAACACCTTGAGAAAAATTACGGGACTTCCACGCCGATCAAAGATGTGACCTTTGATGTCCGTAAAGGAGATGTGATCTCGATCATCGGCCCATCCGGGACGGGGAAAAGCACGCTTTTATATCTGATCAACCATCTGGCGGAGCCCACCGGCGGGTCGATCTTCTTTGAAGGGCAGAATACGCTTTCCAAAGGGTACGATTTCAACCGCATGCGGGAGCAGATCGGGATGGTGTTCCAGTCCTTCAACCTGTTCCCACACCTGACCATAATTGAAAATATCATGCTCGCCCAGACGGAACTCCTGAAGAGAAGCCGTAAAGAAGCCTTCGAGCGGAGCATGGCACTGCTGCATACGGTCGGCATGGCGGACAGGGCACTGCGGTTACCATCCCAGCTCTCCGGAGGGCAGCAGCAGCGGGTCGCTATCGTCCGGGCTCTGGCCACGGATCCGAAGATCATCCTCTTTGACGAACCGACCTCTGCGCTGGATCCGACCATGGTCGGCGAAGTCCTCGCAGTGATCCGGAAGCTTGCCTGGACCGGTATGACCATGCTGATCGTTACCCATGAAATGCGCTTTGCCGAAGATGTCTCGAACCGGGTGTTTTTCCTCGATGAAGGCGTGATTTATGAAGAGGGGACTCCGGAGGAGATCTTTGACGATCCGAAACGGGACAAAACCCGCAGGTTCATCAACCGCCTGCAGGTGTTCGAGACGAATATTAAAAAGTCTGGTCCGGACTATCAGAACCTCATCCTGAAGATCCAGCAGTTTGGCTCCCGTCACATGATCGACAGAAGGCTCGTGTACCGGATGTTTGCCGTTACAGAGGAACTCTGTATCCGGACGATCCTGCCGGCGCTGAAAAACGATGATGAGATCCGTCTGGCGTTTGAGTACAGTGAGGACGGCGGAAGAAGTATCGCCATGGAAGCGGTCTATCCGGGAGACAGCAGCGATCCCCTGGCGGACGCTGACCCGCTTTCCCTTTCGCTGATCAATAACGCCTGCCATGACCTGTCCTGTGACTGCATCGGCGGCATCTGCATCGTGAAAGCCAGGATCGAATGATCCGGGGACTTTGGGGACTTTAGGGGGACTGTCCCTTTATGGGACTGTCCCCATCAGAAGTAGGTGTGACATCAGGGACTGTCCCCATCAGCAATAGTTGTGACCGCCCGGGACTGTCCCCTGCTGCCGGCATTATTCATCCAAAGCGGACAGGTCCGACCGTTCGTATCTGTTCGGCCCCTTCAGGCCCTTTTTATATTTCCAGCAGATGATCGCGTCCGCCAGCGTCTTTCCCGCGTTATCCGCGAAGAAATCACGGATATAGGTGTTGTACTCGAATTGAGGGTCAATGGCGGATTTTTTGTTCTTTTTCTCAGCCAGGATCTCACGGTAGGCAGCTATGGCTTCACCGTATGTCTTCCCGGAATTGTTTCTGAGCCACATTTGAAAGGGAACGTTGAAGGAAAAACTCCTGCCGATCTCCCTTCTGAAAAACGCCCGGTGTTTTTCAGAGCATATGAAACCGGCTTCGATGATGCTTTCCCGGGTTATTTCGGGATCTGTTTGGGTTTTTGATCCGGACCGTCTTGATGGCGGCTGTTTTATGACGCCCGTGTCGAGAAAATCAGCGATCCGTTCCGTGATCACGATCTTTCCGCCGGATACAGGCAAACCGTTTTCCCTGCAGAAATCCGTCAGTTCCTGTTTCAGATAATAATACTGCCGGAACGTACCGCTGTCGAGTTCTTTTGTTAACGCGGGCCTTTCGGACATAAAATGATTCTCCCTGAATGAGTCACCGGGTCAGGCTCTTCTGACTCAGTATTGAGTTAAGTGGCCCTGATCCCTCTGCCCCGGAAAACGGACCTGAACTCAGAGAACAGGTACGGCGGCAAGGATACGGCGGTTCTCATAGCCGCCGTCGATCCGTTCATCTTCACAGGTCATCAGGATGAGGACATTTTCCCCGGAAGCTGCGATGGATCCAAGCGCGGCAATATCGGTCTTGCTGATCCTTTCATTCGCAAAGACAGAAAAAATATCGACTTTTTCCCGTTCTTCCGACCTGACAAAGATCCTGTCTCCGATCCCGACAGATTTGAGCATGGCAAAGGGGCCGGCTTTCTGTTGATCAAGATGATTATGTCCGACGATCATGGATGTTCCTTCGCCGGGGAAGGAAAACCCTTGCAGAAGCCCGGCAAAACTCCCGAGCCGGGTCACGGGATATTCCTTATCGGTGAGAGGAACTTCCACGATTTCCGCAGCGGATGAAACAGACGGGATCTCAATGGTGAGGCCTGTTTTCTGATATTTCA
>DAIMGK010000275.1:0-5215 GCA_036723985.1 Flexilinea sp.
CTCGCTTGCGAGTCAGTGGAACCGACCCCACCAACGTTAGCCAATTCGTTCAGGCGCTCCGCTATGGTCTTCTGCACACATAGATCAACATTTTTCGTTGATCCGACGTGTCGTTTGGGAACAGTCCGGCTGTTGTCAGTGAGGGGTCGGTTTCGCCTGACTCGCTTGCGAGTCAGTGGAACCGACCCCACCGACGTTAGCCAATTCGTTCAGGCACCTCCGCTATGGTCTGCTGCACACATAGATCAACATTTTTCGTTGATCCGACGTGTCGTTTGGGAACAGTCCGGCTGTTGTCAGTTAGGGGTCGGTTTCGCCTGACTCGCTTGCGAGTCAGTGGAACCGACCCCACCAATGTTAGCCTGTTTGTACAGGCACCTCCGCTATGGTCTGCTGCACACATAGATCAGCATTTTTCGTAAATCCGACATGGCGTTTGTGAACAGTCCGGCTGTTGTTAGTGGGGTCGGTTCTGCTGACTCAGCAAGCTGAGTCAGTCAAAACCGACCCCTTTGACGTTAGCCTATTTATACAGTCAACCTCGCTTTGGTCTGCAAAACGCATAGATCAGCATTTTTCGTTGATCCGACGTGACGTTTGGGAACAGTCTGGCTGTTGTCAGTCAGGGGTCGGTTTCGCCTGACTCGCTTGCGAGTCAGTGGAACCGACCCCACCAACGTTAGCCAATTCGTTCAGGCACCCCCGCTATGGTCTGCCAAATGCAGAGATCAGCATTTTTCGTTGATCCGACATGGCGTCTGGGAACAGTCCGGCAGTTGTTGGTGGGGTCGGTTCTGCTGATTCAGCAAGCTGAGTCAGTCAAAACCGACCCCTTGGTAATCACGGGAAGCAAAACAGCCGGTCGAAACGGCCGGCTGTTTTGTTTGACTTCGTATCTGATACAAAACGATACGGAAATTAACGTTTTGTATAGGTAGGAGCCTTACGGGCACGTTTGAGGCCCGGCTTCTTGCGTTCTTTGATGCGGGCGTCGCGGGAGAGCAAACCGGCATGATGAAGTTCCGGTTTCAGGCTCTCGTCCATCTTGACGAGCGCACGGGCAAGGCCCAATTTTACAGCATCAGTCTGTCCGGTCACACCGCCGCCATTGACATGGACGGTGATATCGTAACTGCTCTGATCCTGGTTGACAGCGACAAAGGGTCCGAGAATGGCTTCAACATCGCCGAAGCGGGTGAAGTATTCAGCAACCTGTTTATCATTCACAGTGAAAACGCCTGTACCGTTGGAAACACGGACGCGGGCGACACTGTTCTTACGGCGACCAACACCTTCGAAATATTGTCCGGCCATTTACTACTCCTTAGTTCACACGCTTCGGGTTCTGAGCTTCATGCGGATGTTCGTTTTCCGCATAAATCTTCAAACGGGTCATCAATGCGCGGCCATATTTGTTGTGAGGCAGCATGCCCCAGACAGCACTGCGAATGACACGGTCCGGATATGTGCACATCATATCTTTCAGGGATGTCTCGGTCAAACCACCGGGATAACCGGAATGACGATAGTACATCTTCGTGACCATTTTCTTCGGGGCAATCGCCAGATGGGCAGCGTTGATCACGACAACAAAGTCGCCCATTTTCACGCCGGGTGTAAAGTCAGGCTTATGCTTCCCCATTAAATAATTAGCAATTTGTGTAGCCAGTCTTCCAATACCCTGTCCGTTGGCATCCACCAACAGCCATTCATTGGAAGGTTCACCTTTAATGACGTAGGTCTTTTCCACGGTCATTCTCTCCATTTATAAATTCGTTTTCGTTCACGTTCCTGTCCCGGTTCCGGGTAACGAACCTGCCAGAGCTGAAGACCTCTCGCGGGAGCCAGTCCGGGTTTTGCATCAATACCGTCTCTGACCGCGCGAATGATTTCTTCTTCGGTGACGCCGCCTTTCGCATATGCGACCTGGAGATAAACGATCCGCCTTACCATGTGGTATAGAAAGGCATTGGCCTCGATCTCAAAGGTGGCTTCGTCATCGGATCGCTGTATCCAGCCGTTCGTAAAAATCTCCCGTACCGTGCTGCGGTCCTTTCGGGGCGGAGAACCGAAAGCACGGAAATCATGGATACCCGTGAAGTGTCGGGAGACCTGATTCAGGGCTTCAAGGCTGAGCTTTGGCCAGATCCGCCAGGAAAATTCATCCCTGAGCGGCAATCTGGCGGGTGAGAAATACACCTGATAGTGATAGGTCCTGGAGAGGGCACTGTACCGGGCATGGAAGTCCGGTCCCGCGTGTTCCGCTTTCAGGACAGCCAGATCATCCGGAAGAGCGGCATTGAGAGCGTCGCGAAGTTTTTCTTCTCCGTGACGCCATTCCAGCGCGGCGGAGACGACCTGTCCCGCCGCGTGAACACCGCTGTCTGTTCTTCCGGCGCCTGCTATCGATTCTTCTTTCCAGCCCAGCTTCCGCAGCGCCTTTTCAAGTTCCAGCTGTACTGTTCTTGATTGGCCCTGCCTTTGAAATCCCAGAAAAGCCGTTCCGTTATAAGAAACCGTAAATTTGTAACGTTCGATCAATTCTGATTCTTCCGTTGAAGAATCAATTATCATTATTCACTAACCAGTTCGATCAGAACCATTTCAGCAGAGTCACCCTTGCGGGGGCCGAGCTTGATCATACGAGTGTAACCGCCGTTGCGATTCTTGAAACGAGGGGCGATATCATCAAAAAGTTTCTGAGTGATAACCCGATCGTTGCCGAGGCGGGAGGAAGCCAGACGGGCAGCGTTCATTTTCGCAACCTTGTCTCCTTCATTTCCCTTCTTCGCAAGGGTGATCAGTTTTTCAGCATCGCCGCGGAATGCCAAAGCTTTAGCCTGCGTTGTCTGGATCTTTTCATGCTCGAAGAGCTGACGGATCAACGTAGTCCGCAGAGCTTTGCGCTGCGAAGATGTTCTTCCTAATTTCTTACCTGCAACTCCGTGTCGCATTTTTACTCCGATTCTTTATCTTTCTTCAGGTAACCTTTTTCCTGCAGCTTGGCGCGCAGTTCATCAAGGCTTTTCTCACCGAAATTACGGATCGACTTTACAGCGTCATCGCCCTTGTCCAACAGGTCCAGGACATCACCCACAGAAGTGACGCCTGTGCGCTTCAGGGAATTGAAAACACGGACGGACAGATCCAGATTCTCGATCGGAGTATCCAGAATTTCGCTGGAAACATGAGGCATGGCAGCTTCCGGTTCCGCGGAGATCGGGAGGATCTCTTCATTGATACCCGAGATGTACCGCAGGTGTTCGATCAAAATGCGGGAAGCTTCCGCGAGGGCGGCTTCCGGCTTCTTCGTACCGTCTGTCCAGATTTCCAGTTCCAGTTTGTCATAGTTCGTGCTCTGGCCATATAAGGCATTGCCCACATTCCAGTTCACGCGTTTGATAGGGCTGTATATCGCATCGACCGGCAATTCACCGATGGGAAGATGGCTGCCTCTGTCATTTGCCGGCAGATAGCCACGACCCTTTTCTACCGTCAGGTCGATTTCCAGTTTTGTTTTCGGATCATCCACCGTAAACAGGTAGAGTTCCGGATTCACAATTTCGATTTCGGCGGGGCATTGGATATCAGCAGCAGTGACTTCACCGTCACCTGATACTTCAAGCTTCATATGGGACACCGCCACATCGTTCAGGATCAGCCTTATCTGCTTGATCTGAAGCATAACTTCAAGAACGTCTTCACGAACACCGGGGATCGCGCTGAATTCATGGTTCACATCCTGAATACGCATTGAAGTGATCGCAGCGCCGTCCAGAGAAGAAAGCAGAACTCTGCGCAGAGCGTTACCGAGTGTAATACCATAGCCTCGTTCCAACGGGGAAATCACGAATTTCGCGTAATTTTCCGCATCGCGTTCAAGCTTGACAGTAGGTGTTACCATATTCATTAGTGTTGCCAATTATCACCATCCCTTCCCAATACACCTGATACGACCGCGTATTGGACTAATCAGCTTATCGTGAATAGTATTCAACGATCAGTTGTTCAGTGATATTTCCGTCAATTTCAGCACGTTCGGGCATCCGCAGGACACGGCCGCTGATCGCTTTCACATCGCGATCCAGCCAGCCGGCGGAGTTGCGTTTTCCGGCCACTTCAGCGAAATCCTTGAAGAAAGTCTTGTTTTTGGAGCTTTCGCAGATCTCGATCTGATCACCGGGCTTCAGGATCATGGACGGGATGTCAGAGCGGACACCGTTCACCATGAAATGGCCATGAGAGACCAGCTGACGGGCCTGGGCGCGGTTTTCAGCAAAACCGAGGCGGAAGATAACATTATCCAGGCGGGTTTCCAGCAGCTGAAGCAAAGTCAGACCGGTTTGTCCGCGTTTCTTGGAAGCGATGCCAAACATGCGGCGGAACTGGCGTTCGAGGACGCCATAAGTGCGGCGGGCCTTCTGCTTCGCACGGAGCTGGCGAGCATAGTCAGATGCTTTGTCGCCGCTGCGGGCGCCGCCGAACTTGCCATGATCACCGGGGGCATAAGCCCGGCGTTCAAAAGAGCACTTGCCGGTCAGACAGCGTTCACCCTTTAAAAACAGTTTTTCATTTTCACGCCGGCATAATCGACAGGCCGGACCAGTATATCTTGCCATATTCGTTCCTTTCTAAATTACACGCGGCGTTTCTTGGGAGGACGGCAGCCATTGTGCGGAACCGGAGTGATGTCAGAGATGGAGCGGACTTTCATGCCCATTCCCTGGACAGCACGGATAGCGGATTCACGACCCGGGCCGGGCCCCTTGATAATGAGATCGACTTCCTGAATACCCATCGTCTGAGCAGTCTTGATCGCCTGTTCAGCAGCAAGACGCGCAGCAAAAGGCGTGCTCTTGCGGGAACCTTTGTAACCGACGGCGCCGGAGCTGCCCCAGCAAACCGGAGCGCCCATGGCATCGGTAACAGTGATGATGGTGTTATTAAAGGAAGCATAGATGTGCACCTGTGCGGATGACATGGTGCGCTTTACTTTACGTGCGGCAGCCGCACGACGCGCTGAGCGTACATTTTGAGCCATTATATCCTCTTATAACATTAGTAAATGAAATATTCCGTCTCTTTACACACGAAAAAATTGCAGGCAGCCGCTGGGGGAAAGGAAGTGCCCCAAACCTGCAATCATTCGTATTCCAAAGATCAGGATTATTTCTTGGTTGCTCCACGACGGCGGCCGCGTCCGGCAACGGTCTTC
>DAIMGK010000276.1:0-552 GCA_036723985.1 Flexilinea sp.
CACTGTCCGAAGCAGCGCCAGGTTCCCGAATCCGGGAAGACCACGAAAGAAGGCGTCCGGGTATTTTCATGGAAGGGACAGAACCCGATATAGTTCTTCCCGGTCCGGCGCAGTTTCACGGTCTCCGAGACGATATCGACGATATCGACCTGATTTTTGATGTCTTCGACGGTTGACATGAATAATGCTTATCCCTGCAGATTAGAATACGATGCGGTTCCGGATCAGAAGTCCGGAACAATGATGAAAGCGGCGCCTTCCCCGGAAGGTACGGGCGCTGCCCTTGCCCCTGATTCCTGATTCCTACTTTTCCAGCTCTTTCCGGCAATCGCTGATCTTTTCACGGATGCCGTCCAGCGTTTCAAGCTGGTTCTGTCCGTTTTCGATGGATGCCAGCACGAAGCGTTCAAACGAACGCGTCGCGTTGTTCATTTCGCTGATCTGATCTTCAACTTCCTGTGTGAATTCGGATTCCAGTGCGTTGATGAGGTTATTCTCGATCTCACCGATCTTCTCATCGAATTCACGCTGGGCCTTTTTCCGATAATACGG
>DAIMGK010000276.1:562-2070 GCA_036723985.1 Flexilinea sp.
CGCATGCTTCATACCGATATCCAGGGCAATGTCAGACTCGATCTTTTCAAGGATCGAATCAATGGAGTTCTGCATCCGCCTCAGCAGTTCGGAGCGTTTATCCTGGACCTCTTTCGGCAGGTCCGCACCCGGGAACTGACTGTTGCGGTTTTCGATCTGCAGCCGGATGACCTGGACCATCCGCTGCTGCTGGCTTGAAAGTGTTTCCACCAGCTCCGTCGTTTTCCGTTCCACTTCGATCGGCAGATTCTGGAGCACGTTTTCCTGAAACATCAGGCGGTTTTTATCTTTCCGCAGGATATTCGGCATGTTTTTGATGACGAACATCTCCTCAAAATACTTGTGTCCCCGCTCCCGGATCTCGGTAAAGATGGCGTGGATCTCCTTCATGGAACGGGCGATCTCTTTGGTCATATCCCCGTGATAAAGATCCAGCTGTCCGCGGATGGCATCCGTCAGCTTGCGGTCCTCGTTATAAAACTTCAGTTCATTTTGCACCCGCGCGGTCGTCTCCTCTTCTACTTTTGAGGCGACCCCGAGCGCAGAAAGCATTTTCATATTGAAGCGTGCCCGTTCATCCATTTTTTCCTGGAAGAACTTTTCCAGTGCATCAAAACCGCTTTCGATCCAAAGCTCCTGCGACATCTGTGAACGCGCCTTTTTTGCCATTCGGGCGGAGACCGGGATCACGGGCACTTCGCATTTCAGCGACGCTTCGGCGTTCTGTTTCACGAATTCAATGACCTGTGTCCGTTCTTCCTGCGTCTCCAGCAGGTCGATCTTGTTCAGAATGATGACGGTCTTCTTTCCCCAGTCACTGATCGCCTGCATGAATTTCTTTTCACTTTCCGAGAAAGGCCGGTCTGCCGAAGTCATGAACAGGACGACATCCGCCCGCGGCAGGAACCAGCGGGTGAGCACTTCGTGCTCTGTGATCACGGCGTTTGTACCCGGCGTATCCACAAAGCTCATCGATTCCAGCATATCCGCAGGGAGCTGTATCAGCTGTCCCCACTGTTCGACCGGTGTAACGGACTCCGTTTTACCGTACCGGATCAGATTGATCTGCGCTGTTGTGGGCGTCACGCCTTCAGGAAGTTTTTCCGTGTTCAGCAGCGCATTGATGAAGGAACTTTTCCCCGCATTGAATTCACCGACCACCACCACGAGAAAGCTGTCTTCAAGTGCCTGCAGTGTTTCCTTCAGCATCTCCAGCTGTTCCGGAGGGGTATTGGCAGCAGATGCACAGGCCAGCAGTTCGGTCAGCACATCCCGGACCCTTTTTGTTGTTTCTTTCTGTTTCTTTGAATAATTTACGAGCATTTTATCGGTTCCTTACCGTATCTTTAAATAAAAAGCAAAAAGCACAAATATCATTATATCAGAAGGTTATGAAAATGGAAGAAAGTGCGGTTAGTGGCCGTATCGCTTCGCGAAGTAAAAGGTAAAAAGTAAAAGGTAAAAGGTATTGTGTCGCTGCGCGACGATCTTTAGTGGGACAATATAGA
>DAIMGK010000276.1:2080-4711 GCA_036723985.1 Flexilinea sp.
AAGGTAAAAGGTATTGTCCCACTAAAGATCGTCGCGCAGCGACACCGCAATTATTCATTATTCATTATTCATTTTTCATTCAGCGGCGCAGCCGCCCCTTTTCCATTTGAACGCAAATAACAGCATTTTTCACCGAAATCATCGATTTCGGGTGTAAAAATGCTGTTTATTTTCGTTTGAGTATTCCCTGTTTGACAGATTCGGCAAAGTCGATAAACCTTCGGCGAAGGTAGCGGGCGGGCCACCCGGTCGGGATGTCCGAGGCGTCCTTCGCTTTCCAGAAGGGCCAGATCTCAGGCTCACCTCCCCGGAACTTTATGGCGACCGTTCCCTCCTCCCAGTTCCAGACCACCGACTGATCGTCGATCAGCCCGTCTTCACTCACATAGCCCGGACGGATGATGAACTCGTCATGTTCCTCATCATAAACCAGGTCCTCGACCGGGACATTCTTCATGCGGACATAGGGCTCCGGATATTCCGGGACCCTGAGCCCTTCCGGGATCTCCATCGCCGGGAACGGGCGTGCGGGCAGGAACATATGTCCGCGGGGGACTCTTTTTTCCAGCGCGCAGGCACGTCTGCCGGCTTCGGTCTCCAGTTCCATTTCAAGCCCCGCAGGGCCGCCGGTCACCGCTTCCACACCCTTGATGATCAGCGTCTGTGTCGCGACCGCACGGTTCAAAAAGTTCATCCCCTCTTCCACATCCTTCGAAAGACGGATGAGCTTTTCATCACCCTTCGGGTATGCCTTTTTCATCAGTTTATAATGCAGATTCAGATTGCTCAGTCGGATCGCGCTGTCCTTCGTGATCATGTCCGCGATATCCTGGGCTGTCTGATAGTATTTGTCTTTTTCGCCGTAAGCGCTCGCCAGCGTCCGGGCGAAGCTCAGAATGGTCCTGGACGCGGATGCCCAGCGCTTCGCCTTCTGCGGCAGGTCCGTGTCATTAGCCACGGAATCAAAAAAGTCCGCACGCTTCTCATCATAGTGCTCCTGAAAAATCGAGAGGTAATCATCCAGGGAACCGTAGTCGGTAATGAGCGCGGTCTCACCCGCCCCGGGCTTCTTCACCCGGGTCTCTCTGCCGTCTATGGTTATTGTTTCGTGCGTTACCATTTTGCTGTCCAAACCCCGATCAAAATGAATAATGAAAAATGAATAATGAATAATTGCGGAAGTCCGCTTCGCGGACATTCTTATCTATAGAAAAACCGTGCAGTGACATCATTCCTCATTTCTCATTTCTCATTCCTCATTCTGAATAATGAAAAATGAATAATGAATAATTGTAGAAGTCCGCTTCGCGGCGTGAAACAGTGTCTATGGGGACAGTTCCCTCCGGCACAAGTGCCTCTGTGAACCGTCCCCGCCGACACTGTCACTTCTCATTTCTCATTCCTCATTTTTAAAAAGAGTCTACATCATTCCGAATTAAGAGTCAACCGGCAATGTTGTGTTGGTTTGTCAATGATGTGTAACAAAATTTTGTAAAAAAGAAGCAGGTGAAACCCAACCTAAAGGACGCATAGGGAAGTTGTTGTACCAGCGGTTATGAGCTTTCAGCTGTATCTGAAAATCCTCGAGCGAATAGAATTTATGAGAAGCATAAAAGTATTCGTTGTCTTTTCGGTGAGATCGCTCAACCTTGCCATTATGTCTGGGAGTAAAAGGGCGGATCAGCTTGTGAACAATACCACGTTGTTTGAGGCATGCCTCAAACAACGTGGGCGCGCCTCGAGAGGAAGTAAAACGATTCGTGAATTCAGGCCCATTATCTGTCTGAACACATTCTACAGGAAAGCGGAAGGCTTTCAGCATATGCTCTAAGAAAACTGCTGAGGAATAGGTAGAAATCTCGTCAAAGCCTTCTACAAACCGGAAACGAGAGTATTCGTCGATAGCAGTATATTGATAAAATTTATGAGAACGATGGTCATCCGAAGTCACAATACAGGCAGCCGGAACGTGCTTGACGTCGATCTGAACACGCTGGCCTGGATATGTCATTGCTTCATAAGGCTTCGGTATATATTTCGGATTGGGAAGCTTTACCGGTGTCTCTCCCAACCGTCTCAGCATTCGATATAAGCCGGTGATGGATCTCGAATATCCTCTCTGCCGGAGCTTCACCCAGAATACTACCAGACCGCAGTTCGGGTTCCTTCGCCGCATATCTTTTATCAGTTTTATTTCCTCTTCCGTGTGTTGATTGGGGTGTGATTTTGGCTTATGGGATCGATCGCCTAATGATTCCAGCGTGCCATTATACCGTTTCTTCCACCGATATACATATTGTCGGTTGACATTATATTTTATTGCAGCTTTGCTAACCCCATTTTTCTCAGCATACCGTAACAGGGATTCCCGAAATCTCATTTTTTGTGTTATCGTTTTCATAGCGAATAGTGCCTTTCTTTGGTTTTTGTTTGGCGACTTAATTTTAGATTGGTTTCTATTCGCTTTTTCTATTTTCATTTGTTACACATCAATGGTAATCCTACATGGAACATTCACGTTTTTTCATTTGAGACTTGCGGTTTTATTTTTAGAAAGTTATAATAAGTATGAGTTTTAGGCAGTTTAAATATTTAATCTCTTTTGATGATAAAATAGATATAGATACGGAC
>DAIMGK010000276.1:4721-5144 GCA_036723985.1 Flexilinea sp.
CAGAAAAAATCAAAATTCCCTTGACGTCCCCAAAAGCGGGGGTAAAATCTCATCTATAAAGGCAAGGGCGTCTTTGAGAATTCAGACTCAAACGCCCTTTTTTCTATATTTTCAGACTGTTGTAAAGGCAAAGGCGTCTTTCATATGGGATGCCTTTGCCTTTTTTATTTTATTTTTTTGAAGGAGAAAAGAACATGGCTACAGTATCTGATTATTTCGGAAGCATGGTGTTCGATGACCGCGTTATGCGGTCGAAACTTCCGGCAGACGTTTACCAGTCCCTGCGGAAGACGATCGACGAAGGGACAAGACTCAACCCTAACGTCGCGAATGCTGTTGCGGAGGCCATGAAGAATTGGGCGATCGAAAACGGAGCGACACATTACACACACTGGTTCCAGCCGCTGACCGGGATCACCGCGG
>DAIMGK010000277.1:0-5127 GCA_036723985.1 Flexilinea sp.
GACATTTCGCGGTGTCCCACGTCTGGGACACCGTGAACCGTCCCCATTGTCCCAAACAAAAAACAGGTGATCAAAGATCACCTGTTTTTTCTGGCGGAGAGAGAGGGATTCGAACCCTCGATACCTTTCGGTATACGCGCTCTCCAGGCGCGCGCGTTAGACCAGACTACGCTATCTCTCCGTAACTGTCGATGAAGGATTATACACCACATTTTCAAAAAAATGCAAAAATATGACGAATTTTGGAAATTCGGCGGCTGCGCTGCTTTTTTACTCACAGAATTGAATCGTATCAAACCCCATAGGGGGATCAGATTTCAATCCCGGTCAATTATCGCGCGTTTGCGGGAAAGAATGATCCCCCGGGTGTGTCATTTACCCTTCGCGCCACTCTCAGCGGTGAAGAATTCCCGCCTGAAGCTTAGCGTCCCGGGGCTGGTATAAGCCCCACCCGCAGCCCATCGATATCGTACCCGCCGTCACAGCCGCGGCGGGATGTTTGTCCCGGATAAAGTGAGAAGAAACTCTCTTTACAAATGATTTGTTTGGCATTAAAATACAATAATTCAGGATGATGCATCTTTCGCAGAGATGTGTCTGAAATAATTATTTATGGAGGCAGATACATGAAGAAAGTCTTATTAGCGGTACTTGCTGTCATCATGGTGACAGCCTTTGGTTTCTCCGGCGTGCTTGCTGAAGGAACGATCAAGAATGATCTCGTTATCGGCGTCGCTCAGGAAATCAATGAATTGAATCCTATGATGCAGAATGACCAGATCAACAACAACTGTTTCGCGCTTACGCACGAACGGCTCGTGTTCCTGGATAACGCTCACGGTTATGAGATTTATCCTGAAGTTGCCGAAAGCTGGGAATGGACAGACGAGACCCATCTGGTGTTCCATCTGAACCCGAACGTGAAATTCAGCAACGGCACTCCGCTGACCGCGGATGATGTTGTCTTTACGCTCAACCGCGCCCGCAGCGATGATCCGACCCTTTCCAAGGTCTCCGGTCAGCTGGGCCTGGTCACGGATGTCAGCAAGATCGACGATTATACCGTCCAGGTCACGACATCTGCCTACAGCAATGAACTGATCTACAACTTCGGTTCCTATCCGCTTGTCATCCAGTCCAAGGCTGCTTATGAAGACGCGAACAACACCGAACCGTGGCTGATCGGTTCCGGCCCGTATACCTTCAAGGAATGGAGAGAAGGCCAGTATGTGACCTTCACCAAGAATGAAGATTACTGGAACAAGGAAAACCGCCCCAGCTACGCCAATGAGATCACCTTCAAGTTCCTGCTCGAGGCTTCCCAGCGCGCGATCGCCCTGCAGAACGGTGAAATCGACGTCTGTGTCGATCCCCCTGTGACCGATCTCCGCTTCCTGGAAGACGATGAGAACGTGACCGTTCACACCCAGGCCGGCACCAGACTGTTCTACCTTGGCATGAACGTCGCGAAAGATCCCTTCACCAATGAGAAGCTCCGCCAGGCTGTTTCCTGCGCGGTCGATAAGGAAACCGTCATCGCGATCGTCCTCGATGACCTCGGCAAATGGCAGACTTCCGTCCTGAACCGCGGCGCCTGGTCCTTCCTCGACAATGACCAGATCGAAGGCTACACCTATGACGTGGACCGCGCGAAATCCCTTCTCGAAGAAGCCGGTTACAAGCCGGGTGACCTGACCGTTGAGCTCTTCACCCCGACTGATGATCCGTACAAGACCATTGCCCCGATCATCCAGGCGAACCTGAAGGAGATCGGCATCAATGTCGACATCAAGTCCATGGACCAGGCTACCCTGAAATCCGAATGCGCGGCAGGCCACCAGCAGATGTTCCTGTGGCGCTGGAACATCGGTGCCCGCGTGGATGAAACCTATCGTGAACTGTTCTACACCGGTTTCCCGACCAACTATGCCCAGCTGAGCGATCCGGTCGTCGATGACCTGGCCGATAAGGTCCTCACCGAGATGGATCAGGACAAGCGCCTGCAGTACAGCTATGACTACCAGAATTACATGGCTGAAAAGGTCTATCAGGTCCCGCTTTATGTTCCGGATCTTGTCATTGCCTACAACAAGGGCCTCGTTGTTTCCGATTCCTATGATGAACCGGGCGTTCTGTTCGCAGGCGGCGGCAACCACTTCTGGGCCCGCGCCTATGTTGAAGAATAATTTATAAATTCCGAATCTTTGAAAAATCCGGCGGGTCATGAAGACCCGCCGGTCGTTAATTCAAACGATATTCAGCCAAACCTTTGGTTTTATAAGGAGCACAATCAAATATGTTCCGATACATTCTCAAACGGATAATCATCCTGATCCCTACCCTCCTGGCTACGTCCCTGCTCATCTTCTGGGCGATGGACCTGGCCGGGGGAGATCCTGTCGATCAGATCCTTCCGGAGAACGCCACCTTTGAACAGAAGGACGCGCTTAGGGAGGAAATGGGATTGAACGATCCCTTCTTTATCCGGTACTTCCGATACATCGGAGGTATCCTGAAAGGCGACATGGGAGAATCCTACATCACGCACCGTGATGTGTTTCAGACTTTTATGGGCCGCCTGAACATGACACTTCTGCTGGGGGGCAGCGCGCTGATCTTTGCCTGTATCATCTCCATCCCGCTCGGCATCTATACCGCGCTGCATCAGAACACCTGGAAAGACACTGCCGCGATGATCGTCGCGCTGTTTGGTGTGTCCATGCCGAACTTCTGGCTGGGCCTGATGCTGATCCTGCTCTTTTCCCTCAAATTGGGCTGGCTCCCTTCAGGCGGTACCGGCGGCTTTCAATACCTGATCCTGCCGGCTGTTACGGTCGGCCTGGGTCTGGCGGCTTTGCTGACACGCACGACCCGCAGCGCCATGCTGGACGTCCTGCGTCAGGATTATATGACCACGGCGAAAGCCAAAGGCGCATCCCGCAACCGGGTCATCTATAATCACGGGCTGCGGAATGCTATCATCCCGATCATTACCGCTATCGGTATGCAGTTCAGCTATGTCATGACGGGTTCCGCACTGGCCGAAACCGTATTCGGCTGGCCCGGTATCGGCCGTTTAGTCGTCGATTCCATCAATAAGCGCGATACACCGATGGTTACAGGTTCCATCATCCTCTGCTGTGTGCTGATGGCAGTGATCAACCTGGCTGTAGATATCATCTACGCGTTCTGCGATCCGAGGATCAAAGCGCAGTACTCCGGAAAGGGATAAAGATATGAGACTGTTCAATAAGAAAAAGACAGACAGCACTGAAATGATCGGGCGGTCCCTGGGGCAGGAAACCTGGCGGCGGCTCAAGAAAAATAAAGGTGCTATGATGGGCATCGCTTTCATTATCCTTCTTCTGATCGGGACGGCGCTTGCCAGCATCTTCTATGACTATGATAAAGACATCATCGGTATGACGCGGGACCGCTTTATGGCGCCCTGCTGGCAGCATCCTTTCGGGACGGATAACATGGGGCGTGATATCTTTGCCCGTGTGATCTACGGCGCGAAGTATTCCCTCTTTATCAGTTTCGGGTCCACGCTGCTGGGGCTCATCGTAGGTCTGGCACTCGGCGCGGTGGCCGGTTACTACGGCGGCCTTGTCGACAATATCATTATGCGGCTGACGGATATCTTCTATTCCATCCCCTATATCATGATCGCTGTGGTGGTCGTTTCGATCCTCGGCACCAGCATGTCGAGCCTGCTTTTCGCCATGGCGTTAGGGACATTCTGTAACTTCGCGCGTATCGGCAGGGCATCGGTCATGACTGTCCGTGATATGGAATTTGTGGAAGCCGGCCGCGCGATCGGTCTGCCGACCTGGAAGATCATCCTGAAGCACATTCTGCCGAACTGCCTTTCCGCGATCATCGTTCAGACCACTTTGAAGGTCGGTTCCAACATTATTTCCGCATCCTCTCTCAGCTTTCTGGGAGTCGGGATCACTCCGCCGACGCCGGAGTGGGGCGCCATGCTTTCCGACGGCCGTTCCTACATCCGCAGCTCCGGATGGATGTGCCTTTTCCCGGGCCTCGCGATCATGTTCACCGTTCTCGCCCTGAACCTTCTGGGCGATGGTCTCCGTGATGCCATGGATCCGAAACTGAAGCGCTAAGGGGGATGTTATGGAAAATGTATTAGAGGTAAAAGATCTGGTCGTCCGTTATGATACGGATGATGGAATCGTACGGGCCATCAACGGCATCTCCTTCAGCATCGGCCGGGAACGGACACTGGGCCTGGTGGGTGAGACCGGCGCGGGAAAGACAACGACCGCGCTGAGCATCCTGAACCTGGTCCCGGATCCGCCGGGAGTGATCTCTTCCGGTTCGATCATTCTGGACGGCAAAGAAATTCTGGAAATGAATGAAAAAGAGCTGGAGCACATGCGCGGCAATGATGTCGCCATGATCTTCCAGGATCCCATGACCGCGCTGAACCCGGTGATCACGGTCGGTGAACAGATCGCCGAATCGGTCATGCTGCATGAGAAGCTTTCCAAAGAAGAGGCTATGGAACGCGCGAAAAAGATGCTGGAAATGGTCGGCATTTCCGGGTCCCGTGCTTACGATTATCCGCACCAGCTTTCCGGCGGCATGAAACAGCGTGTCGTTATCGCCATTGCCCTGGCATGCCATCCGTCCCTGCTGATCGCCGATGAACCGACGACCGCGCTGGATGTCACGATCCAGGCGCAGGTGCTGGCGCTGATCAAAGAACTGATCGACAACAACCACATGGCGATGCTGATGATCACCCATGACCTGGGTGTCGTGGCTGAAGTATGTGATGATGTCGCCGTTATGTACGCCGGACGGATCGTTGAGATCGGAACTGCGGACG
Organism: Flexilinea sp.; assembly: GCA_036723985.1. GTDB lineage: Bacteria > Chloroflexota > Anaerolineae > Anaerolineales > Anaerolineaceae > Flexilinea. The sequence goes on from DAIMGK010000277.1 coordinate 4,856, forward strand.
AGGTGTTCAACCACACACTGCACCCTTATACGGAAGGTCTGTTTGACTCTCTGCCGAATCTCCGCCAGCGCGGGGAAGACCTTATCCCGATCAAAGGGCTGATGCCGGACCCGATGCACCTGCCGGAAGGCTGCAGCTTCAGTCCAAGATGTCCCTACGCTACGGAAGAATGTCACCGTGCCCTGCCGGAACTGAAGCTTGTGAACGGAACGCACTACGTGGCCTGCGGCCGATATGCGGATCAGGCCTTCCGCATCAGGAGGAACCCGGAT
>DAIMGK010000278.1:0-5026 GCA_036723985.1 Flexilinea sp.
TACGATCACCTGATCCGCACCGTCAATTTCTGCCGGGTTCCGTACGAAGGCTGTTACCTCAAAACCTCTGTCCTTTGCTTCTCTGATGACTTTCCGGGCTACTCTTCCTGTTGCTGCTGCGACTGCGATTTTCATTTTAATCCGCCTTTCCGTCCCTTGTTATGAGACAAATCCGATTTGATGTAACCATAATGGTTTCATCTGACAGGCAGATGATAGCACGGTTTAGATGTAATGTCAACAGTTACAACAAAATTTTTTTCGAAAAAGAAAAACCCTCGTGCACAGAGGGTATAGCGAAATCCCTGATATTTCTGATGGAAAGGAAAATTCCGGGTTTCTTAACCAAGATGTGGTCAGGTTTCTGCTAAAACGATAAACTGAAAACCTTGTCCGTCAGCAACTGCACTATATAGACAGTCAGTATATTGTCCTGTCCGTAAATAATGATCCATCACATATTTGGCTGTCAGCGGCATATCATAATTCATGATATCTGCATAATCCACCCATTTGCATTTGCCTTCGTTTGAAGTGAAAAGCTCATAATGTTCGGGTTTCAGATTGGCAAAGAAATAATAATTCTGCCTGATCTCACCGTTCACATTCCGCAATCCGATGTATCGCATTTTCATATCGGCCAGATCATCTTCGTCGAGACGAAGTTCTTCCCGGAGTTCACGGAGAACACAGGCTTTGGGATCATTGAGTTCTTCTTTTTCGAAATGTCCGCCGGCAGAGGCGATCCATTGATTCGAAACGACCCTTCCTCCCTGACGATAAAGTAAAAGCATCTGCCCGTTACAGGATAGATAGATGCCCGTCATATTCCTCAGCTTCATCTGTTGATCTCCTTGAACCGGTAACTTCCGGTTTTCTGAATCATCGGGAAATAGAATTACCAGTTTTCGTACCGTTCATGCCGGTCGAGCTGCCTTATCTCCTCCATCTCTGAATCTGTCAGTTCAAAATCAAAGATGTCATAGTTTTCTGCAATATGATCCGGATTGGAAGAACCGGGAATCGCGATAAACCCGGCCTGAAGCTGCCAGCGGAGAATCACCTGGGCCGGTGTTTTACCGTGGGCTTCCGCAATTCGGATAATGGTTTCATTTCCGAAATGCTCCCCTGTATGTCCGCGGCCGCCAAAGGGATACCAGCTTTCAATAATGATGCCGTATGGTTTCACGTACTCCTGCAGTTCAGTATTCTGGTAATACAAATGGTTTTCATTCTGAATGACGGCAGGAACAATCGTTGCAAAAGATAATACTTCGTCCACTGCTTCCGGCGTGTAATAGTTTGAAATACCAATGGAACGAAGCCTGCCGTCCCTTACGGCGTCTTCCATCGCTTTGTAAACGCCTTCATCGTCCGCTCCCGGCTGATGGATCAGCAGGAGATCAATGTAATCAACGTCCAGGTCTGACAGCGCATCGTCAATGATGCCGCCCGCCTGTTCATAATTACCGCCATAAATTTTGCTGGTAATAAAGACTTCATCCCGGGTTACGATTCCTTCGTCGATCGCCCTTTGAAGTCCGCGTCCGACGCCGACTTCATTTCCGTAGTATCTGGCTGTATCAATCAGCCGTACGCCGCATTTCAGCGCATGATATACGCTGTTCTCCGCCTCAGCGTCATCAAGCGTCCAGGTTCCAAGACCGATGATTGGCATCTGATAGCCGCTGTTCAGAATGACTGTCCGCTTTTCAAAATCGAATCTGCCAACCATGTTCTGTTCCTTGCTCAGTGAAAAGGTAATGACTGCATTCCCGTCACCAAGAATCTCTTTCAGCTCTGTCCGGGACAGGCCTTGAACCTTGCCGAGCCGGGTAAAGCTCCAGCTGTTCACATCATAGTAGATTGTGACCTGATTCCCCTGGTACAGGATTACGTCTCCCGGCTCCGTTGTGATCTGCTCGTCATTACGGGGAAGCACAGTCCCGAGAGGACCGACTTTTTCGAAGCTTCCATAATCGTGCATTTCAATCGTTATATCGCCGGTTTTAAGTAATTCAAGGAAGGCGTCCGCGGAGGAATTATCATTCGCGAGAATTGGCAGGACGCTTCCATTTACATGCGCATAAAACATTCTGTCCGTCCCTTCCGGTACAGTCGTTTCCGTTGCCAGGGCGCTGCCGAAGCCTGTGAGAAGCAGCAGCAACGCCAGGGCAAGGGCAAATGTACGGACTCTGTTATTCCAATGATTTTCCGAATTCATATGCTTCAATCTGCTCATCCTTCTTTCCGGAGGCTTCGCCGGGATCGGAAATTCCGCCGCAGAACAGTGCTCCCGCAAGTTCTGCCTTTTCAAAGCAATCCACCCAGCCTTGCAAGCCATTTAACGCTTTTTCCGGGGTAGTCTCTTCATCCTCCGTAGCCGTAGAAAGCATGTAAACCTTACGGAAACTGTAATCCGAAGGATACAGTGGATTCATACGATCCAGCAGCGTCTTCATCTGGCCGCTCATCTCGTAGTAGTAGATCGGTGTGACAAACACAAGGGTATCTGCGCTTTTGACCTTTTCAGCGATCCAGACAGCATCGTCCTTCAACACACACTTTTGTGTTTTCTGGCAGGCAAGACAGCCGATGCAGAATCCGAGTTCCTTGCCCTTCAGGCTGATATGCTCCACTTCATGCCCTGCATCCCGGGCACCGTTGATCAGCTGCTCTGTCAGGATATCAGAATTGCTCTTTGCCCTGAGGCTGGTGGAAATAACAAGTACATTGCTCATAACGAACGCTCCTTTTATTTCAGATGCTGCTCAAAGAAGCTCTGTATTTTGTCGAATGGAATGACGTTCCTGTCACCGCCGTCGTAGAGATCGGTGTGTACCGCGTCAGGAATGATCATCAGTTCTTTGTTGTCTGTGTATTTGCTGTTTTCGATCATGTTGGCATAGGCATCACGGCTGAAATAGCAGGAATGCGCCTTCTCGCCATGGATCAGAAGGACTGCGCTGCGGATCTCATTGCTGTATTGAAGGATCGGCTGATTAACAAAGGATTCGCAGCCGATGACGTTCCAGCCGCCGTTGGAATTCAGGGAACGGGGATGGTAGCCACGTTCTGTTTTGTAGTAATCGTAGTAGTCTTTTACAAAGAAAGGCGCGTCTTCCGGCAGGGGATCGACTACACCGCCGCCGAGCTTATACTCTCCGTTCTTCAGGTCTTCCAGCCGCTGGGCACACATTGCAGCTTTTGCCTGGTAGCGGGCTTCCTCGTTATCGGCGGAGTCAAAGTAGCCTTTCGCGTTCACGCGGGTCATATCATACATGGTGGAAGCTACAGTTGCCTTAATACGGGTATCCAATGCAGCAGCATTGATGGCCATACCGCCCCAACCGCAGATTCCCAGGATACCGATGCGGTCCGGATCCACTTTTTCATTCAGGGAAAGGAAGTCCACCGCCGCCATGAAATCTTCGGTATTGATGTCGGGAGATGCCATATAACGGGGGGAACCGCCGCTTTCTCCGGTGAAGGAAGGATCGAACGCAATGGTGAGGAATCCGCGCTCAGCCAGAGTCTGGGCATACAGGCCGGAGCACTGTTCTTTGACGGCACCGAAAGGACCGCTCACAGCAATCGCCGGGAGTTTGCCTTCCGCAGTCCTCGGGGCATACAGGTCTGCTGCCAGTGTAATGCCATAACGATTCACAAAAGTCACTTTGCTGTGTTCAACTTTTTCGCTTCTGGGGAAGGTCTTGTCCCATTCTATCGTGAGGTTCAGCTCTTCTTTTCTGATCATGGTCCATCTCTCCTTCATAGGTGTTTTATTGCATTGCTTTTGCTGTCCGGCGAATCAGGAAGTCAAGACAGTCTACTTTGCGCTGGCTCTCGTGGAGTTCGTCCATCCTCTTGCACCGGCATTTCCGGAAGTACCGGATCAGAGCTTCGGTATCACCGGCTTCGTAAAGTTGCTTTGCGTGCTCCAGTTCGTCGTTCCCGCATCCGGCATCCGAAAGATTGCTGAGGATCTTCTCCAGTTCCGTTTCCACCGGTTTCACCTTCCTTGTTTCATCCTGACGGGCTCATTATAACGTCTTTACGAACAGCTCGCTAATGGTTATAATGAATATCATGATATTCATATTTGGAATATCATCGAAAGGAGCATGCCTGTGGAGATCCGGACATTACGTTATTTTCTGGCTGTCGCGAGAGAAGAGAACATGACCCGGGCAGCGGAGATCCTGCATGTGACGCAGCCCACGCTTTCCAAGCAGTTGAAAAGCCTGGAGGATGAACTGGGAAAGAAGCTTTTTACCCGGCACAGCTTCAGCATAGCATTGACAGATGAAGGCATTCTGCTTCGAAACCGGGCGGAAGACCTTGTGTCCATGGCGGACAAGATTGAGCAGGAGTTCTTCTCATTGGATGATATCACCGGGGGGAATCTCTACTTCGGTCTGGCAGAATCCTATCAGATCCGGTACCTGGCCAGGGAAATCCATGAGTTTAAAAAGAAATGCCCAGCGCTCCAGTATCACATAACAAGTGGTGACACAGAGCAGGTGACGGAAAAACTGGACAAGGGACTGCTTGATTTTGCCGTAATTTGCGAGGTACCGGATGAACGGAAATACAACTATATCCTGTTTCCGGAAGCGGATTATTTCGGCGCGGTTTTCCCAGGCGACTCGGATCTGGCTAAAAAGAAATACATCACAGTCAATGACCTGATCGGTCATCCGCTGTTTTGCTCACAACAGAGTTGGGAAAACGATATCCGCCCGTGGGCAAAGGAGAGGTTCAGCCAGTTGCATCTGGAAGGATCCTTCAGGCTTTCCTATAACGGTTCAATGTTTGCAAAAGAAGGGCTTGGTATTCTTCTGACGCTGAACAACCTGATTGATACATCCAAAGAAAGCGGACTGATTTTTCGCCCGCTGTCACCGCACCTTGAAATGAAAATGTATTTAATCTGGAATAAGTATCAAAGCTTTACACCGGTTGCAGAACGGTTTTTGAAACAGGTGAAATCTTCTTTCACCGGAAACGCTTGAAAAGTTAAATT